>CAWFQO010000013.1:0-52138 GCA_963817865.1 uncultured Solirubrobacterales bacterium | reverse complement strand
GCCCCGAGCGATCCGGTGGCGAGCGCGACGGCGAGGATCCGGCTGGGCTTGCGGGAGATGGCGAACATGACTGCTCCTTGGTCGTGGACCGCGGGGTCCGTGGGTTGTGCGCCCACGCTACGAGGACCAAGGCCACCGGTCATCGGTCATCTGGCCTATAGCGTGTGTGCGCTTCGTCACACACCGACCCGATCCGAAAAGGCCCGGATTCGATGGTCGCGTCCGTGACCCCGCCTCCTGGGTAGTGCATCCACTCTGTGCGTCTGACGCTGGCGTCGTGCGCCCGATGGCGAGCGAACCGCCGCGGGAAGCGGAGTGGCCATCGGACTCCAGCCTAGGGCGCGAGGCGCTGCGTCCAGGCGCGTCGACGGGGTCCCTGCGGAGGCGCCCGTCGGCCGGTCAGCGGCGGCCCGGATCCGCCACCCGCAGCCCGGCCGTGCGCAGCTCCCACGTCTGAACGCCCCAGAACAGGCCGAACAGGACGATGAAGGCCGTCTCGATGGCAATCAGCACGTACGGCCAGCCGGCGATCGCCGCAGCGCCGGCGAGCACGGCAGCCAGGACCATCAAGCCGGCGATGGCCATGTAGCGGTTCTTCAGCGAGTCCCCGACGCCTTTCCACTTGTAGTCGTAGGCGTTGTTCACGGCCACGGCAAAGATGGAGACGAACAGGAGGACGGCGGCCGCGTAGTGGGCGTTTCCCAGGAAGAAGCAACGTGCCAACGCGAACACGAGCGTGGTTACGACCCAGAAGATCACGGCGGCTGCGTAGGAGATGAGACCGGGTCGCGTCCGGTCGCTCCGCCAGGTGAGGACGCCGGCGGCCACGAGGGCGAGCGCTCCGAGCGCGAGCAGGGCGAAGACGTTGTTGGCGACGTTCACGTCGAGACCGTCTACGGCTTCGCGGAACGAGCCGCACGTAGCCGGTTTCGGCGTTGGGACGAATCCGACGATCGGTGCGAACATGCCGGCGAGGTTGAGGAGGACATCCTCGGTGCCGGTGCTCCCCCGCAGGCACACGAGGCAGACCGCCATGCCGATGAGCGTCCCGACGAAGTAGCTGTGGACGGGCGTGTAGAAGTAGGCGCTGATCGACGGCTCCACGCAGCCACGAGGCTTCCCCAGCTCGAACAGGATCGACACGGCGAGCCCCACTACGAGCGCGATCAGGGCCAGCCGGAGGTAGACCCATGTCTTGACCGCGTATTCCGGATCCGGGGCCGGTCCGACAGGCGTCGATGACGGAGTGTCACGTGTCATGATCGGTTCGCGCCGCATACCCAAGCGGTCTCGGTGCGTGGGACCGCCTGCCTGCTCAGCCATCCGGGGTTGCAGAGCATGCTCCTGAACGGGGTGCCCCACGCACCCTGCGCCGGAGGAGCGCGCGGCCCGGGCGAGATCCGATGTCGGAAGATCCCGAACGGGCTGAGGTTGTTCTCGAGGCCCCAGGTGCCGGAGAACGAGAGGATCGGCTCGGCGGTGGCGAGCGATATGAGCCGCAGGCGCGGTACCGGTCGGGCGCCATCGGCCAGGTCGCGGACCCCGCCGAGGTAGGCCAGGGGGATCTCGAGCCGCGAACCGTCGAGTGCCGGGGAGAAGAAGAGACCGGCGACGCCGAGGTAGCGCGGCGTCACGCCGAGACTGCAACGCAATTCGCGCACCGGCACGCTCACCGGGCGCGGGTAGTTGGCGTGCGATCCGCGCGCGACGTAGACGATCGGGTGGCTGCCATTGGCCCAGCGCACCCGCTCCGCGGGCAGCCGAGCGCCATAGCAGTGCTCGCTGAACGCCACCTCGACGGGACGAACGACGCTCCCGGTCCGGTGCACGAGCACCGACACCTGCTCCCAGTCGGATTGATGCCACTGGGTGATCGCCCAGGTGTGAAGGGAGTCGTAGTTGTAGAAGACCCAGTACTGGATCACCGTCCAGGCCCCGCCGCCGGCCGACGGGGAGCGGTCCTTCGGACTCGCGTTTCCGCGATCGACGTAGCGGTAATAGAGGGCTCGGTCGTCGGCCCCGCTGATCGCGCACGGTCCCGGGTCCGCGACGTCGCAGGACGACGTGATCTCGTAGCAGCCGGGCGGCGGCCGCCCAGGTGCGTGAGCGTCGCAGAACGGCGGAGCGGTGTTCGGCCTGGGGTTCTGTCGCACGTACCAGGTGACGGTCGTGGGCGTCCAGGGCTCTGCGGTGGTCAGCCGCAGTTCCGGCTCGAACGTCCGCGCCAGGTACGACGACTTCAGGCTCGCCTGCTGATCGGTGATCGAGACGGTCGGCACGGGCTCCGTGGCGCCCGACCACAGTTCGCGATGCGCGTGGCCTTCGAGGTCGGCAGCCGCGATCACGGCGGCGGCGATCACCAGGCAGACAGACAGGGCGCTCGCGTTCATGCCGTGGCGAAGGCGGCGATGCGGCTCGTGCTCGGAACGGTCCCGCCGAGCGAGCAACAGCCAGGCGCCGCCCGTGCCCACGAGCCAGAAGAGGAGCGGCAACCACAAGGTGAGGAGCCGGCTGGTCTCGTGGGGAACCGGCGTGTCGGCCGTCCCGTTGTGATTGGTCGTGACGGTCGTGACCAGGGCGGTGCAGAAGGCGCTCATCAGCAGGCCAGCCGAACCGACCGCTGCGCCGCGTCGCGCTTCGCGCCACGGTCGGCGCCCCGCTTGGGTGGATCGCTGCCAGCGGTCGGCGCGACGGTGGGCGCCGAGTAGGCGATGGACCCGCCAGATCGCATGTCCGAGACCGGCAGCGACCCCGAGGATCAGCCAGATGGCCAGGGCACCGAGAACAGCGCCGGCGAGAAGATCGAGGAGGAAGTCGACCAGCGCGTACCCGACCCCGGCTTGGTCGGGGGCCCATGAGCTGAGGGCAAGCCCACCGGCCACCACGACGCTCAGCACGACGAGAGATGTCGTCAGCCACTGGACTGGTCCCGCCAAGCCGCGCAGGCGTCCATCCAGCGCGCGGGCGACGCCGTCTGAGGCGAGCATGAGCGCCGTCGTGCTGATCGCCACGAGCGTGACCACGGCGACGATCCGCACCGCGACGGGAGTGGTCGCCGGGATCGCCACCCAGATCGAGACCGCGATCGCGATCGCCGCGACGCCGAGCCACAGGGCGGCGGAGCGCAGCGCCCGGAGGCCCTTCGGAGGGTCTTCCGACAGCCTGAGACGGGTCCTCTCGATCACGACACCCATCTTGACGGTGCGACCGCGGCGCGCGGCCGCCGGGCGACCGCTCCGGGCTTAGCGCGCGCCGCGGCGGACGCCGGCCGCGTAGGCCGACAGGTGCACGGCCAGCCCGAAGATGATCAGCGCGAGGGGAATGTGGGCCGCGAGCGCCCCGGGGTGGCCGGCGCTCGCGCCGAGATCACCTACCTGCTGGCCGATTCCGACCTCCGCCGCCGCGGCGAGAAACAGGACCGCGGTCTCGGCGACGACGACGTTGCCGCCCACCTTGCCGCGCCACATCACGACCGCGACGATGAGCGCGACGAGCGCCATCGCGGCGATGAGGTAGGCGACGCCTTTGTGGGCGTTGATCAGACCGTCGTGGTTCGCCTGGCGGGCGAATACGCCGCCGCTCACGGCTTGGAACAGGACACCGAGGAGAACGACGCCGGTGACCGCAGAAATGGCCTTCACGGCGGACATGCTCGGCCGCTCAGCCGCGCTCGACATCATCGCTCCTCACGTCGGGGACTGGTGACGGCTCGATCCTAGCGGGTGTTGCCACGCCTCGAGATCCGCGTCGGAGACGCGCGACACCCTCTTGACCCGCGATCCGTCCCCCGCTAGTATTCAACCGAATGGTTTATCAACTACTCCGGTGAATACCTGATGACGACCGACGAGCTGAGCACGACGTTTGCGGCCCTGGCCGACCCGACCCGTCGCGCGATCCTCGCGCGGCTCGCCCGGGACGGCGAGGTCACGGTGAACGAGCTCGCCGAGCCGTTCCCGTTCACCGTCCAGGCGATCTCCAAGCACCTCAAGGTGCTCGAACGGGCGGGCCTGATCACCCGCGGCCGCACGGCCCAGCTGCGCCCCTCCCGCCTCGAGGGTGCGCCCCTCCGCGAGGTGGCGGACTGGGTCGAGCAGTACCGCGAGATCTGGGACGGCCGTCTCGACCGCCTGGCCCTGCACCTCCGGGACATCCAACGAAAGGCAGACGATGACTGAGCAGACGGCATTGACCGAGCGGACGATCGTGATCGAGCGCGTCTTCGACGCCCCTCGGGACCTGGTCTGGAAGATGTGGACCGATCCCGACGAGGTGGCCCGCTGGTGGGGTCCCGAATGCTTCACCACCCCCCGCGAGACGATCGAGTTCGACGTGCGCCCGGGCGGCGTCCGGCGCCTGACCATGGTCGGCCCCGACGGCGAGGAGTACCCGAGCGACGGCCGCTTCGGCCTCGTCGAGCCGCCGGCCCGCCTGTCGTTCGCCGAGGACATCCCCGACAGTCCGATGATCGAGTCGGCCGAGGCGACGATCGAGTTCATCGAGGAGGGCGACCACCGCACGAAGGTCGTCATCACCTCGCGCATGATCTGTGCCGGCGAGATGGTCGCCATGGCCGAGGATGGCTGGCGGACCCAGCTCGACAAGCTCGAGCGCCTGTTCGCCGGGTAGCCGGCCGCCCCGCGCCTACTGGGGGTCGACGTCGACGCTGACCGCGACGCCGCCCCCCGGCGGGCGGGCGACCGCCGCCCCGACCGCGGCGACGGTCGCCGCCCGCTCGCCGCCCTTGATCACCAGCTGGGCCCGCTCCCGTCCGCGGAGGCGAAAGAGCGGCGCTGGGCCGAGCACGGCCGCGCCCGGGACCACGAGTTCCGCGCGGAGCCGCTGCGCCCCGGCGAGAGCCGCTCCGGAAAATTCAGATGAGCAGACGATGCGGATCAACTCGCCGAACGGTGGGTAGCGGAGCGCCTCCCGCCGGCCGAGCTCGGCCGCGAGGAAGCCGTCGCTGTCGTGCCGCGCCGCGAACTCGATGCTCGGCGCCCCGGGCGCCAGGGTCTGCACGAGCACCCGCCCGCCCGCGCCTCCCGGCCCCCGGCCGGCCCGCCCGGCGAGCTGGGCCACGAGCGCGAAGGTCCGCTCCTCCGAGCGGAAGTCCGGGAACCGGAGGGTGGCGTCGGCGTCGAGCACGACCCCGAGCCCGACCCCGTCGAAGTCGTGCCCCTTGGCGACCATCTGGGTCCCGATCAGGACCCCGGACGGCGCCTGCTCGAAGCGGCGCAGGACGGCCGCGGCCCGGCCCTTGGTCGCGGCGACGTCCCCATCGAGGCGGAAGATCTGGTGGTCGCCGCCGCCGAGCGCCGCCGCCAGCTCGTGCTCGAGGCGCTCGGTCCCCGTCCCGTGGCGGGCCACGCTCGTCGACCCGCAGTCCGGGCACCGCCGGGGCACCAGCTCCCGGTGGCCGCAGTGGTGGCAGGCGATCAACCCCTCGGCCCGGTGGAGGACGAGCGACACGTCGCAGTCCGGGCACCCCCAGACCCGGCCGCACGAGGTGCAGGAGAGGAAGTTCGACCAGCCCCGCCGGTTGAGGAGGACGATCGCCTTGCCGCCGTCGTGGCGGAGGTCGACGAGCGCGTCGAACGTCGTCGGATGGAGGGCGCCCCGCTTCTCACGCATGTCGAGCACCTCGACCGCCGGCAGCCGGCCCCCGTCGACCCGATCGGGCAGCCGCAGGTGGACGAGCCGGTGGTAGCTCTCCGGCCGGGGGGTGGCGCTCCCGGCGACGAGGACCGCCCCGTGGGTCTCGGCCCGTCGCTCGGCGACGTGGCGGGCGTCGTAGCGGGGGTCGCCCTCGTGCTTGTAGGACGGGTCATGCTCCTCGTCGACGACGATCAGCCCGAGCCGGTCGATCGGAGCGAAGACGGCCGACCGGGGACCGACGCAGATCCGGGCCTCCCCCCGGCGCAGCCGCAGCCACTCGTCGTGGCGCTCGCCCGCCCCGAGACGGGAATGCAGGACGGCGACGGTCTCGCCGAACCGGTCGATGAACCGCCCGACCGTCTGCGGGGTCAGGCCGATCTCCGGGACGAGGACGATCACCCCGCGACCGCGGTCGAGCGCCTCCGCGGCGGCCCGGATGTAGACCTCGGTCTTTCCGGAGCCGGTCACGCCGTGCAGGAGGTACCGGCGGGGCACCCCGGCGGCGATCGCCTCGGCCAGGTGCCGGAGCGCCACCGCCTGGGCGGGCTCGAGCACGGCCGGGCCGGCGCGGCGGGCCCCGATCGGCGTGTGGGCCGGGCGGCGACCGACGACCCGCGGCGCGAGCTCGACCAGACCCCGGCCCTCGAGTCGGCGCAGCGCGGCCCGGGCGAGGCTGGCCGGGAGCGGGCCCTCGTCGCGCAGGCGCGCGAGGAGCTGGCGCTGGGCGGCGGTCAGGCGGGCCGCCGGGTCGCCGAGCGCGGCCGCGCCGTCCGGGCTCAGTGCGGCGACGAGGTGGGCGCGCGGGCGGGTCCCGCCGGCGGTGCCCGGCGGGAGCATGAGCGAGAGCGCCCGGGCCCGGGTCGAGCAGTACTCGCCGGCCAGCCAGCCGGCCAGCTCGACGAGCTCGGCCGGGATCCCGGGGTCGATCACGCGGACGGGGGCGAGCAGGCGGTCGGCGGGAACCTCGCTGCCCGCGGCCAGCCCGACCACGACTCCCAGGAGCTCCCGCCGGGCGAACGGAACGACGAGGAGCGCCCCGACGGCGACCGACGGGCCGAGCGCGGCCGGGACCAGATAGTCGAACGGCCCCCGGAGGGCACGGGCCGTGGTCAGCGGTTCGACCTGGGCGATCAGGGGCACCGGCGGAGCGTAGAGGCGCGCGCGGAGGGCCCCGTGCGACCGGCTCAGCCGCCGGCCCCGGCGGTCACGGCCGTCAGCTGGCGCAGGAGCGCCTCCATGCCGGCGATCGCGTGGACCGACCGCTGGCCACCGGCCCCGCCCCCACGCTCGAACAGCCCGGGCAGGACCTCGAGCTGACCGGCGCAGCCGAGCTCCCCGGCGTGCGGGGCCGCGAGCTCGAGCGCCTCCTCGAGCAGCTCGCCGACCGGGCGCAACCGCCCCTCCGCGTCGGGGAGGCGACCGTGGACCCCGTAGCGGGCGGCCCGGAAGGCGGCCTCCTCGAGCACGGCCCCCGGCGGGTCGGCCTCCGGCTCCGCCTCGGCCAGGTGCCGGGCCAGGCAGTGGACGAGCGCGACCAGCCCGGCCGTGTCCTCGAGCGACGCCTGGGCGTCGAGCGCCCGGATCTCGACCGTCCCCAGGCGCGGGTGGGGACGGAGCTTCCACCAGAACCACGTGTAGTCGGGCACGTCGGCCGCCCGGATCAAGAGGTCGGCGGCCGCCCGGAAGTCGTCGTAGTCGCGCATCGCCCGGGGGACGCCCGACCGCGGCCAGGCGCGGATCGTGACCTCCCGGGCCGAGGCCAGCCCCGTGTCGCGGGCGTGCCGGAAGGGCGAGTTGGCGGCCAGGGCCTGGAGGAGGGGAAGGTGACGGCGCAGGCCGTTGAACGTGCGGATCGCCGTCTCGGCGTCCGGCATCCCGACGTGGATGTGGAGTCCCCCCACCGGCGTGGCCACCGCGTCGCCCAGGGACGCGCGAATCTGCTCGTAGCGCTCCTTGTCGGTGATCTCGGCCTCCCCCTCTGCGGCCGACGGGTGGGTCCCCGAGCCGAGCAGGCCGGCCCCGGTGTCGAGGACCGCCCGGCGCAGGCCGGCGAGCATCTCGACCGCCTCGCCCACCGTCTGGCAGACCTCGGTGATGAGCTCCATCTGGCAGGCGTGGAGCTCGCGCTCGACCTTCCCGGCGACCGGCCCGAGCCGCTGGCCGACCGCGCTCGACGAGTTCGCCTGGCGCCCGGTCACCGGGTCGACGAGGAAGAGCTCCTCCTCGACGCCGACCGTGAACGGCTCGCCCGACCCGAATGCGTCCTCATCGCCGGACATCAGGGCCCGGTTCTGCCCGGCCGGGCCGGCCGGGAAACGCCGGCCGGCCGCGCTCGGTCAGGAGGAGGACCGGGCGGCGCGAATCGCGTCGATCAGCTCCCACTTGCCCATCTTCGAGCGCCCGGGAATCTGCTCCTTGCGGGCTACCTCGTAGAGCTGCTGGCGATTGCGATCCTCGAGCGCGTGGCCGGCCTCCCCGCCCCGGCGGCGACCCCGGGCCGCCTGCTTGCCGAGTTCGCGGCGCGTGCTGTCCGGGAGGTTTGCGAGTGTCCGTTTCTCCTTCGCCGACTTCTGCGCCGCCTTGATGTTGCGCCGGCTGGCCTCGGTCTGCTTCTTGGTCGCCATTGCTCATCGCCTCCTTCTGGTCAGGTCTCCGCCCGGCGTCGCAGGCGGGTGGGGTGGTCAGTCGCCGCCCACACTCGGCGGCTTGACCGGCTCGCGTTGGGGAAGGTCGGTGAGCTGCCGGCTGGTCGCGATCCGGCCGATCGCGCTCCCGACCGCCACGATCACCGCGAGCACGAGTAGCCCGGCGACGACCGGCGTGCGGGGCAGCGCAAACCAGAGTCCGAACGCGATCACGGTGATGACGCCGGGGACGAGCCACAGGCGAACCGCCACCGGTGAGCGCTTGGGCAGGCTGTAGGTCTCTCTGATAGTGGGGGGCATGCTCTGAGTGTTCCCGCTGGTCCGGTGGCGAAACCCGGCTCAGGGTGCGCTCATCCAGTAGGTGGCGCTGACGTCCTCGGCCCCGTGCTCGTCGGCCCCCTCGTCGAGGCGCTCGCGGATCATCCGGGTGAGCGGCAGGTCGAGGTGGCGGCGCGCGGCGGCCTCCTCGACCAGGCGCGCGTCCTTGGCGGCCAGGGCCAGGCTGAAGGACGGCTCGAAGTCGCGCTCGACGATCGCCCTCCCCTTCAGCCGCAGGTACGGGAGGTCGAGCGGGCCGCCGTCGACCGCCTCGAAGAACAGGTCCGAATCGACGCCGAGCCCCTCGGCGAGGGCGATCGTCTCGGCCGCCCCCTCGACGACCGCGAGGATCCAGTTGTTGGTGACGAGCTTCAGCCGCGTCCCCTGCCCGGCCGCGCCCACCCACATCGTCTTCTGCCCGATCGCGTCGAAGATCGGCTGGACCCGCTCGCGGACCCCGTCGGGCCCGGAGGCGAGGACGGTGAGCTTGCCCTCGCGGGCCGGCTGCTTGGTCCCGACCACCGGGGCGTCGACGAAGGCGATGCCCGGGCGGCCGGCGAGCTCGGCGCACCGCTCGGTCCCGGCCTCGCCGATCGTGCTCATCTGGAGCCAGACGGCCGCGGGGTCCGCCCGGCCGAGCCCGCCCTCCGGCCCGTCCATCGCCGCGACGACCGCGTCGGCGTCGGCCAGGATGGTCACGATGAACCCGGCGCCGGCCGCCGCCCGGCCCGGGGTCTCGACGACGGTCACGCCGTCCGCGACGAGCGGCTCGACCTTCTCGCGCGTGCGGTTCCAACCGCGGACGGCGAACCCGGCCCGCGCGAGGTTGCGCGCCATCCCGAGCCCCATCGTCCCGCCGGCGCCGAGCACGGCCACAGTCCCCCGGTCTGCGTTGGTCATCGCGACCCGTCCGGTACCCGCAATCGCCGGCTCGGCAAACCGGTGGGACCCGCGGCGGGCCGGCTCGGGCCAGGCGGTTGCTTCGTGTCGCCGCCGGCTCGGTTGGGGGGGGAAACCCGAATGCGACAGCATGTACTCGTGCCGAGTCCGCGCATGCCCTCCGCCTCCGCCTCCCACCACCCAGCGCCCGCCCGGCGGCCCCGCCGCTGATGGCCGCCGAGCACCGCCCGGCGATCGTCGCCGTCGACGACGAACCGGCCGTCCTCGCCGCGGTCGCCCGGGACCTCCGGCGGGGGTTCGGCGAGCGCTACCGGATCCTCCGCGCCGGGTCCGGGGCCGAGGCGCTGGAGCTCCTGCGCGAGGTCCGCCGTCGGGCCGACCAGGTCGCTCTCCTGATCGCCGACCAGCGGATGCCCGGCATGGCCGGGACCGACTACCTGATCGAGGCGCGCAAGCTCGTCCCCGACGCCAAGCGCGTGCTTCTGACCGCCTACGCCGACACCGAGGCGGCGATCGCGGCGATCAACGAGGTCGCCCTCGACTACTACCTCCTGAAGCCGTGGGACCCGCCCGACGAGCACCTCTACCCGGTGCTCGAGGACCTCCTGACGACCTGGGAGGCCGGGGCGGCCCTCGAGGCCGGCGGGGTGCGGGTCATCGGCCACCGCTTCTCCAAGGACTCCCACGACCTCCGTGACTTCCTCGCCCGCAACCGCGTCCCCGCCCGGTGGCTCGACGTCGAGCGCGACGCCGAGGCCCGCGAGCTCCTGACCGTCGCCGACATCGGCCCCGATCGCCTCCCGGTCGCCCTCCTCGAGGATGGGACGGTGCTCGAGCGCCCGACCGTCTTCGAGCTCGCCGAGCGCCTCGGGGTGAGCGGGACCCCGGCCCAGGAGCACTACGACCTCGTGATCGTCGGCGGCGGGCCGGCCGGCCTCGCCGCGGCCGTCTACGGGGCGTCGGAGGGGCTGCGGACGGTGATGGTCGAACGCGAGGCCCCCGGCGGGCAGGCGGGCCAGTCGAGCCGGATCGAGAACTACCTCGGCTTCCCCAACGGCCTCAGCGGGTCGGATCTCGCCCGGCGGGCGACCGACCAGGCCCGGCGGCTCGGTGCCGAGCTCCTGACCATCCAGGACGCGGTCGGCCTGCGGGCCGAGGGGGCCGGCCGCCTCGTCGACCTGAGCGACGGGGGCACGCTCAGCGCCAACACCGTCCTGATCGCCTCGGGCGTCTCCTACCGCCAGCTCGACGCCCCGGGGTTCGCCGAGCTGACCGGGACGGGCGTCTACTACGGCGCGGCCCTGGCCGAGGCCCGGTCGTGCGCCGACCAGCACGTCGTGATCATCGGCGGGGCCAACTCGGCCGGGCAGGCGGCCGTCTACTTCAGCGGCTACGCCCAGCGGGTGACGATGCTCGTCCGCGGGGCGTCGCTCGAGCGCTCGATGTCCCACTACCTGATCGAGCAGCTCGCCGCGCTCGCGAACGTGACCGTCCGCACCGGGACGACCGCGTCCGGGGCCGCCGGCGACGGCGGCCACCTCCGGTCGCTGCGGGTCCGCGACGGGGACGGGCCGGAGGAGACGCTCGACGCCGACGCGTGCTTCGTCTTCATCGGGGCCTCCCCGCGGACCGACTGGCTCGAGGGGGTGGTCGCCCGGGACGATCGCGGGTTCATCCTCGCCGGTCCCGATGCCCTGGCCGCCGGCTGGCCGCTCGCGCGCGAGCCCCGGCCGCTCGAGACGACCGTGCCCGGGGTCTTCGTCGCCGGCGATGTCCGGGCCCGCTCGATCAAGCGGGTGGCCAGCGCCGTCGGGGAGGGGTCGATGGCCGTCTCCCTGATCCACGAGTACCTGGCCGACGGATGACCCCGCCCGCGCTCGGCCTGGCCGACCTCCGCCGGATCAACCTCTTCGACGACCTCGACGACGCCCAGCTCGGCGAGTGGCTCGCCGTCGCCCGGCCGCTCGACGCGGCGGCGGGCGAGATCCTGATCGAGCAGGGGGCGACCTCCCGGGGGCTGATGCTCCTCCTCGAGGGCTCGGCCAGGTCGTACCTGATCGGCCGGGGCCAGGCCGAGTCGCTCAAGCGCCACCGGGCCCCGACCTGGATCGGCGCGGTCAGCGCGCTCCTCGCCGAGCCGATGGATCTGCGCATCCAGGCCGAGGAGGACCTCCGCATGGCGCTGATCGAGCCGGAGGACTTCCGCCGGCTGACGCTCTCCGCGCCGCCCGTCCACCGCCGGATCATGGCCGTCGTCAGGCCGATGATCGGCCGGATCACCGCGCTCGAGCAGAACCGGGAGCGGCTTGCCTCGCTCGGGACGATGGCCGCCGGCCTGGCCCACGAGCTCAACAACCCGGCCGCCGCGGCCCAGCGGACGGCGACCCAGCTGGGCGAGGCGCTCCGCGTGATCAACGGGGCCCTGCGCGCCTTCGTCTCGTCGGGGATCGAGCGGGTCGACGCCGAGCAGCTCCTCGCCCTTCAGGACGAGGCGCTCGCGGCGGCGGCCGGCCGAACGGCGCTCGACACGCTCGACGCGGCCGACGCCGAGGAGGCGCTGATCGAGCAGCTCGAGCAGCTCGGGGTCGAGGAGCCCTGGCGGTGCGCCGAGCCGCTGGCCGCCGCCGGGGTCGACCGGGAGTGGCTCGAGCGGGTCGCCACCCTCGCCGGGCCGGCCACCGGCAACGCGCTTCGGTGGGTCTCGGCGAGCCTCAGCGCCGAGGGGCTCGTCGCCGAGCTCAAGGCGTCGACGGACCGGATGTCCGAGCTCGTCGGGGCGGTCAAGTCCTACGCCTACCTCGACCGGGGCGGCCTCGTCGAGGTCGACCTTCACGAGGGGATCGAGACGACGCTCCTGATCCTCGGGCACAAGCTCAAGCACACGACGATCGAGGTCGTCCGCCGCTACGACCGGTCCCTCCCGAAGCTGACCGTCCACGGCTCGGAGCTCAACCAGGTCTGGACGAACCTCCTCGACAACGCGATCGACGCGCTCGGCGAGTCCGGGACGCTCACGGTGACCACCCGCCGGGAGGGGACCTGTGCGGTGATCGAGATCGAGGACGACGGGCCGGGGATACCGGCGGAGGTCGGCGAGCGGGTGTTCGACTCGTTCTTCACCACCAAGGCCGTCGGCCAGGGGACGGGGCTCGGGCTGGCGACCGCCCGGAGGTTGGTGGCCGATCGCCACGACGGGTCGCTGACCTTCTCGTCGGAGCCCGGCCGGACCACGTTCCGCGTCTCCCTGCCCTTCACCCAGACTGACCGAGGAGGATCAACATGGCCACCTGCAGGCACCTCGATCACATCCTGATCACCGAGCTCCCCGCCGCGGTCGACGGGTGCGTCGACTGCCTGGCGACCGGCGACCCGTGGCTGCACCTGCGGATCTGCCTCGAGTGCGGGCACGTCGGCTGCTGCGACGACTCGCCCAACCGCCACGCCACGGCGCACGCCCGGAAGAGCGCCCACCCGATCATCCGCTCGATCGAGCCGGGCGAGGACTGGTCATGGTGCTTCATCGACCAGCTCGCCATGCGCATCCCAGGAGTCCGGGGTCACACGCGGATCCCGCCGTCGCCGCTCGGCTGACCGTATCCTTCGCCGGGATGCTTCCCGGCGAGAGGTTTGCGCGCGGCGAGGAGTGCTACGCCGTCGAGAGTCACCTCGACGGCGGGATCGTCGTCGTCGAGCTCGTCCACTATCGGTGCCGGCCGGGCGGGTTCGGGCACAAGCACTGGACCCGGCTCGAGCGGGTGGCGAGCGAGCGCTTCGGCGGCCTGGAGATCGACGGTCGGCTTCGTAAGAGACAGCTGAGAGCTGTGGGGTGCGTCTGATCGACCGGCGGATGCGCGGCCGGCGCCTGGCGACCGACATCCTCGGGGATCGCCGCTTCGATCCGACGGCTCCGGACGCCCTGGTCGCGAGCGCCGAGTTCGCCGAGGAGCTCCGGGCGCGGGCCGGCCAGCTCAACGACGACGCCGACGCGGCGGCCGCCGACGCCGGCGTCCGGGCCGCGCAGGTCGCGGTCGACGAAGCCGAGCGGGCCCGGCTGGCCCGGGAGCTCGCGGAGATCATCCGGGGCGAGTCGGAGCGGTAGAAGGCGGTCGGCGATCCGCGCGAGCGCCGTCTGGGTGGGCCTCGACCTCGGCACGTCGGGGGTCCGAGGGGTCGCCGTGACCGGCGACGGCGAGCTCGTCGGACGGGGCGAGCGACCGCTCGAGAGCCGGCGGGCCGGCGACCGCCACGAACAGGATCCACGGACCTGGTGGCCGGCCGTGGCCGGGGCCTGCCGCGACGCGCTCGCCGACGTCGACCGGGCCCGGGTGCGGGGCGTCGCGGCGTGCGGGACGTCGGGGACCATCGGCCTCGTCGATCGATTCGGCGCGCCGCTCGGGCCGGCCCTGATGTACGACGACGCCCGGGCCGGCGCCCAGGCGCGGCGGATCGGCGCGCCGCCGTCGTCGGCCCTCGCCAAGCTCCTCTGGCTGCTCGAGCGCGACCCGGCACCGCCGGCCGGGGCTCGGCTCGTGCACCAGCCGGACCTGATCGCCGGGCGACTCGTCGACGCCGGCGTCCCGGCCGACTCGAGCCACGCCCTGAAGACCGGGTTCGACCTCGTGACCGAGGCCTGGCCGCCGGGCGTCCGCGACCTCGTCCCGCCCGGCCTCCTCCCCCGGGTCGTCCGCCCGGGGACCCGCCTGGGCGGGGTGTGCGCGGCGGCGGCGGCCGAGACCGGGCTCGCGGCCGGGACACCGGTCATCGCCGGGATGACCGACGGCTGCGCCGCCCAGATCGCCGTCGGCGCCCTGCGCCCGGGCGACTGGAGCTCGGTGCTCGGTACGACGCTCGTGCTCAAGGGCGTCGCCGGCCACCGGATCACCGACGCGGCCGGGGGGGTGTACTCGCACCGGGCCCCGGACGGCGAGTGGCTCCCGGGCGGGGCGTCGAGCTGCGGGGCCGGAGCCCTGGCGGCGGCCTTCCCCGGGCGCGACCTCGATGAGCTGACGGCGGCGGCCGGTGCCCACGTGGGGACGCGGGTCATCGCCTATCCGCTGATCGGCCGGGGCGAGCGGTTTCCGATCCGGGCGCCCGAGGCGGAGGGGTTCGTCGTCGGAGAGCCGGCCGGCGACGCCGAGCGGTTCGCGGCGCTCCTCCACGGGCTGGCCTTCGTCGAGCGCCTCGCCTTCGACGTCCTCGACCGGCTCGGGGCCCCGCTCGCCGGCGAGCTCTCCCTGAGCGGGGGGGCCGCGGCCAACCGCTACCTCAGCCAGCTGCGGGCCGACGTCCTCGGCCGCCCGGTCCGCGTGGCCGGGCAGGCGGACTCGGCGTTCGGTATGGCCATCCTCGCCGCCTCCCCGGGCCACCGGCTGGCCGAGGTCGCCGGGCGGATGGTCCGGCCCGGCGAGCAGCTCGATCCGGACCCGACCCGGACCGGGCTTCTCCTGACCGGCTACGCGGCGTTCGTCGAGGAGCTCCGCCGCCGCGGCTGGCTCGACGCCGGGGATGCCGCCCGGGCGCTCGCACGGGCGACCGCGTAGCCCGCGCGGTCCGGCGCCTCGGGGGCCCGCGACGGCTACGGCGTCGGTGGTTGCCTAACCGGGGTCGCCGACCGCCGACCGGCTGCTGCCGAGGTCGGGGATCTCCTGGGCCAGCGCCGGGAGCGAGGCCGACGCCGGAGCGGTTCCGCCCCGCGCCCGGCGGCCGCCGGCCGCCGCTGACCGGGCGACCACGCCGGTCCACGAGACCGCGACCACCGGCAGGCGCAGGAGCGCCCGCCAGGTTGCCGGGTCGGTGCGCCCGGTGACCGGGAGGCCCCGTCGCGCCTGGAAGGCGCGGAGGTCGCCGAGCGTCTGCGGGCCGAAGAGCCCGGTGGTCCGCTGGGCGGGCAGGACCCGGGCCAGGTGCTCCTGCAGCCAGAGCACCTGATCGCCCCGCGACCCCGGGCCGAGGACGGGCAGCCCGAGCGGCGGGACGGCGGCGAGCGCCGGGAACGGCCCGCTCAGCGCCGGCCAGAGAGCCAGCGCCTGCGTCCACGCGTAGTCCCACCAGCTGATCCCCCGGGCCCGGTAGCGGACCGTCGTCGCGCGGAACTCGCCGATCTGGGCGGGCGACGGCGAGCCGTAGCTCTGCCCGACCGGGAGGATCGCCCGGCGGTAGAGGAGGTTGTTGGCGTAGGTGTGGTGGAAGACGGCGCCGATGCTCGCGCCGATGTCGCGCCAGTACATCTGCGGCAGGTCGAACTGCGCTCCGCCCGGCCCGAGGAACACCGAGTAGGGGAAGGCCGGGTGGTAGTCGACGTAGGGGAAGGACGCAAGGCCGAGCGGGTAACCGGCCCCGGCAGCGGTGCGGAGCGCCCGGAGGTAGACCTGGGCCGAGGCGTAGCGGCCCTCGTACTCGCTCTCTGCGTCGATCACGAGGCATTCGGCCCCGGCGCGCACCGCCCGGACGGCGACCGCGGCCTCGGCGGCCGGGTGCGTCCCGTACACGTACTGCCAGGCGCATACGTGGAGGCCGGCCGCGCGCAGGCGGTCGACGAGGTGCCGGCTGAACTGCGACCAGTAGAGCGGTCCGTCGCCGCTCTTGACGATCAGGGTCCGCACGCCGGCCGCGTGGGCCCGCGCGGCGATGGCCGCGAGGTTTCCTCCGTCCGAGCGGCTGAGGTACCAGATCCACATCGCCCGGCCGTCGAGCGGGGCCGGCGACGCCCGGGCCGCCGGGCTCAGTCCGAGGGCGAGGAGGGCGGCGGCCAGTGGGATCAGTCCGGAGCGCCACCGGCACCGGGTGGGGCGTTCTGCGGCCGGATGCGATGTCGCGATGGGCCGACTCTAGTCCCCGGATTCCGCTCCCGAGAGGCACGCAACCGGGCTTGCAGGCCGCCGACGCTGGCTCGATCGAGTCGTATTCGAGGGTTGGGATAGCCAGGAAGTGCGACAGCGAGCGAGGACGGCGCAAGGACATGCCGTCGTCGCGGTTGGCGCGGCCGCGAGGGGTCAGCGGATGTCCGCTGAGGGGACCCGGCGGCGGATGGCCGGGCCCGCGCCGGCGACCCACTTGGTGTGCCTGGCGCCCTCGTTGACGGCGCGGCAGGCGTGCTCGCGTAGGTGACGCTCGAGCGCTGCGGGCAGCGCCCGGGTCAGGTGCTCCTGCATCCGGAGCAGAGGACGGCGCACCCCCGCCTCCGCCTTCGAGCCGGAACTCGTCTCTTTCCGCGGTCGCGCCTAGCTTCGCCGCGACACGAGGCCATGGGGCTTGGCCACGCGACGCCTGAGCTGGCGGTAGCGCAGATGCCCGCGAACGATCCCGGCGGTCTTGAAGACTCCAGCGCCGGCGACGGCCACCGGAACCGCCCCGGCGGTCCCGGCCGCCCAGCCGATCACGCTCGAGGGGCGGCGTCGCGTGACGAGCCAGACCGGCCAGGCAACGAGCGCAGCGACAACGCCGACCGCACCCTCCTTGCAACCGCACGGCCGAGCGGTCAGGTCGAGCTCCTCGGCGAGAGCGGAGAGGGCCTGCAGGTCGAGTGCCGCGACCGCCGCGACCGCGCGTCGCCTCCCGGCACGTGGCTGAGCACCCGTCCCTCGAGGTGGGCCCTCAGCTCGTCCGGGGTTGCCGGGGAGCGCGCCGCCGCGCAGCATGACGTGTTGAGCGCGGCCGCCATGAGGACGGCGGAGATTCTAGCCGCCGGCACCTCCGTGCCGGATCTGGATGACACAATTGAGGCGCCCTGGGCCCGCTTGACACCCTACGGAGCCTCGTCTAAATTCATCCGCAGGATTGCTTCTGAAGACACGCTCCACTCCGTCCCTTTTTCGGCATCCTTCCGGTCCGGGATCGCCGCCCTCGAGTGTTGGCTTCGGCTGCGGGCGGCAGAGGCCGGACTCCGTGATGAGTCTGACGAGGACGATCGCTCCCTGATGCACTTGGCCGCGGACGACCCGGACGAGAACGACACCGCCGATGGAGCGGATCAGCGCGACGACGGCGGCGGCAGGCGGGCGGTACTCGGGTGCTTACTCGGCCTGCTCTTCATCGCGGCGCTCGTTGCGTGCCTCGTGCGCCTCGTGCGATGGCTGACCGGTGGTGGGCCGGGGTCGCAGGTGCCGGCTCAGACGGGGCTCGTGCCGACCCAGCTTCATCCGGTCCCCCCGTCGATCTACCGCCGGCCGGATCCGTTCATCTACGATCAGTACTACCTCGGCCAGCTCGGGTACGCCGTGTCCTGGCACAACCCGGACTTCCGTCTCGAGGATCCGGCGGAGGTCGTGCTCCCCGGTCAGCCGAGGACGCCGGTACAGCCGACGGACCTTCAGCCGGCCAAGACGTACGACGTCATCGCACGGGTGTGGAACGGCTCGCTGTCCGCGCCGGCGGTGCACATGCCGGTTCACTTCTCGTACCTCGAGTTCGGGATCGGCACGGCGAAGGTCTCGATCGGCACAACACACGCTGACCTCTCCGTGAAGGGCGGCAGCGCCTGCCCAGCCTTCGCGCGCCAGAGCTGGACCACCCCCGCGACGCCCGGCCACTATTGCCTCCAGGCGGAGCTGCTCTGGCCAGACGACGCGAACCCGGCGAACAACCTCGGGCAGCACAACACCGACGTCAAGCCGCTCAACTCGCCCAACGCCGAATTCACCTTCCCGGTCCGCAACGACGCCGACTGGCGCCGGGAGATGGCACTCGAGGTCGACGCGTACGCGATCCCTCCGCTCCCCGACTGCTCTCCGGCCGGCGAGACGCGTCCCGCACCGGCCCGGGACCGCTCGGCAAGACGGCACGCGCGGGAGGACCACCCGGTGCCGCCCGGCTGGGTGGTCGACCTGGTCCCCGGCGCAACTCGACCTGGGTCCGGGCGAGGTTCGGGACGTGACGGTCCATATCACGGCTCCGGACGGATTCTCGGGCCAGCAGGCGTTCAACGTCCACGCATACGCCGACGGCGCGATCGCCGGCGGCGTGACCCTCTACGTGCACGGATGAGCACGCCGCCCAAGCCCGTCGGTCCGGTCATCGAACCCGCGTCGTACACCCAGTGCGTTCCCAAGGGCAGCTTCGTGCCCGAGCCGAAGCTCGATGGCGCCGATCCCGCCTCCACGCTGATCAAGTTCTGCGCCTACGAGCTCGGCGGCAAGCTCGTCTGCTTGCCGCCGCCAAACGGACCGGGGGTGCGGTGTGCGATCGGGCGCGTGATCGAGATCGAGGAGGTCGGCTACGGCAAGGTCGGCATCGAGCAGATCGACGACGACTGGTGCATCAACCTGCTCCTCGCTCCGAACGAGCTGCGCGACTTCGCCCCAGCAGCCGGGACCGCCTCGCACGGCCCTCACACCCGCTCAGGCCATGGACGTCGCGCGCGGCAAGGTGCAGTCCTACCTGATCGACCTCCAGAAGCCGGTGCCGCCGGCCGCCGTCGATGCCTGGGGCAACCCCCGAGTCACCGCCGACGACCTGCCCGCCCCCGCCGACGCGCTTGGCGATCCGCCCGTGACCCAAGCGAGCTACTTCTTCGACGCGCTCGATCAGCCGGTGCTGTTCCACTTCGACACGGGCGAGGGAACGCTGGGCGACGTCGGACCGAACCTCCTCGCGAACCTCGTGAAGTGCGTGGGCGGGCTGTTCGGGGCGGACTGGAATCCGAAGGACGCGGTCAAGGACCAGGCCAAGGCGGCGCTGACGCAGGCTTTTGGGGTGGGCCCGACCGAGATCCCGGTCCTCCACTGCGAGGTGGAGGGATCGAGGGTTAGCGATTTCTGCTCGGTCGCGGTGCCCCTTGCCCAGGCAGCCGAGGCGTTCAACCAGGCCGCGGCGGCGGCAGACTCCGCGTGTAAGAGCGCGCTCTCGTTCCTGCCGTTCGGCATCGGCGACGTCGTCTGCGACGTTCTGACCAAGATCGCCACGGTGATCGTCGACTGGGTCGCGGCCATCGCCGCCGGGCTGGCCGGGCTCGGAACCTGGGCGTTGGCAAGGCCCGGCTCGACAGACGTCGCGGGCCTCGTCAGCGTCGGCGACGCAGTCATCCTCAGCGGTCGTTGGGCATTCGACGCCGCCCACAGCGGCTGGAACGAGCTGCACCCAGTGCTCACGCTCCAGAAGCTGGCCGATGACGACTGGAGGCAGATCGGCGATCTCGCGGATTTCGCCGCGACCTGGTGCCAGCGGGTCCAAGAGGCCCCGCCCCCGGACGCGGGCATCCTCGGGTCGGTGTTGAGCGGGCTCACACCCGCGCAACAGCCCGTGTACGCTCGCCAGCAGACGCCCGAGCAGGGGTGGGTCGTCCACCCAGCCATCGACGGCTGCACCGGGAGCGTCGACCTGACGTTCTCTCCACCGCCCGCCGCACCGCCGCCCCCGGTGGGACCGCGCTGACGGCTTCGTCCGCTCGGCGGGCATGCTGGGCCACTCAGGCCGCTTCGACCCGCAGCGATGGGAGGCCCCGACCCGAGCGGCGAGGCTCGAGCTACCCCGCGCGGCTCGAGGCGGCGGCACCGCCACGCCATTGCGCGCGGGCCAGCCAAGCGGTGACCAGGGAAACGATGACAAGCCCTGCCACGATCAGCCACTCGAGCGAGCCACTGTGATTGTCCGGATCCGTGCCGAACAGAGCCTCGATCCAGTCACGCGAGATCAGCGTGAAGATGGCGAGGACGAGTGTGAGTGCGGAAATCCCCGTCTCGAGCCAGAACCGTCGCGTCATCCAATCCTCCAGTCTTCGCCTGCATCGCTGGCGGCGCGCCACGTGCGCCACACAAAGTATGGATCGCTCCCCGGCGGACGTCAAGGCGGAGCGCGATGTGCCACGCCTCCCGCTGCGCGGCAACAGTGTCGCTCACCGCGCGCGACGACCCGCCCGCTGCCCAGCTGATCGGCTTTACCTGCGCCGCGCCACTCGGGTGGGCACGTTCCTTGCCCCTGATGAAGGAGCTCGATTATGGGTACCTACGGACGGCTACACCGCACCGCGGTGGAGATCTCGATCGCGTGGCTCGGGTGCGCCGGAGATCGCGACCGCCGCGTCGTCCACCGCGACGATGTCCAGTTCGGCGACGGCGGCGCCGGACGCGTCGCGGCCCGGGGCGGAGGTGGTCCTGCGGTCGTTCAGCCCGGCGCTGACTCGTCCGCTCGTCGACTGGCGTGGTTGGCATCCGGCGGACGCTCAGACCGTCGCTCGGCGTCCGAGAGCAGACGGTTCACCGCCGCGACGTGCTGGCCCGACCTCAAGAGGAGCATGCGGTAGGCTCGGCCGCCGGCGCCGTGGAACGCGGCGCGCGTCTCGGCGCGCAGCACGGTGGATCCCGCGCCGACCCGGTCGAGGCGGAAGATCAGCGCATAGGTCGCGAATCGGTGGTGGCCTTCGAGCGTGAGCTGCGACGGGCGCTTGACCGCGACGACGCGGAAGCCCGGCATCGTCGAGCCGACATCCAGCGGCCGCGGCCCGGAGGCTGCCTGCTCGCGGCCGCCGATGACGCGCACGTAGTTGGCCATCGCAGAGCGCCCGGCCGCGCGCTCCAGCGTGGCCATGATGGCCGGCCAGACGACGCCGACTTCGGCGGTGATCGACGTGGATCGCTCGTCGATGAACGGAAGCTCCTCGACGCTCATCCGAGGCGCACCCCGGCCAGCTGCGTCGCCTGCGCGACGAGCCGCCCGCTCGGGTCCCAGACGTAGGACGACTCGTCGACGCGTTGCGCATCGACGAGCTGCGCGCGCTTCATGACCCGACCGGACCGGGCTTCGGGATGGCCCTCACGTCCGTGGAAGTAGAGTGAAGTATGCTGCGTCCTGGCCCGCTACACGTGACCCACTTGTGATCGCAGCGCAGTATCGTTGCAACTGTGCTAGTCCGTGTACTCGCAATTAGCATGCTTCGGTACCTCCGTCGAATATAGCAATTTGCATCGAGGCGATGCTGGTGTATGTCACCGCCCCCTCGGCGCGCTTCGTTGGTCGTACTTGAGTCAGTGAACGCGAGCAGCCCGACCCCTTCTCAAGGGAGTTAGCACCGGGACGAAGACCTGCCAAGGCCGTGTGAGGACGATGAATCCTTACGTGGTGCGGGATGCCTTTCCCGTTCGCCTGAACCCGGTGTCGCGCACCGCCGGAGACGCTCACCCAGCTCGACGCCCACCTCGCCCTCGACGAGCTGATCGGCCCGACGCTGGTGGCGCTCGGCCAGCCCCCCCCGCCGCAGCCGGGGCGCGCTGCCCGGTCGCCACTCCCGCCCGAGGCGCCTCGCCCCGCGACCGGGCCGCGCCCGCGTCAGACGGACCCGAGCTGCCCGGCTGCCCGGTCGGGCCGCGGGCGGTCCGAGCGGCGGTTGCCGCGCTCGACGAAGTCGATGATCAGGGGGACACCGTCGAGGCCGTAGCGGGCGCGCATGCGGTTCTCGATGAAGTAGGCGTAGTCCCGGGTCACGCGGTTGCGCGAGTTGACCTGGATCGCGAAGCGCGGCGGGCGCTCGCCGATCTGGGCCATGTAGATCAGCTTCAGGCGGTGGCCCTGCTTGGCCGGCGGCTGGCGGCCCTCGACGACTTCGGCCAGGAAGCGGTTGAGCTCGGGCGTCGGGATCCGCGCGGACATCCGGTCCCCGAGGGCGAGCGTCTCGTCGAGCAGGCGGCGGACGTGCCGCCCGGTCAGAGCGCTCGCCGTCAGCAGGCGCGGACGCAGGCGGAGCTTGCGCGCCATGCGCGCGCGCTCGTACTCGAGGTCGAAGGTCTCGTCGGCCAGGTCCCACTTGTTGAGGACGACCGCCGTAGCGCACCCGGCCTTCATCGCCAGCTCGGCGATCCGCAGATCCTGGGCCGTGACCCCGTCGGTCGCATCGCACACGACGAGCGCCACGTCGGCGCGCTCGGCCGCGCGCTGCGACCGCAGCGACGTGTAGTACTCGACCGACTCGCTCACCTTCGACTGGCGACGCATCCCCGCTGTGTCGACGAGGATGAGGTCGCGGTCGCCGATCCGGATCGGGAGGTCGATCGCGTCGCGGGTGGTTCCGGCCAGCTCGGAGACGATCACCCGGTCGGCGCCGGCGAAGCGGTTGACCAGCGAGGACTTGCCGACGTTCGGCCGGCCGATCACGGCCAGCCGGATCACGCTCGCGTCCCGCTCCGGGTCGTTCTCCGGCAACAGGTCGACCAGGCGGTCGAGCAGGTCCCCGGTCCCGAGGCCCTGGGCGGCTGAGACCGGCTGAGGGTCGCCGAGGCCGAGGCGGAAGAACTCGGCGGCCAGCGGGAGGTCGGCGACGGTGTCGCACTTGTTGGCCGTGACGATCACCGGCTTGCCGGCCCGGCGCAGCAGGTCGGCGAGCTCCTCGTCCCCGGGGCGCACACCGGCTCGGGCGTCGACGACGAGCAGCGCGACCTCCGAGTCGGCCAGCCCGGCCGCCGCCTGCTCGCGGATCGAGCCGGCGAGCGGATCCTCGTCGCTCAGGTCGATCCCACCGGTGTCGATCAGGGTGAAGGTCCGCCCGTTCCACTCGCAGTCGAGCTCCTTGCGGTCGCGGGTGACCCCCGGACGCTCGTGGACGACGGCCTCGCGGGACCCGGTCAGGCGGTTCACGAGCGACGACTTGCCGACGTTCGGATAACCGAGGACGGCGACCTTCATGGGGCGGCGGCGTAGACGTTCACGCGACTGAGTATGAGCGACTTGCCTCCTGGTAACCCGGACGTCACCGGACAGGGTCCCGGGGCTGCGAGGATCGGCGCGTGCCTGAGGCGCTCCGGCTTCCGCGCCGCCTGCCCGCGGCGACGATCGCCGCGATCCTCGCCCTGACCTGGCTCGTCGCCGGGCCGCGGACCCCGGATCTCGCCGCGGCGGTCTACCGGGCCGGCCTGTTCACCCGCGAGGGTCTGCGACTCTATGACCCGGCCTGGTACGGCGGCCACCTCCTCCCCGGCTACGGCGTCGTCTACACCGCGGTCGCCGCGCTCCTCGGCGTCCGCCTGACCGGCGTGCTCGCCGCCACGACTTCGGCCCTGATGTTCGAGCGCCTGGCCGGCGCCTGGTGGGGCCGCCGCGCGGGCAGGCTCGCGGCCGTGTGGTTCGCCGTGGCGAGCGTCACCGATCTCGTCATCGGCCGGCTCACCTACGGGCTCGGCGTCACCGTCGGCCTCGCGGCGCTTCTCGCGCTCGAGCGCCGCCATCCGCGGGTCGCGGCCGTGCTTGCCTGCGCCTGCGCGGCCACGAGCCCGGTCGCCGGCGTGTTCCTCGGGCTCGTCGCCGGCGCCAGCTGGCTCGTCGACCGCCGGCGCCGCGGATCGCTGGGCGTGGCCGTGGCGGCCACGGCTGCGGTCACGGCGCTCGCGCTCGCCTTCCCCGAGGGCGGGTCGGAGCCGTTCTCGGTCGGCGCGATGCTCGCCGTGCTCGTCTTCCCCGGTGCGGTCGCCCTCCTCTCCGGCCCGGAGCAGCGCGAGCTGCGTGTGGGCACGGCGCTCTACGCGGCCGCCGCGATCGGCACCTTCCTGATCCCGACGCCGCTCGGCGGCAACATCAGCCGCCTCGGCGCCGAGTTCGCCGGCCCCGTGCTGGTGGGGATCCTGGCCGCCCGGCTTCGGCCCCTTGGACGAGCAGGGTGGCGGGCGGCCGCTGCGGCGCTCGTGGCGATCTCGTGCTGGCAGTGGCTGGCTCCGGTGCAAGAGGTGGCCAAGACCATCGGCGACGACTCGTACCGTGCCGCCTACTACGCGCCGGTGATCCAGTACCTGTCCAGCCACACCGCCGGGCCGCTGCGCCTCGAGGTGCCGTTCACCCGGTCGCACTGGGAGGCCGTGTTCGTCGCTCGCCGTTTCATGCTCGCCCGCGGCTGGGAAACCCAGCTCGACGTCGAGTACAACCGCCTGTTCTACGACCGCGGGGTCAACCGCGCGCGGTATCGGGCGTGGCTGCTCGGCGACGCCGTCGGCTATATCGCCGTGCCCGACGCCCCCCTCGACCCGTCGAGCAAGGCCGAGGCTCGACTGATAGCCGGCGGACTTCCCTACCTGGCGGAGATCTGGCGGAGCGCCCACTGGGTGCTCTACCGCGTCCGCGGTGCGGCCGCCCTCGTCGACGGGCCGGCGCGGCTGGTCGACCTCGAGGCCGACCACTTCGACATGATCGCCACGAAGGCCGGCGAGGCGGTCGTCCGGGTTCGCTTCACCCCCTACTGGACGGTGGTCACCGGCGGCTGCGCCACCCGCGCCCCCGGGGGCTGGACGCGCGTGAGCTGGGCGGCCGCCGGCCGCGTCGAGGTGGCGGCGACCTTCTCGCTCGACCAGCTCCTCGACGGTGGCTCATCGTGCCGCCCGGTGCGATGATCGCCCCCCCTCCCCCGCCGGCCCTACGGCTCCCGCTGGCGGCAGGCCAGCCGCGCCACCTGGGCGACGACGGCCTCGAGCCCGAGATCGCTGGTGTCGATGATGACCGCGTCGGGCGCCGGCGCGAGCGGGCTGTGGGCGCGGGTGCTGTCGCGCCGGTCGCGCTCGCGCTGCTCGGTGAGCACCGCCGCCGCCGTGGTCGCGTCCCCGCGCTCGCCGGCGCGCCGTCCGGCCCGAACCTCCGGACTCGCGGTGAGGAACACCTTGACCTCGGCCTGCGGGGCGACCACGGTCCCGATGTCGCGTCCCTCGGCCACCCAGTCGCCCGCCCGCAGGAGCTCGCGCTGCCGGGCGACCATCGCCTCGCGCACGGCAGGCATGGCCGCGACCTCCGAGGCCGCTCCAGAAACCTCCGCTGAGCGGATCGCGAGCGTCACATCCTCGCCGTCGACGACCACGCGCTCGCCCAGCTCGATCCGCAGGTCGCGCGCGACGTCCGCCGGCGGGCGCCCCGTCCGCCGGGCGAGCAGGGCGACGGCCCGGTACA
This sequence comes from uncultured Solirubrobacterales bacterium, assembly GCA_963817865.1. Taxonomy (GTDB): domain Bacteria; phylum Actinomycetota; class Thermoleophilia; order Solirubrobacterales; family Solirubrobacteraceae; genus Palsa-513. The sequence continues at coordinate 26,774 of CAWFQO010000013.1, read as the reverse complement.
TGGCGCCGCTGTCGAGATACGTGTACCCGAGCGCGCCGGCGACCGCCCGCGCGACGCTTGACTTGCCCGCACCGGCCGGGCCGTCGATTGCCACGATCATTTGCCGCCCAGTCGGGTCAGATCGGCCATGAACCCGGGGTACGAGACGGCCGCCGCGTCCATGCCGACGACCTCGACGCCCTCGCGCGAGGCCAGACCGGCGACCGCGCCCATCATCGCCAGGCGGTGGTCCCCGTGCGCCTGGAGCCTGCCCCCGCGCAGGCCGCCGGTCCCGCGGACGGCGAAGCCGTCCGGCCGGGCCTCGAGGCGCCCGCCGAGGGCGCTCAGGCCGTCGACGACGGTCACGATCCGGTCGGACTCCTTGACGCGGAGCTCGCCCGCCCCGCAGACGACGGTCTCCCCGACGGCGTAACAGGCGAGCAGGGCCACGAGCGGGAGCTCGTCGATGGTCAGCGGGACCTCGGGGGCCTCGACCGTCGCGGCGACGAGCGGCCCGTGGACGACCTCGAGGTCGCCGATCGGCTCGCTCGGACCGAGCGGCGCCCCGGCCGGCTCGAGCTCGCCCTCGAGGACCCCGCCCATGCGCCGTACGATCTCGGCGAAGCCGCTGCGCGTCCAGTTGAGGCCGACGTCGCGGATCCACACGTGCGAGCCGGGGACGAGCAGGGCGGCGGCGATCATGAAGGCGGCCGACGACGGGTCGCCCGGGATCCGCCAGTCGACCGGGCGCAGGTCAGCGGGCGGACGCACGGTGATCCGGGCCCCGTCCCGCTCGATCGAGACCCCGGCGGCCCGGAGCATCCGCTCGGTGTGGTCGCGGCTCGGCGCCGGCTCGACCACCGTGGTCGGCCCGTCGGCCCGCAGGCCGGCGAGGAGGACGCACGACTTGACCTGGGCGCTGGCCACCGGCAGCTCGTAGACCGTCCCGTGGAGGCGGGCCCCGGTGATCGTGAACGGCGGGTAGCGCTCGCCGGTCGCGCTCAGGTGCGCGCCCATCGCCCGCAGGGGCGCCGCGATCCGGTCGACCGGCCGGCGCCGGATCGACGCGTCCCCGTCGAGCGTCCAGGCCCGCCCGGCGTGCCCGGCCAGCCAGCCCGGGAGAAGGCGCATGAGCGTGCCGGCGTTGCCCACGTCGATCGGCGTCGGCGTCTCGGCCGGGCCGGAGCGCCCGACCCCGTGGACGACGACCGTCCCGGCGCCGTCCGCCTCGACCCGCGCGCCGAGGCGGGCGACGGCCGCAAGCGTCGCGTCCGTGTCGGCCGCATGGAGGTAGTTCTCGATTCGCACGGGCTCGGTCCCCATCGCCGCGAGCAGGGCCGCCCGGTGGGAGATCGACTTGTCGGCCGGGGCCGTGACCTCGCCGGCGAGGCCCGCGGCCGGGGCGAAGAAGGCGCTTGTCACGCGCGGACCACGGGGATCTCGAGCTCGGCGATCAGTACGGCCGCCCTCGCGGCCTGCTCCTCCCCCCGGACCCAGAGGGCGACGAGGCCGGGGCCGTCGTCCTGCGAGGGCGACAGGGCCATGTCCACGATGTTGACCCCGCCACGTCCGAGGGCGAGGGCGATCTCGGCGATCACGCCCGGGCGGTTGGGCGCCGACGCCCGGAGCTCGTGCACGGCGCCGCCGGCCAGGCCCGCCCCGAGCAGGGCGTCGCGGTCGGCGCGGGCCGCGTCGTTCCACTTGTCGAGCGCCTCGCGGTCGGCCGCGGCCAGGGCCGCGCGCACGGTCTCCAGGCGGGCCACGGTCGCGTCGAGGGCCCCGATCAGGGCGTCCCGGTTGGACAGGTAGATGTCCGTCCAGATCGCCCCGTTGGCTCCGGCGACCCGGGTGGCGTCGCGGAAGCTCGGACCGGTGGCCGGCATGCGCTCGCGCTCGACGGCCTCAGCGGGGCTCGGATCGCCCCCGAGCACGCGCGCCGCCTGCGCAACGAGGACGTTGGCCAGGACGTGCGGGAGATGCGAGACGCTCGCCATCACCCGGTCGTGGACGTCGGCGTCGATCGCCGTCGGCTGGGCCCCGAAGGCGGCGAGCGCCCGGTGGAGGCGCTCGTAGAGGATGCCGGAGGTCGCGGGGTGGGGCGTGAGGTACCAGGTCGCCCCGGCGAACAGGTCCGCCCGGGCATGCTCGACGCCGGCCGTCTCGGCCCCGGCGAGGGGATGGCCACCGACGAAGCGGGGGTCCCGGAACGCGGCGACGACCCGGCGCTTGGTCGAGCCGACGTCGGTGAGGGCGCAGTCGTCCGGAGCCGCGGCGAGCGCCTCGGCGACGACTTCCGGGAGGACGCCGACCGGAGCGGCCACGAAGACGAGCTCGGCTCCGCCGACGGCGGCCGCCAGGTCAGGACGGCGGTCGTCGATCGCCCGGCACCGGACGGCGGCGGCCAGCACCTGGGGGTCGGGGTCCCAGCCGGCGACCCGGGCCCCGAGCCGCTCGCGGGCGGCCAGTCCGATCGAGCCGCCGATCAAGCCGACGCCGATGACCGCGACCCGCACCGAGTCCTATCCGACGGCGTGCGTGAACACCTTGCCGCCGAGGGCCGCCGCCACCTCGACCTGGGCGGCGTAGCCGGCGAAGTCCTCGTCGCGCAGGGCCTGCGGACCGTCGCAGATCGCCTCGTCCGGGTTGCCGTGGACCTCGACGATGATGCCGTCCGCCCCGGCCGCCGCGGCGGCCAGCGAGAGCGGGAGGACGAGGTCGCGCCGCCCGGCCGCGTGGCTCGGGTCGACGACCACCGGCAGGTGGGAGAGCTCCTTGAGGACGGGGATGGCCATCAGGTCGAGGGTGAACCGGTAGGCCGTCTCGAAGGTACGGATCCCCCGCTCGCAGAGCATGACCCGCTCGTTGCCCTCCTTGAGGATGTACTCGGCCGCCATCAGGAGCTCCTCGAGCGTCGAGGAGAGTCCGCGCTTGAGGAGGGTCGGGCAGCCGCTGCGGCCGACCTCGGACAGGAGGGTGTAGTTCTGCATGTTGCGGGCGCCGACCTGGATCACGTCGGCCACCTCGAGCACCGCGTCGAGGTCGCGGACGTCCATCAGCTCGGTCACGATCGGCATCCCGGTCTCGGCCTTGGCCTCGGCCAGCAGGCGCAGGCCCTCGACGCCGAGGCCCTGGAAGGCGTACGGCGAGGTCCGGGGCTTGTAGGCGCCGCCCCGGAGCATCGCGGCCCCGGCGTCCTTCACGACGTGGGCGGTGTTCAGGAGGAGGTCGCGCGACTCGACGGTGCACGGGCCGGCGATCAGCGCGAAGTGGTCGCCGCCGATGCGCCGGCCGGCGATCTCGAAGACGGACGGCTCGCCCCCCCGCAGCTGGGCCGAGGCGAGCTTGTAGGGCTTGAGGATCGGGACGACGTGGTCGACGCCGGGGGCGCCTTCGAGCTCGAGGCGGGCGACGTGCTCGCGGTCGCCGACGGCCCCGATCACGGTCACCTCGTCGCCGCGCGAGAGGTGGGCCCGCGCCCCGGCGCCCTCGACGCGGGCGATGACGGCGTCGATTTCATCCTCGGAGGCCGTCGGCTTCATGATGATCATCATCGGTCAGTTCCTTTCCAGTGCTCGCCGAAGAGCTTATTTGTCGGTGCTCGGGCGGCGGGCGGGGGACCCGGCAGCCCCGGGGCGTCCCCCAACCGGACGGCGGGGAACGGGGAGGCGGCGCTCAGCCAGGAGGAGCCTTTCGAGGCCCCATGCGTCGCCGGTCGGCGGCGCACGTCCGAGCGCCTAGCTAAATCGCCAGGACCACGCGTAGGAGCGATAAGCGCCGTCGGGCGCGGGGACTGGGTCGGCCGGGGTGCTCATCGCGTGGATCAATGTCTAGCAGATGGCCGGCGCGGCCGCCAGCCCTTCGGCCTTACGGGCCGGGCTGGGCGGCGAGCGCGTCGCGAACGAGCACCCCGTCGGGACTACCGAGACCGGTGCACGCATCCCAGCCGGGTCCGGCCTGGTAGGCGCCGTTGCCGCCGCTGACCACGTCATGGAAGGCGGTCGGCCGGGCGTAGAGGAGCGGATGGATGAAGCCGGCGGCCCGGCCGAGGTCGCTGTTGATGAGGGCGATCAGGGCCGACCAGAGCGGGGCGACGGCGCTCGTCCCGCCGAAGGTCTGGGTCGTCCCGCCGAGGACGATGTCGTAGCCGGTGGCCGGGTCGGCGTCGCCGGCGACATCGGGGACGCCCCGGCCGACGTGGCCACCCGGGTTGGCCGAGACCGGGATGCCGGCGCCGGTCTGGTAGCTCGGGACCGGGAAGGTGTCGCTCACCCCGCCCCCGGTCGCGCCGCCGGTCGACGAGTCCCAGACGGTCTCGTTGGAGATCGTCCCGCCGGACTCGGCGAGCGTGGTGCCGCCGCAGCCGACCGCGTGGGGGCTCGAGGCCGGGAAGTCGACGTGGGCGAGTCCGTCGGTGGCGCCGTCGCCGGAGCCGTTGTCCCCCGAGGCGGCGAACACGGTCACCCCGAGGAGGAGCGCCGCCTGGAAGGCCTGATCCATCTGCTGCATGGTCGCGGCCGACCAGCCCGATTCGGCCTGCCCCCAGCTGATCGAGATGACCGACGGGGCGTTGGTCTTGTCGTGCGCGGCGGTGGTCACGGCGTCGATGAAACCCTGGTCGGTGTTCGGGGCGAAGTAGACGGCGATCCGGGCCCCCGGGGCGAGCGCACCGATCACCTCGATGTCGAGCGCGACCTCGCCGTCGGCCGGATCTCCCGGGGCGTTGGTGGCGCCGTCGACGCCGACCGACACGATCGTCGGCATGACGATCCCGTTGTCGGAGAAGAACTTCTGGAGGTCGCTCTGGGTGTACCCACCGCCGAGCTCGATGATGGCGACGCATTGACCGGCCCCGGTCGCGGTCGTCGGGAAGTTGTAGGCCTTGCCGATCTCCACCGGGCTGTGGCCCCCGCCGGTCGCTCCGGGCCTCGCCCCGGCCAGCGTGCGGAACTGCGCGCGCGCCACGGGACGGTCGTCGAGGCCGTGGACGCTCTGGATGACGGTCCCGAGGTCGGCCGGCACCGTGATCACGCCCTCGAACCCCCGGTAGGAGCCGTCGGCGTGCTCGAAGATAGCCAGCTCCACGCCGAAGGCTTTGCGCATCGCGGCCGCCGGGCCGCCGAGGACGACGACTCGCCGCGCGGCGTTGCTGCTATCGACGCGGAGGCCGTGAGCGGCGGCGAACGTGGCGACCGTGGCCAGATCGTCGGCTCGGGAGCCGAAGCGGGTGGCGAACTCCTCGCGGGTGAACGCCGCACCCGGTGCGAGCTCGGTCACGAGCTCTGGGGTGATCGGCTCGGCCGGACGGAGGTAGACGCTGACCGAGAGGTCGGTCGACGGGTCGACCGGGGCGCCCTTGCGGGAGCCGGTCAGTGGGGTCAGCTCGCTGCCGGCGAGGCGAACGCGGCTGGCGGCGGGCTCGTTCGGGGCGGACATGTACGAAGCTCCTCGACTCGGTGGGTCTTGGGCGGCATCCGGATGATGCCGGAATCCCCGGCCGGAAACGTCGCCGTGGTCAGAGGAGCCGGGACAGGACTTCGAGGAAGCGGGCGTTCTCGGGTGGTGTCCCGTAGCTGACCCGCAGGGCGCCGGGCTTGCCGAGCGCCGCGCCGGCGCGGACGAGCACCCCCTCCTCGGCCAGCCCGCGGACGACGGCCGCCTCGTCGCGGCCGTCGCCGAGGTCGAACCAGCAGAAGTTGGCCTGCGACTCGGCGGCCCGGAGGCCGAGCTCGGCGAGGCCGCGGGCGAGCTCGACGCGGGCGATCACCGCGCGCTCGACCCGCTGGGCGACCGCATCCTGATGGCCGAGGGCGGCGATCGCCGCGGCCTGGGCGGCGGCGTTGCAGAAGAACGGCTGGCGGACCCGGTTGAGGGCATCGGGGAGCTCGCGCGACCCGCAGAGGGCGAAGCCGACCCGCAGGCCGCAGAGCCCGTGGACCTTCGAGAAGGTGCGCAGGAGCACGAGGTTCGGGTGCCGGGCCAGGAGGTCGATCGAGTCGTCCGGGTCGGCGAGGAGGTTGAACTCGCAGTAGGCCTCGTCGATGACCACGCAGACGTGGGCCGGAACGGCGGCGACGAAGCCGGCGATGTCGGCGAGGGGCAGCGCCGTGCTCGTCGGGTTGTTCGGATTGCAGACGAGCACCAGCCGGGTGGCCGCGGTGATCTCGGCGACCATCGCCGGGAGGTCGTGGCGCTCGTCGCCGTCGAGCGGGACCTCGATCGCCCGGGCGCCGGAGGCGGCGGCCAGGTGGGGGTAGACCGAGAACGACGGCCAGGCGTAGATCAGCTCGGCCCCCGGTTCGAGGAGGGCGACGCCGGCCGAGAGGAGGATGTCGCACGAGCCGTTGCCGACGGCGATCCGCTCGGCCGGGACGGCATAGCGATCGGCCAGGCGGGCGCGGAGCGCGGCGTTGGTCGGATCCGGGTAGCGATTGAGGCCGTCGAGCGCGGCGGTGATCGCGGCGACGACGGCCGGGAGCGGCGGGTAGGGGGATTCGTTGCTGGCCAGGCGCACGAGGCGGCCGGGGCGGGCGTAGCCGTCGGCGGCGGGATAGGCGGGCATCCGCCCGACGGCCTGGGAGAACTCGAGCGCCATCGACCTATTGTGCGGCGTCGAGGTCGGCGCGGAGCGCCCGGGCCTCGCCGAGGTAGACGTGACGGGCGACGTGAGCCTGGTCGGCGTAGTGGTGGATCAGGACCCGAATCACCCGGGGGAGCGAACCGGGGACGTCGATCTCCCGGGCGCAGAGCAGCGGAACCCGCTCGAAGCCGAGCCCGCGGGCGGCGACGGCCGGGAACTCGGCGTCGAGGTCGTTGGTGGCGGTGAAGATGCAGCTGACCACCTGGTCGGGGTCGAGCGAGTTGCGGGCGATCAGCTCGCGCATCAGCTCCTCGGTCGCCCCGAGGATCAGCTCGCCGTCGTTGCGCTCGACGCTGATCGCCCCGCGCAGGCCGAAGAGTCGCTCGGTCATCGGGGCGGGCCGAGGCTCGCGATCGGGGCTGGACGCATCTGGATCGGTCAGGTTAGCGACCGGCCGCACGGGCACACCTGTGATCGTCGGACCGGCGCGAGCACCGCCCGCCCCCGGCGGCTGAGCGGTCAGACGGGAGCCAGCGCGGGCGAGGAGAAGCGCATGACCCCGTCGTCGACGGCCCCGAAGCGGAGGGCGAGGACGTCGGCGGCGTAGTTCATCCGCATACGCCACGGGGCCTTCGACCCCGACTTGGGCAGATCGGCCAGCGAGCGCAGGACGTAGCCGGCCTCGAAGTCGAGGAGCGGCCGGGGCTCGACGGTCGGATCGTCGTTGCGGGCCACGCAGGCGCGGTAGCCGTGACGGTCCATGTGGGCGAGCAGGCGGCCGACGTACTCGCCGGTGAGGTCGGCCTTGAGCGTCCACGACGAGTTCGTGTAGCCGAGGGCGAAGGCGAAGTTGGGGACGCCCTCGAGCATCATCCCCTTGTAGGTCATCGCCCGGGCCGGCTCGACGTCGGCGCCGTCGACGGCGAGCTGTACACCGCCGAGGAGGAAGAGGTTCAGCCCGGTGGCCGTGATGATCACGTCGGCCTCGAGCTCGGCCCCGGAGCCCAGCCGGACCCCGGTCTCGGTGAAGGTGTCGATGCGGTCGGTCACCACCGACGCTCGGCCGGCCCGGATCGCCCGGAACAGGTCCCCGTCGGGCACGACGCACAGGCGCTGGTCCCACGGGTCGTAGTGGGGGCTGAAGTGGCGGTCGACGTCGTAGCCGCGCGGGAGCTGCCAGGCGGTCAGCTGGCGGAGGACCCTTCGGACGAGGGCGGGCCGGCGCTGGCTGACCTGGTAGAGGAGGATCTGCTGGAGGATGTTCTTCCAGCGCAGGACGGCGAACGCCGGTCGCTCGGGCAGCAGGCGAAGGATCGGCCGGGCCAGGGGGTCCATGGCCGGGAGCGTGAGGATGTAGCTCGGCGAGCGCTGGAGCATCGTCACGTGGGCGGCCCGCTCGGCGATCGCCGGGACGAGGGTCACCGCCGTGGCCCCGCTGCCGATCACGAGCACGCGCCGGCCGGCCCAGTCGAGATCCTCGGGCCAGTGCTGGGGATGGACGATCGGGCCGCGGAAGCGCTCGGTCCCGGGGAAGACCGGGGCGTAGCCCTCGTCGTAGCGGTAGTAGCCGGTGGCGCCGAGGAGGAACCCGCAGGTCATCCGCGTCGTCGCTCCGGAGTCGACGTCCTCGACGTCGACCGTCCAGCGGGCGCCGGCCGTCGACCAGTCGGCCCGGACGACGCGCTGGCCGTAGCGGATCAGCCGGTCGATCCCGTAGGCCTCGGCCGTCTCCCGCAGGTAGTCGAGGATCGCCGGCCCGTCGACGATCGCCTTGGCCTCCCGCCACGGACGGAAGCCGAAGCCGAGGGTGAGCATGTCGGAGTCCGAGCGGACCCCGGGGTAGCGGAAGAGGCTCCAGGTGCCGCCGAGCTCGGCGCGGGCCTCGAGCAGAGCGAAGGTCCGCTGCGGGTGGCGTCGCTGGAGGTGGTGGGCCGCGCCGATCCCCGAGAGCCCGGCGCCGACGATCAGGACGTCGAGGTGTTCCATCGGACCCAGCCCATACTATCGACATGGTGTCGGCCTGGTCGACAACCCGTCGACACGTTATCGTCCGCAGGGGATGAGCCGAGCCTCGCAGCCGCGGGCGAGCCGGGGGCGTCGCGAGCCCCGGGTGAGCGCCGACGAGCGCGAGCGGGCGATCCTCGAGACGGCGGAGCGGCTGCTCGAGACGAGGCCCCTCCACGAGATCGCCATCGACGACCTCGCCCGCGGCGCCGGCATCTCGAGGCCGTCGTTCTACTTCTACTTCTCCTCGAAGGAGGCCGTCCTCCTCAGCCTCCTCGATCGGGTCATCGAGGAGGCGGACGCGACCCGGGAGGCGGCGCTCGAGAACGTCGTCGCCGGCGACCCGGCCGCGTTCTGCCGGGCGGGGATCGCCGCCTTCCACGACACCTTCCGGGCCCACCGGGCGGTCACCCTGGCCGCCGCCGACGCCCGGACGACCCACCCCGAGATCCGCGAGCTGTGGTCGCGGGTGATGACCGGCTGGGTCGAGGAGGCGGCGGGGCTGATCGCCGCCGAGCGGGCCCGGGGCGGCGCGCCGGACGGGATCCCGGCGCGGGACCTGGCGGTCGCCCTGAACCTGATGAACGAGCGGGTCCTCCACGCCGCGTTCGCCGATGATGCGCCGGCGATCGACGCCGGCCGGGTGGTCGACGTGCTCGTGGCCGTGTGGCTGAGCGCGATCTATCGCCCGGTGCCACCCGGCCCGACGGACGCCTGATCTCGATTCATCGAGCCGGGCGCCGGCGGGCCGGACGAACGCGGCTGTTCGTGGGGCATCAGCCCCTACCCGGCCCCGGCGACGGCGCGCAGCCGCTCGACCTCCGACTCCTCGAGGCGGCGGTGCTCGCCGGGGGCGAGGTCCCCGAGCGAGAGCGGCCCGTAGGCCACCCGCTGGAGGGCGAGGACCCGGTGTCCGATCGCCTCGCACATCCGGCGGACCTGGCGCTTGCGGCCCTCGCGGATCACGAGCTCGAGCAGGTTCGTCGCGATCAGGCGGACCTCGGCCGGGGCCGTGGTGCCCTCGTCGAGCACGACCCCGCGGGCGAGCGCCTCCACCGCGGTCCGGGCCACCGGACCGCCGGCGACGACGGCCCGGTAGGTCTTGGGGACCTGGAAGCGGGGATGCATGAGGAGGTTGGCGAGCTCGCCGTCGTTGGTCAGGAGGATCAGCCCGGTCGTGTCGACGTCGAGCCGGCCGACCGGGTAGAGACGGACCCCGCCGATGTCGAGTAGGTCGACGACGGTCGGTCGGCCGTGGGTGTCGTTGGCCGTCGAGACGACCCCGGCCGGCTTGTGGAGGACGTAGACGGCGTGTGGCTCGGGTCCGTCGACCGGACGGCCGTCGACGGCGATCGCCTCGTAGCCGCCGACGTCGTGCGCCGGGTCGAGCACCGGGGCGCCGTCGATCGTCACCCGTCCGTCGCGGATGATCACCTCGGCGGCCCGCCGGGAGGCTACGCCCGCGTGGGCGAGGTACTTGGCCAGGCGCACGGGCCTACGATAGGCGGGTGGATCTGCAATTGCTGGAGCGGACGCTCGACGACCTCGGCGAGCCGGCCTACCGGGCCGCCCAGGTCTGGGCGTGGACGGCCCGGGGAGCCGCCGGGTACGACCGGATGACCAACCTCCCGGCCGGGCTGCGCGAGCGGCTCGAGGCGCTCGTGCCCCTGTCCACCCTGACCGTCATCCGGGAGGCCGAGGCGGCCGACGGGACGGCCAAGGCCCTCCTCCACACACGGGACGGCCGGCCGGTCGAGGCGGTCCTGATGCGCTTCCGCGACGGGCGGCGCTCGCTCTGCGTCTCCTCCCAGTCGGGCTGCCCGCTGACCTGCAGCTTCTGCGCGACCGGCCAGATGCGCTTCGGGCGCAACCTGACCGAGTCGGAGATCCTCGACCAGGCCCTCCACTTCCGCCGCCGGGAGGCGGTCGACCACCTCGTGTTCATGGGCATGGGCGAGCCGGGCTTCAACATCGAGGCGGTGCTCGCGGCGTGCGCGCGGCTGCCCGCCTTGGGGATCACCAATCGGCGCACGACGATCTCGACCGTCGGCTGGATCCCGGCGATCGAGCGGCTGACGGCGTCGGGCCTCGCCGTTCGCCTCGCCCTCTCGCTCCACGCCCCGGACGACGCGCTGCGGTCGCAGCTGATGCCGGTCAACGACCGCTACCCGCTGGCCGACGTCCTCGCCGCCTGCCGCGCCCACTTCGAGACGACCCGCCGGCGGGTCTTCGTCGAGTACGTGATGCTCGCCGGGGTCAACGACCGCTACGAGCAGGCGCTCGCCCTCGGCCGGCTGCTCGGCGGGCGGGCGTTCAAGGTCAACCTGATCCCCTACAACCCGACCGACTCGCCGTACGCCGGGTCGAGCCGGGCGGCGATCGAGGCCTTCCGGGCCGCGCTCGAGCGGTCGGGCGTCCCGGTCACCGTCCGCCTGACCCGGGGCCGGGACATCGCCGCCGCGTGCGGTCAGCTCGCGGCCGCCGCGGCCTAACCGGCGCGGTCGGCGAGCGATGACCGTCGCGCAGCGCAACGTCGTCAACCTCGACCGGGTCGGGAAGGGCTACGCGAGCCGGTCGGTGCTCAGCGAGATCACGATCGGGATCTCCGCCGGCGAGCGGATCGGCGTGGTCGGACGCAACGGCGAGGGAAAGTCGACGCTCCTGCGCCTGATCGCCGGGGTCGAGACTGCGGACGCCGGGGTGGTCACCCGAAGCACGGGGCTCGGGGTCGCGCTCCTGACCCAGACCGACGAGCTCGGCGACGGGCAGACGGTCCGCGGCGCCCTGTTCGGCGACCGCCCGGACCACGAGTGGGCGGCCGACCGAGCGGCCCGTGGGGTCCTCGACGGCCTCCTCGGCGGGGTCGGGCTGACCCGGTTCCGAGACGGTCCGGCGACGGCGATCGGGCCGCTGTCGGGCGGCGAGCGCCGGCGGATCGCGCTGGCCCGCCTGCTCGTCGCCGGTCCGGAGCTCCTGCTCCTCGACGAGCCGACCAACCATCTCGACGTGGAGGCGATCGCCTGGCTGGCCGGTCACCTGGCCTCGCGGCGGGGGGCGATGCTCGTGGTCACCCACGATCGATGGTTCCTCGACGCGGTGTGCACGGCGACCTGGGAGGTGGCCGACGAGGTCATCCACCGCTACGACGGCGGCTACGCGGCCTACGTCCTGGCCCGGGCCGAGCGCGACCGCCAGGAGGCGGCGCGGGGGGACCGCAGACGTCAGCTCCTGCGCAAGGAGCTGGCCTGGCTGCGCCGCGGGCCGCCGGCCCGGACCGCGAAGCCGAAGTTCCGGATCGAGGCGGCCAACGCGCTGATCGCCGCCGAGCCGGCCGCGCGCGACCGGGCCGAGCTCCTGCGCTTCGCCGGCGCCCGCCTGGGCGAGAAGGTGCTCGACGCCGTCGACGTCTCGCTCGCCTACGCCGGGCGGGAGATCCTCCACCGCCTGACCTGGCGCCTCGGTCCGGGGGACCGGGTCGCCCTGGTCGGGGTCAACGGGTCGGGCAAGACGAGCCTGTTGAAGCTCCTGGGCGGCGAGCTCGCGCCGACGGCGGGGACGGTCGAGCGCGGACAGACCGTGCGCCTGGCACACCTCTCCCAGGACACGGCGGAGATCCCCGGTCGTCTGCGGGTGCTCGAGTCGCTCGAGGCGGTCAAGGGCCACGCGGTCCTCAGCGACGGGCAGGAGATCACGGCGGCGATGCTGTGCGACCGGTTCGGCTTCCGGGGCGACAAGGCCCGGACGCTGGTCGACGACCTGTCCGGTGGGGAGCGGCGGCGGTTGCAGCTGATGCGCCTGCTGATGGGCGAGCCGAACGTCCTCCTCCTCGACGAGCCGACCAACGACCTCGACATCGACACCTTGACCGGGCTCGAGGATCTGCTCGACGGCTGGCCGGGGACGCTCGTCGTGGTCAGCCACGACCGGTACTTCGTCGAGCGGGTGTGCGACGACGTCTACGCGCTGACCGCGACCGGCGGGATCCGGCACCTGCCGGGCGGCATCGACGAGTACGTCGAGCGGCGCGCGGCGGCCGCCGCGGCCCCGGAGCGCCGGGCGGCGAGCGCCGGGGTGTCCCAGCGCGCCGCGCACAAGGAGGTCCAGCGCCTCGAGCGGGCCCTCGACCGGGTTGCCGAGCGGGCGGCGGTGCTCGAGCGCGAGATGGCGGCGAGCGCGACCGATCACGCCCGGCTCGGCCGCCTCCAGGCCGACGCCGACGCCCTGGCCGCCGAGCGCGACGGGCTGGAGACCGCCTGGCTCGAGCTCTCCCTCGAGTCCTGACCGCAGCGCAGCCGCGGCCCCGCGGCCCGAGTCCTATTTTTTCGGAGCGGTTCTCGCCAGGTCGGCCAGCGATCGCCTATCCGATATGGACGTAGATGTGCGGGGTGCTCACGGTGATGCCGTGACGGTGGCGCGGGCGCCGGGGGGCACGCGGGTGGGTCGGGGTCGTCGCCGGAAGGCCGGGGAACCCAGCCGGAAGGCCCGGGAACCCAGCCGGAAGGCCCGGGAACCCAGCCGGAAGGCCCGGGAACCCAGCCGGAAGGCCCGGGAACCCAGCCGGAAGGGCCGGCCGTCGGATCGTGGCCAGCGAGACCAGCTGCCCGCGGATCGCCCCGCCGGGGAACTGCGCGTTGTGGACGTTGGTGTAGAACCCGCCCGGGTTGTCGATGATGCTCTGGATCAGCGGGAGGGCGGCCGTCGTGCAGCCGATGGTGAACCCGTGGGTCGGGGTGTTGAACGGGATCACGATCGGCCCGTTGACCCCGGCCGGGCCCATGTGGAGGTGGGCGGCGGTGACCGGCTCGGCGAGGCCCGACGTGATGAGCCAGTAGCACACCTTCCCGGTGTTCGAGTCGAGGGTCATCCAGGCGCTGCCCGTGGCCTTCGGGTCGGCGGCGGGCACCTCGTTGGCCCCCTTCATCGTCGCGTTGACGACGGCGAAATCGGCGAGGGCCGGGGCGGCGAAGCAGCCGGCGGCGGCCCCGACGACGGCGAGGACGGCCAGGGCGGTACGGCGCATGACGTGCATCTGTTCTCCCTCCAGACTCGTGGCGACAGGCCACGAGGAATCGTAGCTTCGGCCGGGCCGGTCCTCAAGCGGGCGGGCTCGGGCCGCCGCCGGCCGCGCGCGCCTCGCCGGCGCGGAGCAGCCGGTCGCGCAGCGTGGCCTGCTCCTCGGGGGTCGGATCCCACTGGGCGACGTCGGGGAGGTCGGCGGGCGACTGGAGGCCGAATAGCTTGAGGAAGAGGCTGGTCGTCCGGTAGAGGACGGCGCCGAACTGGGAGCGCCCGCTCTCCTCGATCAGGCCGCGGTCGAGGAGCGTGGCCACCGGCGATTCGGCGTCGACCCCGCGGATGCGGGCGATCTCGGGCCGGGAGACCGGCTGGAGGTAGGCGGTGATCGACAGGGTCTCGAGCTGGGCCGGGGTCAGGGCCGCGAGCCGCGGCTTGGCCAGGAGGCGGCGGGCCGCCGGCTCGGCCAGCGGGTCGCTGGCCAGCGTCAGTCCGCCGGCCACCTCCCGGAGGATCAGCCCGCGGTCCCCGGGGGCGTAGGCGACGGCGAGGGTGGCGAGGGCGTCCTCGACGGCGGCGACCGGCTCGTCGCAGGCGTCGGCCAGTTCGGCGACCGAGACCGGCTCGCTCGAGAGGAAGAGCAGGGCCTCGACGATCCGGGGGAGCTCGTCCATCACCCGGCCGCGGCGTGGATCGTGATCGCCCCGAACGGCTCGCCCTGAGACCAGGTCGCCTCGCCCTGCTTGTAGAGCTCGAGCAGGGCGAACAGGGTCACGGCGACGGTCATCCGGTCGGCGCCGCCGACGGTCTCGTCGAAGTCGAGCTCCACCGCCGCCCGCAGGAGCCGGCGGAGGTGGCCGATCCGCTCCTCGACGGTCACCCGGACGCCGCCGATGTGGCCGAGCTCGAGCTTCGCCGGCATGGCCAGCAGCTTCCCGAGCGAGCGCCCGAGGGACGTGGGGTTCCAGATCCGACCGGTCGCCTCCTCGAGCGAGCGCCGCCGCAGGTGGACCGGGAGGGGCGCCTGGCGGTAGCGAACCTCGGGCTGGTCGGCGAGCAGATCCTCGAGGTGGGCGGCCGCCCCCCGGTAGCGGCGGGCCTCGAGCATCCGGGCGAGGAGCTCCTCGGCGGCCTCGCCCGGCTCGAAGTCCGGGAGCTCCTCCTCCTCACCGGGGAGCATGAGCCGCGACTTGAGCTCGAGCAGGGCCGCGACGAGGACGATGAACTCGGTCGCCGCCTCGAGGTCGAGCTCACCCCGGGCCTCGAGGTGGTCGAGGTAGCTGACCACGACCTCGGCGAGCTGGAGCTCGAGCAGGTCGACGACGTCCCGCAGGACGAGCGTCAGCAGCAGGTCGAACGGCCCGCTGAAGATCTCCAGATCGAGTTCTAGCTCGGCCAGCAGCACGGCCGTCAACGCTACCGGGGCGGGCCGACGCCCATTGCCGCGCGGGCGACGGCGACCGTCGGGCGGGCGATCGCGCGGGCCCGCTCGGCGCCCTCGGCGAGCACGGCCTCGAGCGCGGCCTCGTCCTCGCGGAGCGCCTCGTAGCGCTCGCGCACCGGGCGGAGGTACTCGATCACGGCGGCGGCCACCGTCCCCTTGAAGTCGCCGTAGCGGGCCCCGGCGTGCTCGCGCTCGATCTCGGCCGAGGTCAGGCCGCGGACGGCGGCGAGGATCTCGATCAGGTTGCCGATGCCCGGCTTCTCGGGCGTGCGGAGGATCTCGGCGCCCGAATCGGTGACCGCGCGCCGGAACTTCTTCTCGATCGCGCTCGGCTCGTCGAGCACGTAGACGGTCCCCTCGACGCTCCCGCTCGTGGTCGACATCTTCGACGTCGGGTCCTGCAGGTCCATGATCCGCGCGCCGACCGCCGGTATCCGGTGCTCCGGGACGACGAACACGTCGCCGGAGAAGCGGGCGTTGAAGCGGATCGCGATGTCGCGCATCAGCTCGACGTGCTGGCGCTGGTCGTCGCCGACGGGAACCTCGTCGGCGCGGTAGACGAGCACGTCGGCCGCCATCAGCACCGGGTAGAGGAAGAGGCCGGCCGAGACGAGCTCCCGCTGGGCGGCCGACTTCTCGCGGAACTGGTTCATCCGGTTGAGGTCGCCGTGGGCGGTGACCGAGGTCAGCAGCCACGTCAGCTCGGTGTGCTCGGGGACGTCGCTCTGGCGGAAGAGGACCGATCGGGCCGGGTCGATCCCGGCGGCGAGGAGGATCGCCGTCGTGTCGTAGAGCCGGGCCCGGAGGTCGACCGGGTCGAACGCGACCGTCAGCGCGTGGAGGTCGACGATGCAGTAGATCGCCTCGCCCCGGTCCTGGCCGGCGACGTACTGCTCGATCGCGCCGATGTAGTTGCCGAGGTGCTTGCGGCCGGTCGGCTGGATGCCGGAGAAGATGCGCACGGACGCGGGAGGGTATCCCGGGTCAGCGCAGGCCGCGCGGGCGGGCGCCGCCCCGGGCGTACAGGGTCGCCGCGGCCTCGTCGTGGTCGAGCACGCTCGGGCCGAGCGCCCCGGGGGCGTCCCCGTGGACGTCGCCGTAGGGCCGCTGGTTGATCGCGCTCCCGCCCCGGGTGTAGAGGCCGAGCGTCACGGCGAGTCCGAAGACCCCGAGGAAGCCGGCGAAGACGGCCCAGCCGCCGGCGAGGCTGATGTTCAGAAAGGCCATGTCAAGGCCCGGGCCGGCGTCGATGAGCCATGGCCAGAGAGTACGCCCGCCGGGGGTTCTGGCGGAGCAGCTGGGCACGCAGCCATTCGTAGACGCACATGCAGCCTCCGGCGGGCGCCCGGCCGGCGCCGGTGCAGCTGCGGACGAAGCTGAGCTTCTGCAGTCCGCGGGCGTCGAGGACGTCCCTGCCGTTCTCGGTGACCGCGTAGGGGAGATGTTGGGAATCACGTGGACTCCGCCGAGCACGGTGCGCCGGGTGACGAGCGGGCCGGCGACGAACTGGGCCAGGCCGGGGCTGACGGTGCTCGACGCGCCGCCGTTCGAGAGCACGAACCGCGGACAGGCGCCGGCGGTGGCGTGGCCGTAGTCGTGGGTCACCAGAGCGACGAGCTCGCGCTGCTGGTCGCGGGCGAGCAGGCTGCAGGCCAGGCCGGCGTTGCCGCTCGCGCGGGCGCGCTCGTAGGAGCGTACGAGCGCGATCGCCTGGTCGCTGGCCCCGGCGGCCGACCCGAGGCCGAGCCCGAAGACGACGATGATCACCGACGTCAGCCAGGCGAGCGGATAGACGGCGGCGCGCAGACCGGGCCGCGGCAACGGCGCCGAGGTGCTCTCGACCGGGACGACGAGCGTGCGCCCGGCCAGGTCGCCGAAGCGACGGCGGCGCTCGCCGGTCAGGAGCATCGGGATCAGCCCCGACGAGGTAGAAGCCGAGGTCGTCGATCAGTCGCAGGACGCTCCGCGCCGAGACCGCGGCGACCCCGGCCGGGCCGCCGTCGATCGAGATGACGCGCAGGCCCATCCATCGCTTGCCGAGGGTCTGACCGGTGAGCGACTCGCTGACGGCGAAGTAGCAGCCAGACGGCGACAATCAAGAGGCCGCCCGAAGGCCCGATGAAGGCAAAGAAGCTGTGGCTGGGGGCCGACGAAGAGAAGAAGCCGTCGTGCGGGAAGTCGTCGCGCTCCGGCGCACCACCGTCCGGCTCTATCGACCGAGCCCGACGGCTTTAGCCGGCGCCCGCGACTCAGAGCGGCTGGCGAAGGACCGGGCGCTTGGCCGCCCCGGCCTCGTCGAGGCGGCGGACCGGGGTCGTATAGGGCGCCGCCCGGGCGATCGAGGAGTCCTCCCGCGCCTCGCGGAGGATCGCGGCGAGCGCCTCGGCGAACGCGTCGAGCGTCTCCCGGGTCTCGGTCTCGGTCGGCTCGACGAGCAGTGCCTCGTCCACGACGAGCGGGAAGTAGACGGTCGGCGGGTGGTAGCCGTGATCGAGCAGCCGCTTGGCCAGGTCGAGCGTCCTGATCTTGAGCTCGCGCTTCATCGGGGCGCCGGAGAGGACGAACTCGTGCATGCAGCGCACGCCGCCGGACGGCAGCCGTCCGTAGGCCGGCTCGAGCAGCTCGAGGACTCCGAGCTCGCCGAGGCGGGCCAGGAGGTAGTTCGCGTTCAGCACGGCGATCTCCGAGACGTCCCGGAGGCCGGCCGCCCCGAGCGAGCAGATGTAGGCGTAGGTCCGCACCAGGCAGCCGTAGTTGCCGTGGAACCCGCGCAGGCGCCCGATCGACTTCGGCCGGTCGTAGTCGAAGTCGAACTCGAGCCCCTCGTCCTCGCGCCGGACGATCACCGGCCGCGGGAGGTAGGGCTCGATCCGGTCGGAGACGGCGATCGGCCCGGCTCCCGGACCGCCACCCCCGTGCGGCTGGGTGAACGTCTTGTGGAGGTTGAAGTGGACGATGTCGAAGCCCATGTCCCCCGGGCGCGAGATGCCCATGACCGCGTTGAGGTTCGCCCCGTCGTAGTAGAGCGTCGCCCCCACCCCGTGGACGATCCGCGCGATCTCCTCGATGTTCGGCTCGAACAGGCCGAGCGTGTTCGGGTTGGTCAGCATCAGGCAGGCCACGTCGGTGTCGGCCTTGGCCCGCAGGTCGTCGATGTCGACCCCGCCGTCGGCGTTGGTGGCGACCTTGACCACCTCGTAGCCGGCCATCGTCACCGTCGCCGGGTTGGTCCCGTGAGCCGCCTCCGGGGTCAGCACCTTCGTCCGCCGGTCCCTCCGGTCGTCGTGGTAGGCGCGGGTCAGGAGCACGCCGGCCAGCTCGCCGTGGGATCCGGCGCTCGGCTGGAGCGAGATGTGCGGGAGCCCGGCGATCTCGCTGAGCGCCCGCTCGAGGCGCCACATCAGCTCGAGTGCCCCCTGGGCGAGGGCGGGCTCCTGGAACGGGTGCAGGCGGGCGTGGCCGGGGAGGGCGGCGACCCGCTCGTGCAGGCGCGGGTTGTGCTTCATCGTGCACGATCCGAGCGGGTAGAAGCCCGAGTCGAGGTCGAAGTTCCGCCGCGAGAGCCGGACGTAGTGGCGGACGAGCTCGGGCTCCGAGACCTCGGGCAGCTTCGGCGGCTCGCGCCGGCGCAGGCGAGCCGGGATCAGCTCGTCGAGTGGCCGCTCGGGCACCCCGCTCGGCGGGGCGACGAACGCCCGCCGTCCGGGTGCGCCCTTCTCGAAGATCGTCGTCGCCGCCTCCCGCTGGGCGTCGGTCTCGACGACCGCCGTCATGATGTGACCCCGACGCGCTCGGCGGCAACCGCCCGGGCGAGCACGCTGACCAGCCGGTCGATGTCCTCGCGGGTGCGCTGCTCGGTCACCGCCACCAGCAGCCCCCGCCCGTGCTCGGGATAGGAGCGGCCGAGGGCGTACCCGGCGTTGACGCCCTCCGCGTGGCAGCGGTCGAGGACCCGCTGGACGCCGGGGGTCCCGTCGACCTCGAGCGCGACCGGAAACTCCCGGACGACCGGCTGGGTGTGGATCGGCTGGACGCCGGGCACCGCGCCGAGCGCGTCCCGGGCGTAGGCGGTCCGCTGGACGAGGAGCTCGCCGAGCTCGACGAGCCCGCGGCGCCCGAGCCAGCTGAGGTAGACGATCCCGGCGAAGGCGTTCAGCGCCTGCGACGTGCAGATGTTCGAGGTCGCCCGCTCCCGGCGGATGTGCTGCTCGCGCGTCTGCATGGTCAGGACGAACCCCCGCCGCCCGTCGACGTCGCGGGTCTCGCCGGCGATCCGCCCGGGCATCCGGCGCAGGTGCTCGGCCCGCGCCGCGAAGAAGCCGAAGGACGGCCCGCCGAAGTCGAGCCGGTTGCCCAGCGTCTGGCCCTCCCCGACGCAGACGTCGACCCCGAGCGCTCCGGGGGCCTCGAGGATGCCGAGGGTCAGCGGGTCGGCCATGACGACGACGAGGGCACCGTGGGCGCGGGCCGCGGCGACCAGCGGCGCGAGGTCCTCGACGGCGCCGAGGAAGTTCGGCTGGGCGACGAAGACGGCGCTCACCGTCTCGTCGATGGCCGCCGCCCAGGCCGCCGGGTCGGTCACCCCGGCGTCGAGGTCGACCTCCTCGACCGTCATCCCGTAGCCGGTGGAGAGGGTGGCCAGGGTCTCCCGCGCGTGGGGGTGGACGCCGCGGGAGATCACGAACCGCTCGCGCCCGTGGCTCAGCTTGGCCAGGTAGCCGGCCGCGGCCAGGGCCGACGGGCCCTCGTAGACCGAGGCGTTCGACACGTCCAGCCCGGTCAGCTCGCAGATCGCCGTCTGGTACTCGAACATCACCTGGAGGCCGCCCTGGGAGAGCTCCGGCTGGTAGGGGGTGTAGGGCGTCAGGTACTCCGAGCGCGAGGTCAGCATGTCGATCACGGCCGGGACGTAGTGGTCGTACATCCCGGCGCCGAGGAAGCAGAGCTCGTCCTCGGCGCTGACGTTGGCCGCGGCCAGCTCGCGCAGGTGGCGGTAGACCTCGGCCTCGCCCCGGCCGTCGGGGAGGTCGAGCCCCCGGACGAGCCGGACCCCGGCGGGGATCCCGTCGAACAGCTCGTCGATCGACGCGACGCCGATCGTCCCCAGCATCGCCGCGAGGTCCTCCGGGGTGACGGCGGTGTAGCGGCTCAAAGCGCGGCGACGTAGGTCGCCTGGTCGAGCAGCGCGTCCTGCTCGCTCGGGTCAGACAGGCGGATCTTCACCATCCAGCCGGATCCGTAGGGATCTTCGTTGAGCGCCTCGGGCGTCTCGGGAAGCTGCTCGTTGACCTCGACGATCTCCCCGGAGAGGGGGGCGATCACGTCGGAGACCGCCTTGACCGACTCGACCTCGGCGTACGGCTCGTTCTGGGTGAGCTGGGCTCCGACCTCGGGCGGCTCGAAGAAGACGACCTCCCCGAGGGCGTCCTGGGCGTGCCAGGTGATCCCGAGCACGGCGCAGTCGCCCTCGATCCGGGCCCAGTCGTGCTCGGGGTGGTAGAGCAGGTCTTCGGGGTAGCTCTCTGACGCCAATTCGATCGGTCCCCTTCGCGCTTGTGCCGGGCCCTGGACTGTAGCCAACCCGGCGGGGGGCCTCAGTCGCGCTTGAAGAGCGGCTTCGTGCCGACGACGGCCGGGCGCTCGCGGCCCCGGATGTCGATCGTCAGCTCGGTGCCCGGGTCCGCCCGCTCGGGCGGGACGTAGGCCATCCCGATCCCGACCTGGAGGCTCGGCGAGAAGGTGCCGCTCGTGACGCGCCCGCCGCCGAGGACCGGGCACCCGGGGCGGGGGACGCCGGGTCCGGCGAGCGTGAACGGGGCGAGCCGCTCGGACGGCCCGGCCGCCCGCACCGCGCGGACGGCGCCGGCGCCGATGAACTCGGTGTCCTCCTGGCAGCACCAGCCGAGCCCGGCCTCGATCGGGCCCCCGTCCTCGGTGAGCTCGTTGCCGTAGAGCGGATAGCAGACCTCGATCCGCAGGGTGTCCCGGGCCCCGAGCCCGGCCGGGCGGACACCCCGCTCGCGCAGGGCGGCCCAGACGGTCTCGGCGTGCTCGGGGGCGAGCAGGACCTCGACGCCGTCCTCGCCGGTGTAGCCGGTTCCGCAGACCAGCGCCTCGTGGCCGCAGAGCACCCGCTCGGCCACGGTCATCCGGGCCGGGAGGGGCGCGTTGGAGATCGCCTGGACCATCTCCCGGGCGAGGGGACCCTGCACGGCGAGCATCGCGTAGTCGGCCTGGCGATCGACCACGGCCACGTCGAAGCCCGCGGCCTGGCGCTGGAACCAGGCGAGGTCCTTCTCGTGGTTGGCGGCGTTGGTCACCGTCAGATAGCGGTCGGGCTCGAGGCGGTAGGTGAACAGGTCGTCGAGCACGCCGCCGTCCTCCCGGCAGATCAGGCTGTACTGGCCACCGCCGACCCCGAGCCGCTCGAGGTCGTTGGTCAGCAGGCGCTGGAGGAAGGCGAACGCCCCCGGGCCGGTCGTCTCGATCTCCCCCATGTGCGAGACGTCGAACATCCCGGCCGCCGAGCGGACGGCGAGGTGCTCGTCGATCACGCCCTCGTACTGGACCGGCATCTCCCAGCCGGCGAACGGGACGAGCCGGGCGCCGGCCTCGCGATGGGCGGCGATCAGCGGCGTCTGGCGTAGCGCGGCCACCGGCCGAGCTTATCGACCGGCGCCGGGCCGGCTCAGCGCAGGAACGGCGGGACGTCGATGTCGTCGTCGGAGATCTCCAGCGACGACCGCTGGCGCTCGGAGATCCGCGGGCCCCGGTCGGGCGGCACCGCCTGGCGACCCTCCCGGCGTCCCTCGCGCAGACCCTCGCGGGCGTTGCGCACCGCCCGGCCGCCCGGCCGGTGATCGAAGCCGGTGCCGATCACGGTGACCCGGACGTCGTCGCCGTGGCTCTCGTCGATGACCGCGCCGAAGATGATGTTCGCGTCTCGATCGGCCGCCTGCTGGACGATCTCGGCCGCCTCGTTGACCTCGAACAGGCCGAGGTCCCGCCCGCCGGTGATGTTGAGCAGGATCCCGGTCGCCCCGTCGATCGACTCCTCGAGCAGGGGCGAGGCGATCGCCGCCTTGGCCGCCTCGGCTGCCCGGTTCTCGCCGGTGCCCGAGCCGATCCCCATCACCGCGGTCCCGGCGTCGGTCATGATCGTCCGCACGTCGGCGAAGTCGAGGTTGATGAGGCCGGGGATCGTGATCAGGTCGGTGATGCCCTGGACGCCCTGGCGCAGGACGTTGTCGGCCTCCTTGAACGCGTCGAGGATCGACGTCCGGCGCTCGACGATGGCCAGGAGCTTCTCGTTGGGGATGACGATCAGGGTGTCGACCACCTCGCGCAGCCGCTGGATCCCCTCCTCGGCCTGACGCGCCCGCTGGGTGCCCTCGAACTCGAACGGCCGCGTGACCACGCCGACGGTCAGCGCGCCGATCTCCTTCTTGGCGATCTCGGCGATCACCGGCGCCGCGCCCGTCCCCGTCCCGCCGCCCTCGCCGGCGGTGACGAAGACCATGTCGGCGCCCTTCAGCGCCTCCTTGATGTCGTCGCGCGACTCCGACGCCGCGCCGTAGCCCATCTCCGGGTTCGCCCCGGCCCCGAGTCCCTTGGTCAGCTCGTTGCCGATGTTCAGCTTGATGTCGGCATCGCACATGGCGAGGGCCTGGGAGTCGGTGTTCGAGGCGATGAACTCGACCCCGCGCAGGCCGGCGTCGACCATCCGGCTGACGGCGTTGGTCCCGCCACCGCCAACGCCGACGACCTTGATGACCGCCAGGTAACTGCCGCTTTCCATTTGTCGTCCGAGCCTCTAGTTAGGGTGAAGGGTTTGGGCACTTTCGCTGCAAGCGTGATAAATCCACGTTATGCAGGGCTCCTGGGCATTGTCAAGTCTGGTCGGTTTCGCAAGTTTCCTTGCAGAACCCCGAAGTCTCGACCTTAGCGCGATTCCGACGAAAATCCTGGTATGAGGCTCAAGTCGAGATTGACTGTTAGCCTCCGGGAGCGGTCGTCGTCCCCGAGACGAGGGCCCCGGCCGCCGTTCCCGGCGCGCCCGCCGAGGACCCGCTCGTCGCCGGATCCCCGATCTGGGCCGCCGGGCGATCGGGCGTGTGGACGTCGATGTACGCCGCCCCGGCGGAGGCCGAGTCGGCGAGCACGCGGGCGAGTGCCGCCCACTTGGCGTGGAGGCGAGTCGTGTCGCCGAAGTAGAGAAGCGGTCCGCCCCGGAGCTGAGCGGTCAGGCCGTGCGGCCCGAGGGTGACCGCCGCCACCCGGGCTCGGAGCACCGGCGGCCCGATGTCGAGCAGCTCGAGCGCCTGGATGCTCACCGGGTCGCTGATCCGGTCGCCGATCGGGAGCTGGCCGACCGGGACGCTGGCCAGCCCGGACGGGGAGCCGATGCCGCGGACGATCCGGCCGTCCGAGGCGACCGGGAGGCGCCGGCCGCCGGCGACGAGCGCGGCCACCGGCTCCTCCTCGACGACCTGGATCCGCAGGCCATGGGGGAAGGCGGTCGCGGCGCGGACGTCCTTGACCACGGCGAACGAGGCGACCGCCGCCCGCAGCCGCCCGACCTGGAGATCGGTCGTCGTCATCCCCCGGGCCGCACCCTCGAGCGACGCGCGGATCGCCGGACCCTCGGGTCCGGCCGCCCCGGTGATCGAGACCTGCTGCACGGCGAACACGGACGCGTCGCGCAGCACGTGCCAGCCCCCGTAGAGGGCGGCGAGCACGACGAGCGCGCCGACGATCTTCAGGCGAACCATCCATCGGTCCTGTTCGGCGGATGGCGACCGTTCCCCTCCCTACCAGGGGAAGCGGACCGGGCCGAGCGTCTGGACCTCGGCCTCGAGCTCGATGCCCCGGTGCTCGGCCACGAGCCGGCGGCCGGCCGCCATCAGCGCGACGACGTCGGCCGTCGTCGCCGTGCCGGTGTTCTCGACGAAGTTCGCGTGCTTGGGCGAGAACCGGGCCCCGCCCACCCGCAGTCCGGCCGCGCCCGCGCCGGCCAGCAGGAGCCCGGCCGTCTCGCCCGGTGGATTCTTGAACGTCGAGCCGAACGTCCGGATGCCCTTCGGCTGGGCCGCGTGGCGCAGGGCCCGCAGGGCGGCCAGGCGGGCCTTGACCTCCTCGCTCGGCGCCGGCTCGAGCACGAGCTCGGCGCGGGCGACGATCTCCCCCGGGCCGAGGTTCGACGCCCGGTAGGCGAGACCGAGCGCGGCCGGCTCGCGCCGCTCGCACCCAGCCGCCGTGTGGATCTCGACCCAGGCCATGACCCGGGCGAGCTCGCCGCCGTAGGCGTTGGCGTTCATCCGCACCGCCCCGCCGACGGTGCCCGGGATGTTCACCCCGAACTCGATCCCGGCGAGCCCGAGCGCGGCGGCCCGGGCGGCGACCGCGGGCAGCCGTGCCCCGCCCCCGCAGCGGATGTTCGCGCCCCGCGGCTCGATCCGGGCGAGCTCCCGGTCGAGCTTCAGCACGAGTCCCCGGACGCCGGCGTCGGCGACCAGGAGGTTCGACCCGGACCCGACGACGCTGACCTCGAGGCCGCGCGCCGCCGCCCAGGCGAGGAGCTCGTCGAGCTCCCCCCGGCTCCCGGCCCGGGCGAAGAACTCGGCCGAGCCCCCGGTCCCGACCGTCGTCAGCCGGGCCAGGGGGAAGTCCGGGAGCGGCTCCGGAATCACCCGATCAACCGCCGACCCAAGGCGTCCACGTCGCCCGCCCCGAGCACCAGACAGACGTCGCCCGGGCCGAGCAGCCGGGTGAGCACCCGCGCGGCGTCCTCGGATCGGGGCAGCCAGTACACCGGGCGCCCGTCCGCGGCGTCGGCGCTCGCCTCGGCCACGATCCGGCCGCTGATCCCGGGGAAGTCCTCGGCCCGCTCGCGCGCCGGGTAGACGTCGAGGACGACGACCACGTCAGCCGCGGCCAGGGCCGCCCCGAACTCGCGGGCCAGCTCGCGCGTGCGCGAGTACAGGTGGGGCTGGAAGACGGCGATCACCCGCCTGCGACCGAGCGTCCGGGCCGCCGCGAGCGTCGCGGCGATCTCGGTCGGATGGTGGGCGTAGTCGTCGTAGACGGCCGCCCCGGTCGGGGTCCGCCCGAGGGGCTCGAAGCGCCGGGCGACGCCCGTGAAATCGGCGAGCGCGGCGGCCGCGCGGGTCAGGTCGGCGCCGACGAGACGGCAGACCGCGAGCGCCGCGGCCGCGTTCAGGGCGTTGTGGGCGCCCGGGACCCTAAGGCTCACGTCAACGTTGAGGTACGGGAAGCGAACCCGGCCGCCGGCGAGGTCGGGGGCGCCGACGTCGTAGGCGGCGACCGGCCCGCGACGCAGGGCGAGGAGCTCCGGGCGGTCCCAGATCACCGCCTCCCGAGCGCCGGCCAGGAACTCGCGGTAGACGCCCTCGAGCTCGAGGCGCGACCCGAACGCCGCATGGTGATCGAGCTCCACGCTCGTCAGGACGGCGATCTCGGGGTCGAGGGCGAGCATCGATCGGTCCGACTCGTCGGCCTCGACGACCAGCCACTCGCCGGTCCCCCACTCCCCGTTGCGCCCGGTCTCCCGCAGCGTCCCGCCGATCAGATACCCCGGATCGAGGCCGCACCCGCGCAGGGCGGTGGCGATCATGCTCGCCGTGGTCGTCTTCCCGTGGGCGCCGGCGACGGCGATCGTCCGGCGCAGGCGGGACAGCTCGCCGAGGAGATCGGCCCGAGACCTAACCCTCAACCCTCGGTCTAGGGCGGCGCGGAGCTCCGGGTTCTCGGGCCCGATCGCGGTCGAGTGGACGACCTCGACCCGGCCGGCCGGGAGGTTCTCGGGCGCGTGGCCGATGGCCGCCACCAGCACCCCGTCGGCGGCGAGGGCTCGGGCGAAGGGCGAGTCGGCCCGGTCCGACCCGGAGACATCCGCCCCGAGGGCGTGCGCCGCCCGGGCGTAGGCGCTCATCCCGGCGCCGCCGACGCCCACGATGTGCAGGCGCCGCCCGCTCCACGGTCGCGCGGTCATCCGGCCGCGGCGAGGAGCTCGGCGGCGATCACCCGGGCCGCGTCCGGGCGGGCGAGCGACGCCGAGGCCCGGGCCATCCCGGCGAGCCGGCCCGGGTCGCCGAGGAGCCGCTCGACGCACGCCCGCAGTCCGGCGCCGGTGAGCTCGCGGTCGGCGATCACGACCGCCGCCCCGGCCCGCTCCATCCAGGCGGCGTTCGTCGCCTGGTGGGCGCCGGCGGCGTGGGGGTAGGGGACGAGGACGGCCGGACGGCCGTAGGCGGCGACCTCGAAGATCGACCCGCCCGACCGGGCGATCACCAGGTCGCTCGCCGCGAGCCACTCGCCGAACCGCTCGACCGGGAGGTATTCGCGGAGGTCGTAGTGCGGGCCCCGTGGCCGACCGGCGAGCTCGGCGTAGTCGCGCGCCCCGGCCACGTGGAGGACGCGGCCGGGGGCGGAGGCAGCGAACGCCTCGAGGGCCGCCTCGTTGATCGTCCGCGACCCGAGCGACCCGCCGAAGATCAGCAGGCAGGCGACGCCGGGCTCGAGGCCGAGCGCCGCCCGCGCCCGCTCGCGATCCGCGTCGGCCGGGGGCCCGGGCCGCCCGGTGACGAGATAGCGGCGGCCGTCGCGGCCCTCGAGCGGGAAGGCCAGGCAGACCCGGCGGGCGAGCGGGGCGAGGATGCGGTTGGCCAGCCCGAGCCGGCTGTCGGCCTCGGTGAGGACGACCGGGAGGCCGAGGGTCACCGCGGCCAGGGCCACCGG
>CAWFQO010000012.1:0-104039 GCA_963817865.1 uncultured Solirubrobacterales bacterium | reverse complement strand
TCAAGACTCGTCCGCATGGATCAGACCGGCCACACGACGCTGGCGGAGTGGACGGCCGCCGACGCCGCGGCGACCGAGGCGGCCGTCGAGGCCTTCCGCCGCGAGCTCGATCGCGGCTACTTCGGCATGGTCTCGACCGGCGAGGGTCACGCCGAGCAGGTGCGCGAGCTCCCGCTCGACGCCGATCTCGTGATCCTCCGGCTTCCGATCGCGGGTGGCTAGCGCACAGGCGACCGGCGCCGGCGGCGCCGCCCGCCACGGCCACCGCCCGGATCGCCGGGATCGCCGACCCCCTCGCCCCGCCGGGCGAGCCGCCCCGCGGCGAGGTACTCCCCGAGCTCGGGGC
Source organism: uncultured Solirubrobacterales bacterium (assembly GCA_963817865.1). Classification (GTDB taxonomy): domain Bacteria; phylum Actinomycetota; class Thermoleophilia; order Solirubrobacterales; family Solirubrobacteraceae; genus Palsa-513. The sequence goes on along the minus strand of CAWFQO010000012.1, from coordinate 103,693 downwards.
CGTCCGCTGGCGCCGGCTGGTCGACGAGGTCGAGCTCGGCCGGGCGGAACGGCGGTGGACGGCGTGCACGGTCGGCCACACGGTGCCCTTCGTCGGCGCCGCGGTCGGGCTCATGGCCCTCCAGCCGCTCTCCGCCCCGGTGGCGGTGATGGCCCTCGCCCACGCCTGGGTGATCCCCGAGCTCTACGCCCGGCGGGGGGCCAACGTCGTGCGACCCCGGCCGCGGACCGACCCGACCGCGGAGGCCCGCGCGCTCGGGCTCCTCGGCGACCTGGTCGGCCACCGGGCACGGGAGCTCTTCGTCGACACGGGCCTCGTGCTCGAGCGCGGACGCCTCGGGATCTGGCTGGTCGGGGAGGCCGGCGCCCTGCTGGTGCGCCGGGGCGGGCGGCGGGTGCACTGCTACTGCGTGCGGGTCAACGACCCGGACCTCCCGAGCGCCGACCGGGTCGCCCACCTCCTGCTCGCCCTGCGGGCCGACGAGCGCGGCTTCGCCACGGTGGCCAACCTGGCCTTCGCCGGGGCCCGCTGGCGGGTGCGCCGCCGGCTCGACCCGGCGATGCGCCCGGCGCTCGCGCTCGCCGCCTCGACCGCCGGTCCAGCCGGGAGCGGTGGACCTTGGCCCGCTGGCCAATGACACCGCAGGACGCGGTCGGCACGATTCCCACATGAGCCCGACTCCGATCACGCCAACCCCGCGTCTGCTCCTCTTCCCCCAGGTCGGCAGGTCCCCGGAGGGGACGGATGGGCGGCCGACGGTGCGCCGCTACACCCTGACCCGGCTTCCGGGCGCGCGCCGGCCGGGCCGTGTCGCCGGGGCGCCGGGCAAGCCCGCGCGCATCTGAGGCTGGACCCGGCGGCGGCCGCCCGGCGCCGGGCCCGCCTTTGCCGGCCGGACATCGGCGACTTACTATGCTGTGTCGATGAAGGAAAACGCCCGCTCATCCACCCCGCTCAAGACGCGTTTCCTCGCGGTGATCGTCCTCCTGATCGCCGCCTGGGTGCTGCTCCATCTGGTGATCGGGATCGCCATCGCGATCGCCAGCGTCGTCGCGGTCGTAGTCGCGATCATCGCCCTGATCTGGGCGCTGAACGTCCTCCTCTAGCGGCCGGTCGCAAGCACCTGGGTGCCCGGTGGCCTATCTCTTCATCGCGTTCTGCTTCGGTGTGGCCGGCGGCCTCGTCGGCCGCCACAAGGGCAGCTCGTTCCTCGTCTGGTTCCTGATCTCGGCGATCGTCCCGTTCGTCGGCCTGGTCGCGGCCTGTGTCTACCGCTACGAGACCGAGGAGGACCTGCGCCGGTGCCCGCGCTGCCGCCGGGCGGTCCGCATCTACGACGCGGTCTGCACCCACTGCGGCGAGGAGCTCGAGTTCCCAGAGCCTGACGAGGTGATCGTCCCGACCCCGACCCTCCGCGTCCAGCCCCGCCTCTGAGCCCGGCGGCGGGCACACCGGCTCCACCAGGCGCTATCCTGAACGGTCGGCTGGCGAGGCCAGCCGCCGTTGTCGTGGCCGTAGACGAAGGAAGGTCGCAGGGAGACATGCGCGCAGTCGAAGCCTTGATGGAGTGCCTGAAGGCCGAGGGGGTCGACGTCGTGTTCGGCCTGCCCGGCGGGGCGAACCTGCCCACCTACGACGCGTTCTACGACGCCGGGATCAAGCACGTCCTCGTCCGCCACGAGGCGGGCGGCGGCCACGCGGCCGAGGGCTACGCGAAGGCGACGGGCCGGGTCGGGGTCTCGCTCGGGACGTCGGGGCCGGGGGCGACGAACCTGGTCACGCCGATCATGGACGCGATGATGGACTCGGTCCCGGTCGTCTTCATCACCGGCCAGGTCAGGACCGACCTGCTCGGGACCGACGGCTTCCAGGAGGCCGACACGATCGGCATCACGATGCCGGCGGTCAAGCACTCGATCATGATCCAGCACCCGCTGGAGATTCCGCGGGCGATCCACGAGGCCTTCCACATCGCCCGGACCGGGCGCCCGGGGCCGGTCGTCGTCGACATCCCGACCGACCTCTCCCGGGCCGACATCCCCTATGAGCCGGTGACCGACGTGCGCCTCCCCGGCTACCAGCCGACGACCGAGGGCAACCAGAAGCAGATCCGCCAGGCGGCCAAGGCCCTGGCCAGCGCCCGCCGGCCGGTCATCTACGCCGGCGGCGGGGTGATCAACGCGAACGCCGCGGCCGAGCTGACCGCGTTCGCGACGTCCGACCGCTTCCCGGTGACCTGCACCCTGATGGGCCTCGGCGGATTTCCGGCCGGCCATCCGCAGTGGCTGGGGATGCTCGGGATGCACGGGACGCGATCGGCCAACTACGCGATGGACGAGGCCGACCTGATCTGCGCGGTCGGGGCCCGCTTCGACGACCGGATCACGGGCAAGCTCTCCGAGTTCGCCCCCCGGGCGAAGTTCATCCACATCGACATCGACCCGGCCGAGATCTCGAAGAACCTCCCGGCCCACATCCCGATCGTCGGCGACGCGAAGAACATCCTCGGCCGTCTCGCCGAGGAGTACCGGGCACTCGAGACCGACCCGTCGCGCCTCGAGGAGTGGTGGCGGCGGATCGCCAACTGGCAGGAGCTCCACCCCCTCCGCTACGACGACTCGACCGACGCGGAGATCAAGCCCCAGTACATGGTCCAGGCGCTGTTCGAGGCGACCGGCGGCGAGGCGATCGTCACCTCCGACGTCGGCCAGCACCAGATGTGGGCGGCGCAGTACTACCACTTCAAGCACCCGCGGCGGTGGATCAACTCGGGTGGCCTGGGCACGATGGGCTTCGGCCTGCCGGCGGCCATGGGCGCCCAGGTCGGCTGCCCGGACCAGCTGGTGTGCTGCATCTCGGGCGACGGGTCGATCCAGATGAACGCCCAGGAGCTGGCGACGTGCGCGGAGAACGCGATCCCGGTGAAGGTCTTCATCATGAACAACGGCTACCTCGGGATGGTCCGCCAGTGGCAGGAGCTCTTCTGGGACCGCCGCTACAGCCACGTCGACATGGGCTCGTTCCCCGACTTCGTCAAGCTGGCCGAGGCCTACGGGGCGACGGGCATGCGCTTCGAGAGCAAGCACACGCTGGTCGCCGACATGCGCCGGGCGATCGAGACGCCCGGACCGGTCGTGGTCGACGTCCGCGTCACCCGCGAGGAGAACACCTACCCGATGATCGCCCCGGGCCAGGCGGCGAGGAACATGGTGGGCTGAAGGGATGGGCGACCCGGGCACCAAGGAGCAGCTCCTCAGCCTCGAGGACCTCGAGGCGGTCAGTGGCCTGCGCACCGGCCGCAAGCACGTCCTGTCGATCCTCGTCGAGAACAAGCCGGGTGTCCTGACCCGCGTGGCCGGCCTCTTCGCCCGGCGGGGATTCAACATCGAGACGCTGACCGTCGGTCCGACCGACAACGAGCAGATCTCGCGGATCACCCTGACCGTCGACGGGGCCCTCCATCCGATCGACCAGGTGACCAAGCAGCTGCACAAGCTGATCAACGTCCTCAAGATCCGCGACCTCGAGCCGGCCGAGACGGTGACCCGCGAGCTCGCGCTCTTCAAGGTGGCGGTCGACGGGGCCCAGCGGGGCGAGGTCATGCAGTTCACCGACATCTTCCGGGGCCGAGTCGTCGACATCACGAAGCGGTCGGTGATCCTCGAGATCACGGGGACGACCGAGAAGATCGAGGCGTTCGAGCGGATGGTCCGCCCGTACGGCCTGATCGAGATGATGCGCACCGGCGAGATCGCCATCGCCCGCGGCCGCGGCGAGACCTGAGTGCGCCGCCGGGCCGGCTGACGCGCGAAGTGCGCGGCGCGCTCACCGACCGCGCCCCCCGCTTCGCCCTGCCCGATCCCGAGCGCCTCGCCGACCGCCTGGCTCGCGGCGTCCGGCGCGCCGGGCGCGCCCGGGCGGGCAGCGGTCCGCGGGGTTGCCTGGTCGGGCTGACCTGGTCGCTGCCGGGCGACGTCGATCCGTCGGCCGTGGCCTTCGCCTCGCGCCGGCCGGGGGAGGAATGGTTCTGCTTCGAGCAGCCCGACCGCGGCCGGGCGGCGGTGGCGGCCCTCGGCCGGGCGGTCGTCCTCGAGGACCGGGGAGCCGGTCGCTTCGAGCGGGTGGCCGCCCGCTGGCGGGCCCTCGCGGCCGGAGCGATCGCCGATCCGCCGGAAGCGCCCGGGAGCGGGCTGATCGCGTGCGGCGGCTTCGCCTTCGCCCCGGACGGCGGGGCGTCGCCCCACTGGTCGGCGTTCGCCCCGGCCTCGCTCGTCGTCCCCGAGGTGGCGATCGCCCGGGCGGGCGGGGAGGTGCGGATCACCGTGGCCGTGCTCGCCGGCCCGGATGACGCGCCGGCCAAGCTCCTGGCCGGGGTCGAGGCTCGCCTGGCCCGTCTCTGCGAAGACCCGCTCCCGCTGCTCGATCCGCATCCCACGGGGCGGTTCCTGGTGGCCGGGGCGATGGCGCCAGAGCACTACGAGTCGGCGGTCGGCCGGGCGGTCGAGCGGATCCGGGCCGGCGAGCTCGAGAAGGTGGTGCTCGCCCGGGAGGTCGACGTCCACGCTCCGGCCGCCCACGACGTCGCCGCGGTGTTCGGCGTCCTGCGCGAGGCGTTCGGCGCCTGTTTCGTCTTCTGCGCCGGGCGGGGCGAGGCCGCCTTCGTCGCGGCCAGCCCCGAACTCCTGATCCGGCGGGAGGGCATGCGGGCGAGCACCCTCGCCCTGGCCGGGTCGACGCGGCGGAGCGCCGACCCGGCGGTCGACGACCACCTCGGCGAGCAGCTGCTCCACTCGGCCAAGGACCGGGCCGAGCAGGAGATCGTGAGCCGGCGGATCGAGGCCGCCCTCCTCCCGGTCTCCGTCTGGGTGACCAAGGCGCCCGAGCCGCAGGTCGTGGCGATCGCCAACATCCAGCATCTGGCCACGCCGGTGCGCGCCCAGCTGCGCCGGCCGGTGGCGGCGATCGAGCTCGCCGGGCTCCTCCACCCGACCCCGGCGGTCGGGGGCGAGCCCCACGCCGTGGCCGCCCGGCTGATCCCGGCGCTCGAGGGGATCGACCGCGGCTGGTACGCCGGGCCGGTCGGCTGGACCGACGTCAACGAGGACGGGGAGTTCTGCGTCGCCCTGCGCTGCGCCCTGGTCGAGGGTCGCCTCGCCCGCTGCTACGCCGGGGTCGGCGTCGTGGCCGACTCCGACCCGGCCGCGGAGCTCGCCGAGACCGAGGTCAAGCTGCAGGCGCTCCTCCCGGTGCTCTCGGCCTGAGGCCCGGCGCCGCCCGAGCGCATCGGGTGTGACGAGCGGCGGCCGGCGTCGTAGTCTGGTTGTGAGGCCGATTTGCGACAGCGGGGTCCGATGATCAGGGCGATGGCCGCACCCGTGTCCGCCGAGGCGGCCGACCGTGGCTGGTTCGAGGAGCTCTACCGGTCGAGCGCGGCCGACGTCCACGCCTACGTCGCCTCGCTCCTGCGCGACCGCGCCGCCGCCGAGGACGTCACCGCATTGGCCTTCGAGCGCGCCTATCGCCGGCGGGCCGTGTTCAACCCCGGGCGGGGCAGCGCCCGGGCCTGGCTCTTCACGATCGCCCGCAACGCCGCCCTCGACGAGCTCCGCCGGCGGCGGCGCTCGGCCGCCCTGGTCGGCGACCTCGCGGCGGAGGGCCCGACCTTCGAGGACGAGGACCGGCGCGCCCGGAGCGACGCCGTCCGGGTCGGCCTCGAGCAGCTCGATCCGCGCCAGCGCGAGCTGATCCTGCTCAAGTTCCACGCCCAGCTCTCGAACGCCGAGCTGGCCAAGGTCCTCGGGTGCAGCGTCTCCAACGCCGGGACGCGCCTCTGCCGGGCGCTCGAGCGCCTGCGGGAGGTCTGTGATGTGGCGGCCTGACCGACCGGGCGACCGGCTGACCGAGGACCAGGCCCGCGAGCTCGAGGCGCTCGACCGGATGCTGGCCGGGGGCGGCGCGGCTACCGAGGCGGAGGGCCGCCTCGCCGGGGTCATCGCCGCCGTGCGCGACGACCGCCCACCCCTGCGCCCGGCCTTCGCCGCGGAGCTCGACGCCCGGGCCGCGGCGGGGTTCTCCCGCCGTCGCGGTCGCCGGGGCCGGACCCGGGGCGCGGGGACCGGCGCGGCCGCCGGCCGTGGGGTCCCCGCCAGGCGCCAACTCCGGCCGGGGACCCGGCACTGGCTGGCCGGGCTCGGCACGCTCGCCACCCTCGCCGCGGCCGTCGCCGTGGTCGCGGGGGCGGGCCAGCCGACCGGCACCTCGAGCGGCGGCCGGGGCGGCGGCGCCCAGGCCGTCACGCAGGCGCCGGGCGCGGCCGGCCGTCTCCGGGCCCCGGTTCCGCCGCCGTCACCGTCGCCGTCGCCGTCGCCGTCGCCGTCGTCGCCGGCGTCCTCGGCGAGCGCCGGCGCCGTGTCCAGCGCGCCCCCGGTGCCGGCGCCCGGTCCGGGGGTCGCGCCCGCGACGGGCGGGCCGCGGGCGGTGGCCCGGGACGCGACGCTTGGCCTCGTGGCTCCGCGCGGCCAGGTCCAGGCCGTCACCGACCGGGCGATCGCGGCGACCGACCGGTTCGGCGGGATCGTGGAGAGCTCGCAGGTGGCGCTCGACGATCAGGGCTCGAGCCAGGCCAGCCTCGAGCTCCAGGTGCCGAGCGCCTCCCTCGACCGCGCCCTGGCCGCGCTCTCGAGCCTGGCCCACGTCGCCTCGCGGACGCAGAACGCGCTCGACATCACCGACACGACCACCGCCGCCGGCGACCGCCTCGCGCAGGCACGGGCCGAGCGCGGGGCGCTCCTGCGCCAGCTCGCCCGGGCGACGACGGCGGGCGAGCTGGCGAGCATCCGCGCCCAGCTCGCGCTCGTCGGCGGACGGATCGCCTCCGACCAGGCCCAGCTCGGGTCGCTGCTGACCCGCAGCCGGCTCGCCCACGTGAGCGTGACCATCGCCGAGAACCCGCAGGCGGCCGGGGCCGGCGGGTCGGGCTGGGGGCCGGGCGCGGCGCTCGACGACGCGCTGAGCGTCCTCGAGGCGGTCTTCGCCGTGGTCGTGATCGCGCTCGCCGGCTTCGTCCCGGTGGCGGTCCTCGGCGGCCTCGTCTGGTGGGGGCTGGGTCCGGGGCGCCGGCGGCGGCGGGAGCGCGCCCTGGTTCACGCGGGCTGACCAGCCCCGGCCAGGCGATACCGTTCGGGTTATGGGCCGCGAGTACGAGGAGATCGACGACCGCTGGGCCGAGTGGATCGCCCGTCAGCCGATGTTCTTCGTGGCCACGGCGCCGCTGGACCGGGAGGGCCACGTCAACGTGTCGCCGAAGGGGCCGGCCGGAGCCCTGCGGGTCCTCGGCCCGCGCGAGGTCTGCTACCTCGACGTGGGCGGGAGCGGGGCCGAGACGATCGCCCACCTGCGGGAGAACGGGCGCATCGTGGTGATGCTGTGCGCGTTCGACGGCCCGCCGCGGATCCTCCGCCTCCACGGGACGGGCACCGTCGTCCCCCCGGGTGGCGAGCGCTTCGAGGAGCTGTCCGCCGGCCTGCCCAGCATCGGCCCGCCGGCGGCGACGCGGGCGGTCGTCGTCGTGGCCGTCGAGCGGATCGCCGACTCGTGCGGCTACGGCGTCCCGCTGATGGAGAAGGTCGGCGACCGCGACCACTACGAGCTGTCGGTGGCCAAGCGCCTGCGCACCGGCGGCCCCGACGCCCTCGTCCGGCGCCGGGCCGAGGTGAACGGGCGGAGCATCGACGGCCTGCCGGCGCTCGACGGGCTCGTGCCCGGCGTGCCGGCCGCCCCGGCCTAGAAGGGCCCCGCCCGAGCCCGGTCCGTCCGCTCAGCCGGCGAGCGCCCGCCCGACGGCGGCCCACAACCGGGCGTGGAGGCGGACGTTCTCGGCCCGGTCGGTGCGAACCTCGATCAGGGTGCAACCCGGGCGGCCGAGCGCGTCGTCGAGCGCGGCGCGGAGCTCGGGCAGGGCGCCGACCCGGACGTGGTCGAGGCCGTAGAGGGCGGCGGCCCGGGCGAAGTCGAGGCCGGTCGGGGTGGCCACGTGGCGCTCGAAGACGTCGCGCTCGCGGGAGACCGGGAGGAAGTCGAAGATCCCGCCGCCGCCGTTGTCGAGCAGGACGATCGTCAGGGTCAGACCGAGCCGCCCGGCGGCGAGGAGGCCGCCGAGGTCGTGGGCCAGGGCGACGTCGCCGATCAGCAGGATCACGGGCCCGGGGCCGGCGGCCGCGACCCCGAAGGCGCTCGAGACCGTCCCGTCGATGCCGTTGGCCCCGCGGTTGGACAGGAGGCGCGGCCCGTCGTCGCGGGCGGGCCAGAAGCTCTCGACGTCCCGGATGGGCATCGACGCCGCGACGAAGAGGGTCGTCTCCGTCCCGAGCCAGCGGCCGAGTCCGCGGGCGACCGCCGGCTCGGAGAGCCCGGCGCCGAGGGCCTCGTCGATCGCCTGCCCGGCCCGCTCGTCGGCCGCCCGCCAGCCGGCGAGCCAGCTGGCCGATCCTGGGGCCGGCCGGGCGGCGCCGAGGATCTCGCCCGGCTCGCCGGGGACGATCTCGGAGACGACGTTGTCGGGGTCCTGCCAGGAGCCGTCGGCGGTGATCGCGATCTGGCGGGCCGAGGCCCGGTCGGCCAGCCAGCCGCGGAGGGCCTTCGAGGTCGGGAGGTCGCCGACGCGGATCACGAGGTCGGCGTCGCCCCCGAAGCCGGCCTGGCGCAGGAGGGCGTCGTAGTGGGCGATCGCCGCCGGCCCGGTCCGGGCGCCGGAGAGCGGGTCGGCGAGGAGGGGGTATCCGGCGCGGGCGGCGAAGGCGGGGATCTCGGGCCCGAGCCCGCGGTCGCTGCGCCCGGCGACGACGACGCCCCGAGCGCCCGCGGGGAGCTCGAGCTCGGCCGCCGCCGGCGGCGAGACGCGCCCGGCGCGGCGGGCGATCCACGGCCGGCCTCCGGCCCGCCCGGGCGGTGGTGGAGGTGGGGGGGCGTCGGGGATGAGGGGCTCGCGCAGCGGCCAGTTGAGGTGGACGGGACCGGGGCGGCCGCCGAGCGCCGTCCAGTAGGCCCGGCAGGCGAGCCCGCGCATCCAGCGCAGGCGGGGTGCTTCGGCGGTGTGGGCTCCGACCTCGACGAACCAGCGGACGGCGCCGCCGTAGAGCTTGATCTGGTCGATCGTCTGCCCGGCGCCGATGTCCCGGAGCTCGGGCGGGCGGTCGGCCGTCAACAGGATCAGGGGGACCCGGGCCTCGTGGGCCTCGATCACCGCCGGGAGGAGGTTCGCGGCCGCGGTGCCGGACGTGCAGGTGACGGCGACCGGCCGCCCGGTCGCCTTGGCCAGGCCGAGGGCGAAGAACCCGGCGCAGCGCTCGTCGACGTGGGAGTGGGCGCGGAGCCGGGGCTCGCGGGCGAGGGCGAGGACGAGCGGGGTCGAGCGCGAGCCGGGCGAGGTGCAGGCGTCGGTCATGCCGCAGCGGACGAGCTCGTCGACGAAGGCGGCGAGGAGGACGTGGGTGTCGATCGCGGGAGTGGTCAAGATGGGGGTGTGGCCGAGGATCTGCTCCTGCTGCACGGGTTCAGCGGAACCCACCGGGCCTACGACGGGGTGATCACGGCGCTGCCGGCGCAACGCTACCGGCCGCTGGCCCCCGACCTCCCGGGCCACGGGTCGGTCGCGTCGGGGGGCCCGATCGACTTCGCCTCGTGCGTGGCCGGCCTCGTCAAAGGCGCCCCGTCGCGCTTCGTCCTCTGCGGCTACTCGCTCGGCGGGCGCGTCGCCCTCCAGCTGGCGCTGGCCCACCCGGAGCGGGTGGCCCGGCTCGTGCTCGTCTCGACCACGGCGGGGATCGCCGAGCCGGCCGCCCGGGCCGCCCGCCGGCGCGCCGACGCCGAGCTGGCGGCGCGGATCGAGCGCGAGCCGCTCGAGGAGTTCGTCCGCCGCTGGCGGGAGCAGCCTCTGTTCGCCGGCGAGCCGGAGTCGGTCCGGGCGGGGGCGGCGGCCGACCAGCTCCGCAACCGGGCGCCCGGTCTCGCCGCGGCGCTGCGCGGGCTCGGGGCCGGGACGATGGAGCCGGTGTGGGACCGCCTGGACGAGCTGGCGATGCCGGCGACGGTGGTGGTCGGGGCCCGGGACGCGAAGTACGTCGAGCTCGGACGGCGGCTGGTCGAGCGGCTTCGACGCGGCCGCCTCGAGGTCGTGGCCGGCGCGGGCCATGGGCTCCTGCGGGAGGCGCCGGAGGCGGTGGCCGCCGTCCTCGCCGCCGGGGACTGAGCGTGGGTCGCCCGGCCGTGGCCGCCGTCGCGGTCGCCGCGGTGCTCGCCGGGTGTGGGGCGACCCCGCCCCAGCCCCTGAGCCGGGCCGAGTTCCGGCGGCAGGCGAACGCCGTCTGCGCCCGGGCCGATGCGGAGGTCCAGGCGCTTCCGAGCTACCTGGCCGCCCCGGGGGATGCGGTGGCCGTGGCCGTTCTCCTGGCCGACACCCGGCCGATCCTCGCCGCCCTCATCCGGCGCCTGAGCCGGCTGGTCCCGCCGGCCGGCGACCAGCCGGCGTGGGCGGCGTTCGTGGCGGCCACGCGAGCGCGGGAGGCGGCGCTCGCCGGGCTCGAGCAGGCGGCGGCGACCGGCGATGCCCGGGCGGCGGGGCGGGCGGCCCAGGCGATCGCGGCGACGAGCACCGAGGCCCTCGCCGGCGGCCTCGGCCTCCCGGAGTGCGCCCGGAGCGTGGCGCCGAGCGGGTGACCGGGAGCTAGTCGCCCAGCAAGCCGGCCCCCCGGGGGACGGCGATCGCCCCGTCGAGGACCTCGAACCCGGGGGCCCCGGCGTCGGCGAACAGCCCGAGCGTGGCCAGGCCGCAGGGGGGGAGCGGGGCGAGGGCAGCGGCGGCGTGGAGGCCGGCGGCGATCCCGAGCGGCCCGTCGAAGGTCGAGGCGAGGTAGACCTCGGCCCCGGCGGCCCGGACGAGCGCGGCCGCGGCGAGGAGACCGCTGATCCCTCCGCACCGAGCGATCTTCAGACAGACGGCGTCGGCCACGCCGCCGGTCAGGGCGCCGGCGAGGGCGGCGCTCTCGTCGATCGCGATGCGGACGGCGACGAGGTCGCGGAGCATGCGGGTCGCCCCGAGGCCGCGCACCGGCTCCTCGACGAGCTCGAGCCCGGCGGGGGCGAGGGCGGCGATCATCCGCTGGGCCTCCTCGACGGTCCAGGCGCCGTTGGCGTCCAGGCGCAGGGCGACGTCGGGGCCGACGGCCGCCCGGACGGCGGCGACCCGGCCGGCGTCGTCGCCGGTCCCGACCTTGAGCTTGACGCAGCGGTAGCCGGCCCGGACGGCGGCCGCGGCCGCGCTGGCCGCGCCGCGGCGGTCGGGGGCGGTGATCGTCGCGTTGACCTCGACCGCCGAGGCCGGCTCGGCGCAGAGGAGGGCGCAGACCGGCTGGCCGGCGCGCTTGCCGGCCAGGTCCCAGAGGGCGAGGTCGACGGCGGCCAGCGCCTGGGGGACGTCCGCCCGAGCCCGGCACCCGTCGAGCAGGTCACCCGGGGGCCGACTCGGGACCGGCCGGATCGAGCACGGGGCGGTAGGCGACGAGTGCGCTGCGGACGTCCTCGAGCGAGACGCCGTCGTAGCGCTCGAGCGGCGCCGCCTCCCCGCGCCCGACCAGCCCGTCGGCGTCGGTCAGCCGCAGCTCGAGGAGCTCGCGGGAGTGGAGCTCCCCGTAGGAGGTGTGGACGGGCGACTCGAAGTGGAGCTCGACCCGCTCGAGCGCGACGTTCATCCGCTGAGGAGGACGCCGGCCGAGAGCAGCAGGCAGAACACGAGCAGGAGCATCCCGGTGCGGGCGAGCGCACCGTTGAGCGAAGGCCCGTCGGTCCGGTCGCGCACGGTCCGGACGACCGGCAGGGCCAGCCCGACGGCCAGCCAGGTGAGCAGCAGCCACGGGCCGAGCGACCCGGCGAGCCAGGGCACGAGCGCCCAGGCGAAGGCGCCGGCGACCATGACCGCGTAGAGGGCGCGGGTCCGCTCGCGCCCGAGCCGGACGGCCAGGGTCTTCTTGCCGGCCCGCCGGTCGGTCTCGAGGTCGCGGACGTTGTTGACCACGAGGACGGCGGCGGCGAGGAGGCCGACGGGCGCCGAGAGGGCGAAGGCCTCCCAGGGGAGTTGCTGGATCTGGACGTAGTAGGAGCCGACGACGGCGACGACGCCGAAGAAGAGGAAGACGAAGAGCTCGCCGAGCCCCTCGTAGCCGTAGGGCCGCGGGCCGCCGGTGTAGAGGACGCCGGCGAGGATCGACGCGACCCCGACGAGCAGGAGCTCGGGCCCGGCGACCAGGGTCAGGTAGATCCCGCAGAGGACGGCGAGCCCGAAGGTGACGTAGGTGGCGAGGAGGACCTGGCGGGGCGGGGCGAGGCCGCCGGCGGTGACCCGGACGGGTCCGAGCCGATCGTCGGTGTCGGTGCCGCGGCGGGCGTCGGAGTAGTCGTTGGCCAGGTTCGTCCCGATCTGGATGAAGATCGAGCCGAGCATGGCGGCGAGGAAGGCCAGGGGGTGGAAGATCCCCTGGGCGATCGCGAGCGAGGTGCCGACGAGGACCGGGGCGATCGCCGCCGGCAGCGTCCTCGGCCGCGCCGCCATCAGCCAGATCCGCATCCCGGCGGGGGCGTGGGCGGGCACTAGGGGCGGCGGGGGAACTTGTCGAAGTCGGGGGTCCGCTTCTCCCGGTAGGCGTCGCGGCCCTCGGCCGCCTCGTCGCTGGCGTAGAAGAGGAGGTTGGCGTCGTGGGCGAGCTGCTGGAGACCGGCGAGGCCGTCCTCGTCGGCGTGGAAGCTGGCCTTGAGGAGGCGCAGGGCGAAGGGGGAGAGGGCGAGCATCTCGCGGCACCAGGCGACCGTCTCGGCCTCGAGCCGGTCGAGGGGGACGACGGCGTTGACCAGCCCCATCTCGTAGGCGCGCGGGGCGTCGTACTGGCGGCAGAGGAACCAGATCTCCTTGGCCCGCTTCTGGCCGATCTGGCGGGCGAGGAGGCTGGCGCCGAAGCCGCCGTCGAAGGAGCCGACCCGAGGCCCGGTCTGGCCGAAGCGGGCGTTCTCGGCGGCGATGGTCAGGTCGCAGACGACCGAGAGGACGTGCCCGCCGCCGATCGCGTAGCCGGCGACCATGGCGACGACCGGCTTCGGGGTCCGGCGGATCTGGACGTGGAGGTCGGTCACGTGGAAGCGCCCGACCGCGGCGCCCTCCTCGATGTACCCGGTGTCGCCCCGAGCGCGCTGGTCGCCGCCCGAGCAGAAGGCGTCGGGTCCCTGGCCGGTGAGGATGATGACCCCGACCTCGAGATCCTCGCGGGCGCGGGTGAAGGCGTCGGCGAGCTCGATCACCGTCCGCGGCCGGAAGGCGTTGCGGACCTCGGGGCGATCGATCGTGATCTTGGCGATGCCGGGGACCGGGCTCGAGGTCTCGTAGCGGATGTCCGAGTACTCGCCGGCCGGGATCCACTCGTCGGGCACGACGCAAGGCTAGCGTTCCTCCGATGGACGTCCCCTCCTGGCTCGATCGCGCCGTCGCGGCGCACCCGCATCGCCGGGCGGTGGAGACGCCGGCCGGCGCGCTGACCTACGCCGAGCTCGGGGCCGCCGCCGCGGGAGTGGACCTGCCCGCGGGGGAGCGGGTGGCCATCGCCCTGCCGCCGGGCCTCGACTTCGCCGTCGCCCTGCACGCGTGCCTGCGGGCGGGCGCGATCGCCGTGCCGGTCGACCTGCGCCTGGGACCGCAGGAGCGGGCGGCCGTCTGCGCCGGTGTCGCCGGGGTGATCGATCGGCCGCTTCGGGGCGGTGGTCGCCGGGCGGACGGTCCGGCGGGCGACCACGCCCTCGGGGCCGCGGCCGTGGTCATCCACACCTCGGGGACGACGGGGGCGCCCCGGCCCGTGGTCCTGACCTACGGGAACCTCCTGTGGAGCGCGCTCGGCTCGGCGACGGCGCTCGGCCTCGACCCGGCCGAGCGCTGGCTGTGCGCGCTGCCGGTCGCCCACGTCGGCGGGCTGGGGATCCTCGTGCGGAGCGCGATCTACGCGACGACGGCCGTCGTCCACGAGCGCTTCGAGACGCAGGCGACGATCGACGCCCTGATGGGGGCGGGGATCACCCTGATCTCGCTCGTCCCGACGACCCTGGGGCGACTGCTCGACGCCGGCCTGCGCGAGCCGCCGACCCTCCGCTGCGCCCTGATCGGGGGGGCGCCGCTGCCGGCGGGGCTGCTGGCCCGGGCGCGGGCCGCCGGCGTTCGAGTGAGTCAGACCTACGGCCTCAGCGAGACCTGCTCGCAGGTCACGACCCAGACGCCGGGGGACGGGCGCGACGACGCGGGGCCACCGCTCTTCTGCACGCGCGTACGGATCGCCGCCGGCGGGGAGATCGAGGTCGCCGGACCGACGGTCGCCCCGGCGGCGGGCCCGTGGCTGGCCACGGGCGACCTCGGCGAGCTGGTGGACGGGCGCCTGCGGGTCACGGGTCGTCGGGCCGACACGATCGTCAGCGGGGGGGAGAACATCGCGCCGACCGAGGTCGAAGCCGTCCTCGCCGAGCATCCGGCCGTGGCCGAGGCGGCCGTCCTCGGCGTGCCCGACCCCGACTGGGGCGAGGCGGTCCGGGCGCTGCTCGTGCTGCGACCGGGGAGCGCGCCGCCCGGGGAGGCTGACGCGCTCCGCCGCCACTGCCGCGAGCGGCTCGCGGCGTTCAAGGTGCCGAAGGAGTTCGCGGTCGTCGCGGCGCTCCCCCGGACGCGGTCGGGCAAGCTGGCCCGGGCGGAGCTTGCCGCGGACGCTGAGCCGCTCTCGGTCTCGTCACGTGGCTACGATGCCACGGTGAAGTTCGCAGCCCCCAGCGGGAGGGCGGCGGTCGGCCCGATCCCCAGGGCCCGACTCACGAAGACGCTCCGGGCGGGATGCACGAGGGCCCTTGATCCGGCTTCTGCCAACTCGGAGTCCGCCACCAGATAGTCCGCCGAGAACACGATCGTCGCTCCGTCCGCGGGCGCGGGCCCGGTGTTCCAGTACTGGAGCGCGAAGCTGGTCGACATTCCGCCTTCGAGCGTCACCGTGATGCTCGAGGCTGCCCCGTCCTGGTTGACCTGCGCCGGCAGCAGCACCATCGGCTTCTGGTCGGATGAGAACAGGTCGCCGATGAAGCCGATCGTGTTGCCCACGAACCCCTTCGTCGTCACCGAGAGCGCGATCTGGCCGCTGGGCATGCTGGCCGGCACGTCGACGTAAACGCGCCGGTACCAGGTGCTCGCGCTGCCGTCCACGGTCGCCGTGTTGCGAAGGCCGATGTCGGGACGCAGTGTCAACAGTGAGCTCATGTCGAGCCACGAGCCGATGACCGGCACGGGCGGTGGTGTCGCCGAGTCGCTGGCCTGCGCGACGAACGTGAAGTAGTCGCCAGGGTCTGGTAGGAGCGGCGGCCGCTTCCACGCGAAGGCGCCGTCGCCCACCCCGATGTGCCCGCTCGTGGCCTCCACCGCTAGGTTGGGGGCGCCGTCCGCCGCAACGAGCTCGTTGCCCTTCCACAACGATGGGAACGGGATCAGCTGCGCGTTGGCCCAGTGGAGCGCCAGCGACCCGCTCAGTGCGTCGCCCGCGCCGTTGTAGCCGCGGAGGTAGTAGTAGTTCGTCGCCCCGAGCACCGGGTCCACCGCGTACATCGTCGCCCAGCTCTCAGGCGAGCTGAACGCCTGGCCGGGGTCGAGGACGGGTGTCGGGCTACCGATGATGTCCGGGCATAGCCCGTAGGGGCCGGGCGCCGGAAGGGCGCCGGTGCCGCCGAGGTTGCCTCTCAGGTAGAAGCCGGCGAACGTCGGGGCCGGCGCCCGGGACGACCTGATCGGCGCGGTGGTGGTCACGGTTGGTCCTTCGTTCGAGGTCTGATTAACCCGATCGTCCAGGTGTAGGTCCCCAGGGCGACATCGACGGTCGGGCCGATGTTCGGGTCGCCGCCGTCGGCGCGGCACAGGCTGTACATGAAGGCCCAATCGACCAGGCCGCGCCGCACGGCCTCTGCTGCCTCCGCTGTCCTGGCCGCTGGGCTGTAGTGGCAGCTGAGCGGAACCTGGGCGCCCGCGACCGGCCCGCGCACGCCGTCCGGGTTGGTCACGACGACGTTCAGCGACGCGTTGAACCCGGGCGCGAGCGGGCACACGGGGGCGGCGAGCCCCGCCCCATCCTGCACGATCTTGGTCGTCGTCAGCACGATCGGTTGTCCGTTCGCGTCGGCCTGGCTGCACGTCATCGACACGTGGAAGCCGACCCAGCCGACCGGGGCGACGCTGATCGTGTAGTTCTCGATGCCGGGTACGTTCAACGGGATGGTCAGGTTCTGGCTGAACTCGAACGACGGCTGTGCTCCCGGGACGAGGTTGGTGTTCCGCCAGCCGAAGCCGAGGTTGCTCTGGATCAGCGCCCCCAAGTCGAGCACGGTGTCCACACTCGGCGCCGGGTTGCTGTTCTGGGCGTCGTTCACCTGGGCGATCAGGCAGTAGTGGTCACTCCCGGCCGGCGGTGGCGGCACGTTGGGCCAGATGAACGTCTGATCGCCCACGCCGACCGCGCCGGGCGCGAGGTTGGCGATGTTGGCCGACTGGTTGCCCTGATCGGTGAGGAGCACGTTGGGCTCCCAGTAGGACGGCCACTGGATCACCCCGGACGGCGCGAAGTACACCTGGATCGTCTTCGTCTGCGGACTGCTGGTCCCGTTGACGGCGCGCAGGTAGATGTAGTTGTCCGCGTGCTCCTGCACGTTGTTGCCCGGATCGGTCGCATAGCTGCTTTGCGTGGCCAGGGCCGTCTGGAAGTTGGGCACTGGGCGGGTGCCGGCGATCCAGATGTCAGGCGAGCTCGAAAGCGGGCCGCTCGCCGGGACGGTGCCGGTGGACTGGAGGTTCGGTCGCATATACACGCCGTTGAACGTCGGCACGTTCGAAGGAAGATCCGGCGGGGGCAGCCTCCGTCCGGCCGCCGTCCGCGGACGGCGGGGGGCATGGAGCTCGGTCATGGCAGTTCCTTCCTGCTCGATTGGACGCGTCGGGTCGACCGTCTCTGACTGGCCGGTCGGGGTGATCGCGATAAGGATCCCAATCACGAGGTAGAACAGCCCGTCGATTCCACCCAGCACCGGGAGGGAGACTCCCTTGGTCGTCACGATCACCCGCGTGTGCCGCAGGGGCACCGAGAGCTCCGGGATTGTCGGCAGGATGTTCGTGGCTACGGGCACGCCGCTCTGGCCGAGGCTGGCGAAAATCGCCGTCGCCAGGTGCCCGATCCCCCACACGAACGCCACGATCACGCCCTTGTCGCTCGTGTTCTCGGTGATCCGGCCCTCCTGGTATACGTAGAAGCCGTCGAGCATCACGCCGGTCGACACGTAGAGCCAGAGGATCGCCTGTTTGCCCTCGGCGGTATCGCACCCGGGGGGCGACGAGGAGAAGAACCACGGGAAGCCGAACACCAGCGAGGTTGACTCGAGCACCAGGTTGACCTTGGACAGAATTTTCGGCGACGCGGGCGGCGGCCAGGCGTTGGCCACGCCCGTGAAGGCGCCGTAGAACGCCGTGGCTACCCCGCTGCCGACCAGCAGCAGCCTTTGGCTCGTGGCCGGGAGCACGATCCCGTCCCGCGGAGCCGGTTCAACGCCGGCCCCGATCTCGCTCGCCGAGGGCGGGAAGCCGACTGCGGCAAGCATCGACTGCGCGTTGAACGACTGCTTGAACGCCGCGACGCTCGCCTGGGTTGGAAACGGGGCGGCGTCGAACTCCCCTTTGTAGACGATGGTCGTCGGGATGGCGATCATCAGCGCCACGAGGTCGAGGGTGGTCAAGGCGGCGCCGTCGGCGATCGACGAGTACAGCTGCGAGACGACGGGGATGTTCCACTCCTCATTGAGCATCGTCTGGATCGCCGCCACGATCATCTGGACGGCTCCGAGCAGCGCATCGATGACCACCTGCACGCCGGTCAGGATCGCCTCGAGCACCCCCTCGGCGAGCCGCAGGAGCGCGCTCAGCAGCTGCGTGAATATCTGATCCGGGCTTCCTCCAAGGTTCGTCATGTAGTCCCAGACCTCGCTGAAGGCCTGGGTCTCGGCGGTCGTGTCGGCGAACGCCGTCAGCTGGCTCAGCAGGGAATCGGCCGCCGAGTCGAGCAACGGGCGCGCTGTAGCGGTCGAGGTCGCCGCGGGCGCGTTGTTCAGCGCGCCCGTCACGAACGGGTTGTTGGACGTCGCCGCCATCATCCTCGGGCCGGGCACCTCGTTGGCCTTGTCGTAGCCGCCCAGCGAGGATTGGCCCGCGATTTGCGCCACCGCTTGGTCGAAGACCGTCGTGATCTGCGCTTTGAGGGTGGCGATCCCGTCGTCGATGATCTTCTGGGTCCCGGCCGCGGCCCCCTGGAGAAACACCAGGAACTCGTTGAGCGTGTACGCGAGCGCCTCATGCGTCCGGAGCATGTCGGGCCAGTCGAAGAGGAACCCGAGCCACGCAAAGACCTTGTCGAAGAAGACCCCGACCTGGGCGAGGAAGGTCGCGACGACGTCGAACGCTGTCTCGATCGTATCGACGACGACCTCGTAGAGGTAGGTGACCCCGTCGATCACGCACGAGATCGCCGCCTTGACGCCGTCGACGACGGTCGTCACCACGGTGTTGAGGACATGGATCGCTCCGTCGACGACCCCGGCCAGGAAGTCCCCAGCATCGTCCAGCCAATCGAACACGCCGGCCACCGACCGGGTCGACGCGCGCATCTCTGCAAGCACCGCAGCCGCCTGTGCGGACGTCAGCTCGGCGTAGGCGGCGCCGCCAGATGAGAAGTCCAGTTGCCAGTGCTGCTCGACGAGTGGAGAAGGTAGCCGTCCGACTCTCAGCGGTCCGGTCTCGAGCAGGCCGACCCCGACGTTCGACCTGCGAAGCCCGGCCAGGGGACGGGTCGCGGAAGACGTGCTGCTGGCCAGCGCCATGCACTGCTGGAAGGCGCTAGCGAGGCTGTCGGTCGTCGCGGTGGTCCGGTACTGGTCGGCGAGCACGTAGGCGCCGGTCGCGTCCCGCGCTGTCATCAGCTCCTGGCCGGTCGTCGCCGCTAGGCGCGCCTGCACGACCGCCGACTGTTCGATCGTCAACGTCTGACCGGCCGGCATCAGGCCGGTCACGTTCAGGCCGAGGACCGGAATCGCCAGGCCGCCGGTCTCCTGGGCGATCGACAGCAGCCCCGCGCCGTTGGTGGACGTCCGCGCCGGGTGGCTGGGCCCCACGAAGAACACCTGACCGTTGACCGTGATGCGCGTCTGCTCCGTGGCCGAGATCACGACCGCAGCGTTCGCCAGGGTCGCCCCGGCGGCGCTGTGGAGGCTGACGTCAGAGGTGTACGAAACGTACTCATCGAGCCGGCCCTGGTCTGGGACCTCGATGGCCTCCGACGACCAGTTCCTGCTCTGCTGCTCCTGGAAGACGTGCGTCAAAGACGCATGCGCGGTACCGATGGCGAAGACATCGATGTCGCCGCCATCGTCCGAGGCCAGCCCCATCGCCGCGACGGCCGTGAAGATCGGCGTCCCGTCGAGGGAGCCGACCGGCGTGGACGGATCGGGTTGCCAGTGGTAAAGGCGGTTGTCGCCGCTCACCGCGAAGGCGTGGACGTTCCCCGTGGCGTCGGTCACGGCCCCGATCTGGCGCAGGGTGAGCCCCGTGCTGATCTGTGCCCAGCTGTACGGCTTGGCGCCTCCGCCGATCAGGTGGTACGCGTTCCCATCCCCGAGCACCGCCAGGATCTGTGGATTGCCAGCCGCGTCCGTCGCCGCGTCGACGCTGACGGAGGTGAAGGTCGCGGCCATCGGATACCTCGTGACGGCGGCCGTGGACACCGAATAGGCCACGATCACGACATCGGCGCACGCGAACGCCGCCGTCCCGGCACTGCTGCCCAGCCATGCGCAGTTCGTGCTGCTGACGCTCATCTGCGTCCGCTGGAACTCGGGGTTCTGCGGGTTCCAGACGGAGAAGACGAACGAGTAGAGCGGGTTCCCGGCCGAGCTGAACTCGACGAGGACGCCTACATAGAGCGCTCCGGCGATGTCGTCGACGACAATTCGGGCGATCGTGCTCGCGCCGGGCGGCGCGGAGTAGGCCAACTGGGTTGGCGCCGACCACCGACTGGCCACAGACGGCTGCTCCACGACATAGGAGAGCTGGAGCCGGAAGGAGGCGAACAGGACGATGTGGCCGTCCGGGCCGCGCCCGACACCGAACGTGGACGCCTGCACGCCGGTGGACACGCCGCGGTACCCGGACTCGCTGCTCGGATCTGGGTAGAAGTTCCAGATCCTGCCGTCGGTGCCCAGGGTGAAGAGCTCGACGTCGCCGGCCGCGTTGCGGACCGCCTCGACCGTGAGCCCGGCGCTCACAGGTGAGTCGACCCGGTAGTTAGCCATGAAGCGGGTCTCGACGTCGGGCACCACAGGCGGTGTGTCAGTCAAGGCTGCCCCCGGGCCGCCGGCCGCCACGTGTCGTCTCGATCATCGGCGTCATTGTTGCCGAGTCCTCAGCGACGCACCATGGTCCAAAGGATCCGGACCAGCGGCGCGAGGACCAGACCAATCGGCCTGGCCCGTCGGGCGCACCTAGTCGCCGGCGATGTGCTCGCGTGGGACCACCGGACCGGTTGCCGGCGGGTCGAAGCCCCGACGGCGGAGCGCCGCGGCCGCCTCTCCGCGACGGCGCACCTGGAGCTTCTCGAGGACGTTGTGCACATGGTTCTTGACGGTGGGCAACCGGATCGCGAGCGTCGTCGCGATCTCCTTGTTCGAGAGGCCGCGCTCGAGCAGGGCGACGACCTCCCCTTCACGGCGGGTCAGCCGCTTGCTTGTGGGCTCGCCGCGACGCTCGGCGGCCAGCGTGGCCAGCCGACGCAGGAGCGACGCGGCCATCAGGGGCGAGCAGACGGCCTCACCGCGGCTAGCGCTGGCGATCACCTCGCGCACCTCACCGAGCGGTTGGTCTGCCGTCGCGTACCCAGCGGCCCCCGCCTCGACGCACGCCATCACGTGCGCCTCGGTCGCGGGGACCGCCAGCACCACGACCGATAGGGCCGGCGCCGCGCGCCGGAGATCACGGATCGTGCTTGGTGTGGCCCCCTCGACGTGCTCGATGACGACGATCTCCGCGCCCATGTCTGCGATCCCCGCGAGCTCCTCGGGGAGCCGCGAGAGGCCCCTCACCACCTCGAAGCGCCCGGTCTGCGACAGGAGCTCGGCAAGCGCCTCGAGGTAGGCGCGGACGGCGCCGACGAGGAGCACCGTTGGGCGGCTGCACGCCGCAGCCGGGCGCTCCGCGTCGACTACCGAAAGCGTGTCTGGGGCCGAGGCCATGTCTCTCCTCTCGCGCCGGGTCGACGATCAAGCCGGCGCCGGGCTGGGTGACGTTGAGCGACGGCGGCACACGTGCCCCAACGCCCAAGTGTAACACTAGCGACGCCGCAGCCACCGTGCAGTACGAGATCTTCCCCGCTGCTATGCCCGACTGAGACACAGCAATGAGACATTAACCACGCCGCCACAGCAAGGGCGCGCATGCCCCGATCGTGATAGCGACCGCTCGCCTGGACGCACCACTAGAGTCGGGCGCCGATGGACGCGGAGGAACACCGGCGCCGCAGCCGCGAGCACTGGGACGCCGCCGCCCCGGGCTGGGAGCGTCGGGAGCGGTGGATGCGCGAGACGAGCGCCCCGGTCTCGGCGTGGCTGATCGACGCCGTCCGCCTTCAGCCCGGCCACCGGGTGCTCGAGCTGGCCGCGGGGACGGGCGACGTCGGGCTGATGGCCGCCGAGCTGATCCTCCCGGGCGGGCGCCTGATCAGCTCCGACCAGTCCGGGCCGATGCTCACGGTGGCCCGCGCCCGGGCCGCGGCGCTCGGCCTGGGGAACGTCGACTTCAAGCTCCTCGACGGCGAGGCCATCGACCTCCCGCTGGCCGCGGTCGACGCCGTGATCTGCCGGTGGGGCTACATGCTGATGGCCGACCCGGGGGCCGCGCTGCGCGAGACGCGGCGCGTCCTGCGTCCGGGCGGACGGCTGGCCCTGGCCGTCTGGGACGGCATCGAGGCCAACCCGTGGTCGCGGATTCCGACCGCGGCCATCGTCGCCCACGGCCTCCTCGATCCGGCCGAGCCGGGCGAGCCGGGTCCGTTCGCCCTGGGCGACGTCGACCGCCTTCGTGGCCTCCTCGAGGAGGCCGGCTTCGCCGGGATCGAGATCGACGCGGTCGACCTCGAGCGACCCGACCCGGACTTCGCCACCTGGTGGGAGGGGCACCTCGGGATGTCCACGGTCGCCCGGGGCGCCGTGTCGGGCGCCCCGGCGGAGGTGGTCGCCGCCGTGCGCGCCGAGGTGGAGGCGGAGCTCCGACCGTTCACCCGGCCGGACGGGAGCCTGCTCGTCCCGGCGCGGACGCTCGTGGCCGCGGCCGACGCCTGACCTCGAACCGGCGGATCCGGTGGGCCGTCGATCACGGCCCCACGTGGCCGGTCGTCACCCTCCGAGCGCGTTAAATGGCTGACGCCCCGGGGGCGCGGGGCGTCAGCTGGGTCCTGCTTGGGAGGGGGAGATGCGGGTGCTTCGATGTATCGCCCGGTCAGTATCGGGGGCCGCCCTCAGGCTGACCTAACGGCTAGCGAAGACTCGCGTAAAGCTTTCGCCGGCCGAGCGCGCTCGCCGGGCTCTCCGCCGCGGCCGAAGGGCGCAGGCCAGGAGGGCTCTAGTAGCCTGCACGCCATGTACTACGACGACGATGCCGACCTCGGCCTCCTCGACGGGAAGACCGTCGCGATCATCGGCTACGGCTCGCAGGGCCACGCCCACGCCCTCAACCTCAAGGACTCCGGCGTGTCCGTGGTCGTCGGGCTCCGCGAGGGGTCCCCGTCGGTGGAGAAGGCCCGGGAGCAGGGGCTCGAGGTCCTGCCGATCGTCGAGGCGGCGAGCCGCGGTGACGTGGTCATGATCCTCGCTCCCGACGAGCTCCACCGCCAGGTCTGGGAGGAGGACGTCCGCGACGGCATCGCCCCCGGCAACCTCCTCCTCTTCAGCCACGGCTTCTCGGTCCACTATGACGAGGTCGCGCCTCCGCCGGAGGTCGACGTCGCCCTCGTCGCCCCGAAGGGCCCGGGCCATCTCGTCCGTCGTCAGTTCACCGAGGGCTCGGGCGTACCCGGGCTCGTCGCCGTCGCCCAGGACGCGACCGGCGAGGCGAAGGCGCTCGCCCTGGCCTACGCCAAGGGGATCGGGTGCACCCGGGGCGGGGTGATCGAGACGACGTTCAAGGACGAGACCGAGACCGACCTCTTCGGCGAGCAGGCCGTGCTCTGCGGCGGTGCGTCCGAGCTCGTCCAGGCCGGGTTCGAGACGCTGGTCGAGGCGGGCTACGACCCGCAGATGGCCTACTTCGAGTGCCTCCACGAGCTCAAGCTGATTGTCGACCTGATGTACGAGAAGGGTCTCGCCGGAATGCGCTTCTCGATCTCCAACACCGCCGAGTACGGCGACTACACCCGTGGCAAGCGGGTGATCACCGATGAGACGCGGGCGGCGATGAGGCAGATCCTCGCGGAGATCCAGTCCGGCGACTTCGCCCGCGAGTGGATCGCCGAGAACCGTGCCGGCCAGGAGAACTTCCGCCGGATGCGTGAGGAGCAGGCCGGGACGCAGGTCGAGAGCACCGGCCAGGAGCTCCGGTCCCACATGGACTGGATCAAGCCCAGCTTCTGACCCGCCGTCCCGTAAAGCGTCCGTGAACGGCAGCTCCGCCCTCGTCGTGCCCGAGTCCCTCCGCCCCGCGGACGGGCGGTTCGGCTGCGGGCCGTCGAAGGTGCGCCCCGAGCAGCTCGACCACCTCGCCCGGTCCGGCGCCGCGGTGATGGGGACCTCGCACCGGCAGACCCCGGTCAAGTCGCTGGTCGGGCGCGTGCGCAGCGGCCTGGCCGAGCTCTTCTCGGCCCCCGAGGGCTACGCGGTCGCCCTCGGCAACGGGGGCACCACGACCTTCTGGGACGCCGCCGCCTTCGGCCTGGTCTCCGAGCGGGCGCTCCACCTCGCCTACGGCGCGTTCTCGACGAAGTTCGCCGAGGCGACCGCGGCCGCGCCCTTCCTCGATGACCCGATCGTCCTGCGCGCCGACCCGGGCGACGCGCCCGACCCGCGGGGGCTCGCCCTCGCCGGGGCCGACCTGGTCGCCTGGGCCCACAACGAGACCTCGACCGGGGTGGCCGTCCAGGTCTGCCGGCCGCCTGGCGCGAGCGGCGCCCTGATCGCGATCGACGCCACCTCCGGGGCGGGTGGGCTCCCGGTCGACCTGGACGAGGTCGACGCCTACTACTTCGCCCCGCAGAAGTGCTTCGCCTCGGACGGGGGGCTCTGGATCGCCCTGCTCAGCCCGGCCGCCCAGGAGCGGATCGCCGAGCTGGCCGCGTCCGACCGCTACATCCCGGCCTCGCTCTCGCTCGCGCTCGCCCTCGGGTCGAACGCCAAGGACGAGACGAACAACACGCCGGCGGTGGCCACCCTCTTCCTCCTCGTCGACCAGATCGAGTGGATGCTCGCCGGCGGGGGCCTCGACTGGTGCGTCGGGCGATCGCGCGCGTCCGCCGACCACCTCTACGCATGGGCCGAGGCGTCGCCGTTCGCCACGCCGTTCGTCGGCGACCCGGCGCTCCGCTCGGCCGTCGTCGGGACGATCGAGTTCGACCCGTCGGTCGACGCCAAGGCCCTGGCCGGGACGCTCCGGGCCAACGGCATCGTCGACGTCGACCCCTACCGCGGGGTCGGGCGCAACCAGCTCCGGGTCGGCATGTTCCCGTCGATCGAGACCGCCGACGTCGAGGCGCTCACCGCGTGCATCGACTGGATCGTCGAGCGGACACCGACGGGCCCCGCCTGATGACCGGACGGCCGCGGGTCCTCGTCCGCGAGGACGTCGGCGACTCGGGGGTGGCGCTGCTGCGCGAGCACTTCGACGTCGAGACCGGCTTCGACTGGACGGCCGACGGAGCTCGCCGATCGGCTGGCCCCATTCGACGGGATCCTGATCCGCTCGGCGACGCAGCTCACGGCCGACCTGATCGCCCGGGGGACCTCGCTGCGGGTGATCGGCCGGGCCGGGGTCGGGGTCGACAACGTCGACGTCGACGCGGCGACGAAGCGGGGGATCGTCGTCGCCAACGCCCCGCAGTCGAACGTGGTCACCGCGGCCGAGCACACGGTCGCCCTGCTCCTGGCCCTCGCCCGCAACATCCCCCAGGCCCACGCGTCGCTGACCGCCGGGCGCTGGGAGCGGTCGAAGTTCTCGGGGGTCGAGCTCTACGAGAAGACGCTGGGGATCGTCGGCTTCGGCCGGATCGGCCAGCTCGTGGCCGCGCGGACGCGGGGCTTCGGCATGCACGTGATCGCCTTCGACCCGTTCATCTCGACCGACCGCTTCCGCGAGCTCGGCGTCGAGAAGGCCGACTCGACGACCGACCTCTACGGCCGGGCCGACTTCATCACCATCCACCTGCCCCAGACCGACGAGACCCGGGGGTTCCTCGACGGGTGGGCGTTCGCGGCGATGAAGGACGGGGTCAGGGTCATCAACGTGGCCCGGGGCGGGCTGATCGACGACGCTGCGCTCCGGGAGGCGCTCGACTCGGGCAAGGTCGGCGGGGCGGCGCTCGACGTCTTCCCGAGCGAGCCGATCACCGACTACCCGCTGTTCACGGGCTATCCGAACGTCATCGTCACGCCCCATCTCGGGGCGTCGACCGCCGAGGCGACCGACCGGGCCGGCCTCCAGAGCGCCGAGCAGGTCGTCGCCGCCCTGACCGGCGGGATCGTCTCGACCGCGGTCAACATCCCGTCGATCGGGGCCGAGGACATGGCCGTCCTGCGGCCGTTCCTCCCGCTCGCCTCGCAGCTCGGCCGCCTGGCCATGGGCCTGGCCGAGGCGAGGTCGCTCGAGCGGGTCGAGGCGGCCTTCTTCGGGCGGATCGCCGAGTACGACACGCGCCTGCTGACCAGCGCCGTCCTCCAAGGGGCCCTGCGCGGCCACACGGAGGAGCCGGTCAACTTCGTCAACGCCCCGTCCCTGGCCGCCGAGCGCGGGGTCGTCGTCGAGGAGAAGACGGTCTCCGAGGCCGAGGACTTCAACGAGCTGATCCGCGTGACGGTCACCGCCGGCGGCGAGCGCGTCTCGGTCGCCGGTACGGGCATGGGCCCGCAGCAGTCGCCCCACCTCGTCGAGGTCTGGGGCCAGCGGTTCACGATCGAGCTCGAGCCGAACGTCACCGTCCTGCGCTATCGCGACCTCCCGGGGATGCTCGGGCGCGTGGGCACGGTCCTCGGGGCCCACGGGATCAACATCGACTCGGCGGCCGTCGGGCGCCAGCCTCCCGGGCAGAAGGCCGAGCTCCCGGCCGATCTCGCGGCGATGGTGGTCACGACCCGGGAGCCCGTCCCGGACGACGTGCTCGGGGAGATCATCGCCGGGAACGGGTGGGTCGGGGCGCGGAGCGTCGTCCTGTAGCGGGCACTAGCTTGGGTCGAGCTCCGCGAGTGCCGCCCAGACCCGGTCGCGGGTTAGCGGCAGCTCGCGAAAGCGCAGCCCCGTCGCGTCGCGGACCGCGTTCAGGACGGCTGGCGCGACCGGGTTGAACGGGCTCTCGCTCATCGACTTGGCGCCGAGCGGACCGACCGCGTCCGACGAGTCTGCGAACAGCACCTCGGTGCGCGGGAGGTCGGCGATCGTCGGCACGTGGTAGTCGCGCAAGCGCCGGGTGCGCACGATCCCCTGGGGGTCGACGATGACCGCCTCGTGAAGCGCGGCCCCATATGCCTGGGCGACCGCCCCCTCGATCTGCCCTCGGCACTGGTGCGGGTTGACGACCCTTCCGGCGTCGGCCGCGTGCACGCTCCTGACGATGCGGATCTCGCCGGTCTGTGGGTTGACCGCGACCCGCACCCCGTGGACATTGAAGGCGACCGAGCGCCGGGCTCCGTCGCAGTGGCCGCTCGCGCGCAATGGCCCCTCGGCGCCGGCGCCGGCGCCGGGGTCGGGGTCGTCCCCGCCGTGCGCGGCCGGGTCCCACAGCTCCCCCAGGCCGACGCGCCGCCCGTCGGCGGCCGCGACGCCGTCCGCGTCGAGCGCGCACGCCTCGGCCGGGACGCCCAGCCGCGCGCCGGCCCGCTCGAGGAGCAGCGCGCGCAGGGCCGTGGCCGCCCGCCACACCGCTGTTCCGGCCACCACCGTCCCGGTCGATCCGAACGCCCCGGTGTCATGCTCGACGTGCTCGGTGTCGCCGTTGACCAGCTCGACCCTTCCCGGCGTGGTGGCGAGCGCGTCCGCGACGAGCTGCTGGTGGACGGTGCTGGTGCCGTTGCCGAACTCCGCCGTCCCGACGGCCACGCGGTACCCGCCGCCCGGGCGCAGCTCTACGATCGCGTCGGCCACGTGCCCGCGCGGCGGCACCGTCTCGATCATCGCGATCGCCATGCCCTCGCCGCTCATCCAGCCATCGGGTACGGGTGCGCTCCCGTGCCCGGAGCGCAACGCGTCGGCGCACAGCCGCAGGCACTGGTCGAGGCCGTAGCTGCCGTACTCGAGGCCGTCCTCGTCGGGGCTCGCCGCCACGAGCGGGTCGCCCGGCCTGACGACATTGAGGGCGCGCATGACGAAGGGGTCGATTCTCAACTCGCGGGCGAGGTCGTCGATCAGCGACTCGACGGCCATCACCGCCTGGGACAGGCCGTAGCCGCGGAACGCTCCGGCCGGCAGCGTGTTCGTGTAGACCGCGCGCCCGTCGACTCGCTTGTTCGCGCACCGGTACACGGCGATCGATGCGTGGCACCCGTGGAGGAGGACGCCCGCCGCGTGGTTGCCGTACGCCCCGGTGTCGGAGACGATGCCGAGGTCGAGCGCCGTCAGGGTCCCGTCGCGGCGGGCGCCGCCGCGTACCCGGATGCGCATCGCGTGGCGGGTCGTCGTCGCGGTGAACTGCTCCTCCCGCGTCAGCTCCAGCCTGACCGGCCGCCCGGTGCGCAGGGCCGCGAGCGCGACGACGTCCTCGGTCAGGAGCTCCTGCTTGCCGCCGAATCCGCCTCCGATCCGGCCGCTGAACACGCGCACCCGCTCGCGCGGCAGGCCCACCAGGCGGGCCAGCTCGTCGCGCGTCAGGAACGGTGTCTGGGTGCTCGTGCGTACGTGCAGGCGCCCGTCCGGCGTCGTCCAGGCGATTGCCGCGTGTGGCTCGAGGTGGGCGTGCTGGACGCGCTGGGCGCTGATGTCGAGCTCGCGCACGACATCGGCCTGTTCGAGCCCGGCCGCGACGTCGCCGAGCTCCCCGTGGGTTTCGGCGACCACGTTGCGAGCGACGGCGGCGATCCGCTGGGGCGCGCCCTTCCCGGCGTGGACGAGCGGCGCCCCCGGCGCCGTCGCCGCGTCGGCGTCGAACACGCCGTCGAGCGGCTCGTAGTCCACCTCGAGCGCCCGGCAGCCCGCCTCGGCGGCCGCCACGGTCTCCGCGACCACGGCGGCGACGCGCTGGCCGGCGAAGCGCAGGACCCGGTCGAGGACGAGCGTGTCGTCGGGGTCGTCGGTGCGGTGGTGATGGCGGGCGGTCGAGAACAGGCGCGGCGGCGCGTCCTGGTAGGTCATCACGTCCACCACGCCCGGGACCCCCCGCGCGCGGGCCGTGTCGATCCGGCGAATTCGCGCGTGAGCGTGGGGGGAGCGGAGCAGCTTCAGATGGAGCATTCCCGGCCGGGCGAAGTCGAGCGTGAAGCGCGCCCGCCCCGTGACCAGATCTCGCCCGGCCGGCGCCGGCGCGCTCCGTCCCACCGCCTGGCCCGCCGGCGCGTCCTCGACGTTGCGCACGCCGGCGATCGCGTCCGCGATCGACCGAAAGCCCGTGCAGCGGCAGATGTTGCCCTTCAGACTTCGCGCCAGATCGGCGAGC
Source organism: uncultured Solirubrobacterales bacterium (assembly GCA_963817865.1). Classification (GTDB taxonomy): domain Bacteria; phylum Actinomycetota; class Thermoleophilia; order Solirubrobacterales; family Solirubrobacteraceae; genus Palsa-513. Next base: position 74,714 of record CAWFQO010000012.1, on the reverse strand, counting down.
CCGTCGCCGTCGAGGGCGGCGACGGTCATGATCATGCCGGCCGTGCAGAACCCGCACTGAAAGGCCTGGGCGTCGAGGAACCGCTGCTGGACGGGGTGCAGCCGGACGCCGTCGGCCAGCCCGGCCACGGTCGTGATCCGGCGGCCCTCGGCGCGCAGGGCCGGGTAGATGCAGCTGTGCACCGGCGTGCCGTCGACGTGGACCGTGCACGCGCCGCAGTCGCCCGTGTCGCAGCCCATCCTGACCTCGAAGCGCCCGAGGTCGCGCAGGAGCGTGCGCAGGCACTGGCCCGGGTGCGCCGTGCCCTCGCGGGTCTCGCCGTTGACCACGAGGTTCATGGCGCCTGCGCGAGCTCCCGGCGGATCTCCTCGGCGTAGACGCGTGTGAGGTGCGCCCGCCAGGCTCGCGAGCCGTGCAGGTCCTCGAGGTAGGCGTCGGGGGCGATGCGCTCGGCGAGCTCGGCGCGGAGCTCAGCGGCCGGCGGTACGCCGGCGAAGGCGAGGCTGACCGGTCGATCGGTGGCCGCCGTGACCGTCAGGACGAACCCGCCGCCGTCCGGGTCGAGCCGGCCGATGAGGAGGACCGCCGAGCGGCCGAAGGCGTGGCGCGAGAACTGGCGAAAGGCCGGGCGTGAGCGCAGGGCGCTCGCGGGCAGCGTGACCGCGCGCAGCAGCTCGCCGGGCGCCAAGGCGTTCTCGCCCGGGCCGAGCACGAAGTCGCCGACGGCCAGCCGGCGTGTCCCGCCCCCGGGACACCAGATCGTGCAGACGCCGTCGAGCGCCGCCGTCAGGGAGATCATCGGCCCGGCCGGGAGCGCCACGCAGAGGTTGCCCCCGACGGTCGCGACGTTCCAGACCTTGAACGACCCGCGCAGCGAGCGGCAGCACGGCGCGATCAGCCGGGCCGCGCCCCAGTCAGCCGGCAGCCGGCCGGCGTCGGGCTGCGCCGCGAGGTCCGCGGACGCGGGCGCCAGGCGCATCAGCGCCGCGAGGGTGCAGGTGGCCGCGATCTCGAGGCCGCCCGGCACCAGTTCGACCGCCGGCCAGCCGGTCGAGGAGATGTCGACCAGGCGCCGCAGGCGTGGCTGCTCCTCGGAGAAGAGCCACGAGCCGCCGGCCAGCCACGCGTCCCCCGGCTGCCACGCCTCGCCGTCCGGCCACCGGAGGCGGTCGGAGCCGCCGCCGACCCGGACGACGGCCTGTGCGGTGTTCAGATCCATAGGATCGGCGCGCCCCGCGCCTGGGGATCGCGCCCCAGGCGGTGGCGATCGGCGGACCATAGCCGCCGCACCGGGGGCCTGCAATCGGCGGCCGGCCGGTAGGGACCGTCGGTCGAGTTGGCGTCGCCGGCCTCGGACCGGCGGTCTGTCCGCGCTGGCGCGAGAATGGCGCCATGCCGGCGCGCAAGCCCCTGGAGCTCGAGGTCGTCAACCGGCTCGACGAGGACGCGTTCGTCGTCGCACTCGCCGGAGTCTTCGAGCACAGTCCGTGGGTGGCCCGGGCGGCTGCGCGGAGCCGTCCGTTCGCGAGCTGGGCCGACGCCCACGGCGCGTTCGCCGAAGCCGTCGGCGGCGCCGGGGCCGAGGAGCAGCTCGCGTTGATCCGAGTACATCCCGAGCTGGCCGGGCGCGAGGCGGTCGCCGGCGAGCTGACCGCCGAGTCCGCGGGCGAGCAGGCCGCCGCCGGGCTCGACCGGCTTTCGGCTGACGATCTCCGACGCCTGGCCGACCTCAACCGCGCCTACCGCGAGCGCTTCGGGTTCCCCCTGGTGATCTGCGTGCGCCGGCTCGGCAAGGACTCGATCCTGGCGATTGGCGAGTGCCGCCTGGGGCGGACGCGCGCGGCGGAGATCCGCGCGTCGCTGCACGAGATCGTCGAGATCGCCCGCCTGCGGCTCGAGAACCTCGTCAGCGACTGATCGTCGCCTCGATCAATCCGTACGGCTCGCTCGTCGCCACGAAGACGACGCCCGGGTTGTCCTGCCCGAACGGCTCGAGGTCGTAGCGAAGGTGATGCCGGTTGGGCAGGGACATCGTGATCGAGTCGACGGCGTCGAAGCGCTCGAGGACGCCGGTCGCCATCCGGTGGATGGTCGCCTGCACCGACGGGCTGAAGTGGTCGGCGAACCGCTCGACGAGAAGGGCGCAGACCTGCTCCCAGGTCGCCTGGTAGTCGATCTCGACGTCGTCGGCGTAGGCCCAGCGGGCGCTGACGATCGTCGCCAGGATGCGGTCGTCGGTGTCGGCGAGGGTGCGGAACTTGTCGGTCTGGAAGTTCGCCCAGCCCGACCCGGTGCTCTTGAGCAGGAAAAGGTCGTCGAGTCCGGCCTCGACATGGACGCGCTCGCCGTTCCAGGTGACCCAGGCGAGATGGTCGCCGGAGCGATCTCGCCGCCAGGCGTGGTCGTGTCCGCCGGCGTCGCCGGGCAGGCGCGTCCACGGGTGCTCGGTGAGGTGCACGGTCGCCCCCCGGACGAGTGGGCCGGTCGCCGTGATCTCCCGCGCGATCACGGCACCGTACTCCTCGATGCTGCCGGTCAGGTGCTCCTGGGCGAGCGCGTAGACGGAGTTCTTCATCGAGTCCGTGGCCGGTACGTCCGTGTTGTCGCCCTGCGTGAAGCACCGCTCGAAGTCTCCGTGCAGGGTGATGTCGACCGTGAGGTCGCGGATCACGTGCCGGTCGCTGTCGCGGACGATCTTGACCAGGCGGTTGCGGGACTTGCCGTAGGCCTGGTGGGTGAGCGTGGGCGGGATGTCGATCAGCTCCCTCTGTAGGTCGTGTAGCCGAAGGGCGAGAGCAGCAGCGGGAGGTGGGTGTGGCCAGAGCCGGGCGCGAGCTCGACGACGACGACGACCTCGGGGTTCCAGGCGGTGCGGCCCTCCGCGCTGGCGTAGGTCGCCGTGTCGAACGCGAGTCGGTAGCGTCCGCCGGGGAGCTCGGTCCCGTCGGGCACCAGGCTGGCGCGGCCGTCGTCGTCGGTCACGGCGACGGAGACCGGCGTCCATCGGGTCCCCTCGAGATGCTCCAACGTGACCGGAACACCCGCGGCGCAGGCACCTCGGGCGATGTCGAGGACGTGCGTCGTCACGGTGATCGGCAGAGCCGTCACGCGGCGCGGCGAAGGCTTGGGCGGCGCCGGCCAACTGACACAATCGAGCCCGAATGTACGTCAGCGCTCGGCCGCAGTCAATCGCCGGCGTGGCCGGAGCGGTGAGCGCATGGCCTCCATCCTGATCCGCGCGCAGGTCATGCATACGCCGAGCGACCCCTTCGCGGCCGACGCGGCGGGGGCGCTCGAGGGGTTCGCCGACGGGGCGGTCGTCTTCGCCGACGGCGTCATCCTCGCGGCCGGCGAGTACGCGGGCGTGCGCGCGGAGCACCCGCTCGCCGAGGTGATCGACGCCCGCGGGTCGGTGCTCATCCCCGGGCTCGTCGACACGCACGTGCACTTTCCGCAGCTGCCGATCATCGGGGCGATGGGAATGGAGCTGCTGGAGTGGCTGAGCGGGCGGGCCCTGCCGCAGGAGGCGCGGCTGGCCGACGCCGGGTATGCGCGCAGGGCGGCCGGCGTGTTCGTGCGCGCGCTCGCGGCGAACGGCACGACCTCGGCGCTCGTGTTCGGCTCGCATTTCCCGTCGGCCCAGGAGGCCCTGTTCGCCGAGGCCGAGCGCGTCGGGCTGCGGGTCGCCAGCGGCCTGGTCGTCTCGGACCGCAACCTCGTCGCCGCCCTGCACCTCGCCCCGCCTGCGGCCGCCGAGGCGGCGCAGGGGCTCTTGGAGCGCTGGCACGGTCGCGGGCGGCTGCGCTACGCCGTCACCCCGCGATTCTCCCTGTCGTGCACGGAGGCGATGCTCGAGTCGTGCGGCGATCTCCTCGCGCACGCTCCGGGAGTCCTCTTCACGAGCCACGTCAACGAGAGCCGACGCGAGATCGAGACGGTCGCCGAGCTCTTCCCGTGGGCGCGGGACTATCTCGACACGTACGAGCGCTTCGGGCTGGTCGGGGCGGGGTCGGTCCTTGCGCACGACGTCCACCCGACCGGCGCCGAGCTCGACCGGTTGGCGGCGGCCGAGGCGAGCGTGGCCCACTGCCCGTCGAGCAACGCGTTCCTCGGGAGCGGCATCTTCCCGATGCCCAGCCACCGGCGGCACGGCGTGCGCTTCGCGCTCGGCACCGACGTCGGAGCCGGGACGGGCCTGAGCCTTCTGGGCGAGGGCCTGACCGCCTACCAGATGCAGGTCGTCCTCCCGGGCGGCGAGCCGCTCTCGCCCGCCCACCTCCTGTACCTCGCAACGAGGGCCGGAGCCCTGGCGCTCGGCCTCGGCGAAGTCGTGGGCGATCTCGCGCCCGGCAAGCGCGCCGATCTCGTGCTGCTGCGCCCACCGTCCGGCGGGACGCTCGAGCACGTGCTCGAGGAGAGCCCGTCGCCAATGGCGGCGCTCGGGGCGATCTTCACGCTCGCGCGCGAGGAATGCGTGGCCGAGGTGCGCGTCGACGGCGAGGTCGTCCACCGCGCGGGCCCGGCCCTGGAGGGCGCGACGCGGGCGGCTGGCTGACGCGTCGGGGCGGCTCGGACACAAGTCCGAGCCGGTGTGGCCAGGATGTCCATATCCGCCGCCCGAGCGGTCGACTAGCGTAGGCCCGTCGCATTGCCGGCCCCACCTCGAAAACCGGTGCGGTGCCGGCTCGGGAGGGTCGACCGGCAGAGATCACCGACCTTGAGGGAGACATGAGTCAAGCCGTCCTCGCACCGACGCCGTCCGGCGGCGGGCCGACCACCGGCCCGCACGCCGTGGACGAGGTGCTCCCGCCCGACCGGCTCTTCACGCTCGGCCTGCAGCACCTCTTCATCATGTACGCGGGGGCGGTCGCCGTGCCGCTGATCGTCGGGCCGGCCGTCGGCCTGGGCAAGGTCGACATCGGGATCCTGATCGGCGCCGACCTGCTCGTGTCGGGCATCTGCACGATCGTGCAGTCGGCGGGGGTCGGGCGCGTGTTCGGCGTGCGGCTGCCGGTCGTCGCCGGGGCGACGTTCACCGTGCTCAGCCCGATGATCGCGATCGCCAACAGCTACAAGGGGGTCGGCGGGCACGGGCTGAACTGCCGGTGGTCGCATTAGATGCGAGCCCCGGAGTCCGCTTGGTGCGGGCATCCTGGCGGCCGCTGGGGCGTTCGAGGATCGCGCGCGGCGGGGAATTGCTCGGAAGGTGCGGTCAGTTCGTACCTGGGTCTTGGCAACTTCGCATGTGATGCGATTTAGTTGCGGTGAATGCATGGCCTGTTGAGTCCTCATGGCGTGTACTCGACGCAGGACGTCGACGGGGCGATGACGCGGGTGTTCGGCGCCGGGGTGCGGCCGTTGCATCTGGAGCAGGCGTTGTTTGAGGCGATGATCGCGGGGTGGCGCAGCCAGCAGACGGCGCGGTATCTCAAGCCGAAGTCGATCCGCGCGAACGAGTCGGGGGTGCGGGCGTTCCAGGAGCACACGGGGTGTTGGCCGTGGGAGTGGCGGGCGCTTCATGCGGATGAGTATTTCGAGGATCTGTTGACGCGGCCGCAGCGGCTGGCGCGCTCGACGTTGCGCGCGTATCAGCAGCGGCTGCGGGGGTTCTCGGACTACGCGTGCGATCGCCGCTACCCGTGGTCGGTGATCTGCCAGCAGGAGTTCGGGCAGAGCCCGGGGCAGCTGTTTGGGGAGCGCAACCTGGTGGCGCATCTGGATGAGTTCGAGGGCGATCCGCGGCGACGGCCGTTGACGGTCGAGGAGCTCGAGGCGTTCTTCGGCGCGTGCGAGGCCAGGATCGCCGCGGCGCGGCGCCGCGGGCGCAAGGGCACGCTGCAGGCGTGGCGAGACCAGGCGCTGTTCAAAGTCAAGTTCGCGTGGGGCCTTCGCCGCGCGGAGACGGCGATGCTCGACGTCTGCGACTTTCGCCCGCACGCGAAGCTCCCAGAGTTCCGCGGGTTCGGTCAGGTCCACGTGCGTCACGGCAAAGCCAAGAGCGGCGGCGGGCCGCAGCGCCGCACGGTGCTGAGCGTCTTCGACTGGGCCGTCGACGTCGTCGAGCAGTACGTGACCGAGGTGCGGCCGTGCTTCGGCGCCCCGGACCACCCGGCGATGTTCCTCACCGAGCGCGGCACACGGATCGCGACCGGCTACGTCAGCGAGCGTTTCGCCGAGATCCGCACCGAAGCTGGCCTGGACGAGCGTCTGACGCCGCACTGCCTGCGCCACAGCTACGTGACGCATCTCGCCGAGCAGGGTTGGGCGGCGAAGTTCATTCAGGACCAGGTCGGGCACAGCCATGCGGCGACGACCGCGATCTATCTCTCCGTCAGCGACGACTACAAGGACCGGCTGGTTCGCGCGGCGATCGACGACCAGCTCGCCGAGCTCGGGAGCGCGCGGTGAGCGTCGACTATGAGTGGCGCCTGCGGGTGCTGATGGCCGAGCGCGGCATGTTCAAGGCCACCGACCTGGGCCACAGGCTGGCCGAGCACGGCGTCCGGCTCTCTGACTCGCAGGTCTGGCGGCTGGTCACCGGTCGGCCTGAGCGGCTGAACCTGCGGGTGTTGATGGTGCTGTGCGAGATCCTCGGCTGCGACCCCGCGGAGCTCGTGCGCCGCACCGACGTCGATGTCCCGGCCAGCAAGGAAGGTGCGACGACGCGCACGGTCCCTGCCGATCTCGTACCCAAGCGGGCGCGGCTGCGCCGCAATAGCCAGCCGTGAGCAAAGGCGGTAACTGGCGCACCGGCATCTGCGGCCAGTGCGGCCGCGATGGATTGATCGCCAAGGTTGCGACCGCCGCGCATCCCGATCTATGTGGCCGCTGCTACCGCCCCCACCAGCCGCGACGGAAGTGCGGCATCTGCGGACACGTCCGCGTGGTCCACACCCGCGCCCGCGACGGCCTGCCCGACAGATGCGGGTCCTGCGTACGGGTTCCTGAGGTGCGGGCGTGCGGGGCGTGCGGGCGACTCGGGCCGATTGCGCTCGCCGCCACCGCCGACGGTACGGCGCTGGGGAAATGCTGCTACCGGCCGCCAGTGGCGACATGCAGCGCGTGCGGACGCGAGCGGCCTTGCGTCGGCGCTCGCGGCCCCGCCCCGTTGTGCTCGACGTGCAACAAGAACCAGCGGACCAAGACCTGCCTTGACTGCGGCCAACAGCGTCCCGCGGCGCGCCGCGTCGACGGTGGCGTGATCTGCACAGCGTGCGATCGGCGGCGCGGCGGCACGCGCGGCGAATGCCGCGATTGCGCCACGCCCGCGCGGCTGGTCACCGGGCGCTGCCCAACGTGTCGCCTGGTGACCCGCATCGAACGGCTGCGCGACCACGCCGACCCCGTGGCCGCCGTAGCGCTTCAGCCGTTCTTGGCCGCGTTGGCCGCCGCAGCGATCCCGGATTCCGCGCTGCGGTGGCTTCAGACGCCTTCGCTCGCGCTGCTCACGGCGCTTCTGGACGGGACGATCGAGATCAGCCACGCCGGTCTTGACGGCGCCACCGGCGACGTGGCGCCCGTCCGCGCCGTCGCGTTTCTGCGCAGTGGGCTCGTGCATCACGGCGTGCTCGAGCGCCGCGACGAGCACAGCGCCGAGTTCGCGCGCTGGCAGCAACGCGCGATCGCGCAGATCCCAGCCGGTCCCGACCGCGGGCACGTGCGCGCCTATGCGACCTGGCACGTCGCGCACCAGCTCGCCCGCAGCGACCAGCGCGACGGCGCGACCTGGCGCCAGCAGAAGCACGCCCGCGCGCTGGTCAGCGAGGCGATCAAGCTCGTGCTCTGGCTCGATCACCAAGGACTCCGCCTGGGCGATCTACGCCAGGACATCCTCGACGCGTGGATCACCGACGGGGCCAGCCCGCGCCGCCGCGTGCGGCTATTTCTGGCGTGGCTCGAGCGTCGCGAGCTCACGCCGCGGCTGCGCGTCGCGTGGAACGCCCGGGGACCAGCCACGGCGCCACTACCCGACGAGGAGCGCTTCGCCGCACTGCGACGCCTCCTCCACGACAGCGATGCAGCCCCACGCGACCGACTCGCCGGCTGCCTGCTGCTGCTCTACGCCCAGCCGCTGACGCGCACCGCCGCGCTGAGAACCAGCGATGTCGCCCTCACCGCAGACAGCCAGACCACGATCACGCTCGGACGCGGCGCGATCGTGCTACCCGAACCGCTCGGCTCCATCGCGCTCGCCCTGCGCGACCAGCGCTTCACGGCGAGCGCGACGACCGAGGGCTGGCTGATGCCCGGCCGCAACGCCGGCACCCACATCAGCGCCGAGTGTCTTGGCAAACACCTCAAGGCGTATGGGATCACCAGCCGCCCGGGCCGCCACGCCGCGCTGCTCGCGCTCGGCGCCAGGCTCCCTGCCCCGATCCTCGCCGAACGCCTCGGCTTCGGCCAAAGCCGCGCCGCTGGATGGGTCCGGGCCGCCGGCGGCACCTACGCCGAATACGTCGCGCTGCGCACTCATTGACCGGGGAAGGCTCCGCTCGACAACCGCGCATCCAAAATGCCGGTGATGCGAACCCCTGACCCCGGCGTAGGACCGCGGTCCCCCCATTTCGAGCTCTGACCGTCGCTCGCGCTCCGGGCAAGTTCACGTCAGACTGCTGGATCCACACGCGAAGCCGATCGCGCCAGATCGGAGGCGGACGCCTGGACACCCGGGGGGTCACCGCGCCCGTGCGGGCCCATCATGCACACTTGTACGTGATGACAGACGCGGTGGCAGCCTTCGACGAGCACGCCGACCACTACGACCAGCTACGCCGTCGCCTGATCCCACCCTACGACGCCTTCTACGAAGCCGCGGTCGACGCAATCGGAACCGCCGACCGCCCGCCGCTCCGAGTGCTCGACCTCGGCGCCGGCACGGGTCTTCTTGCTCGACAGGTCGCGGTGGCCTTCCCCGACGCGGAGCTGACGCTGCTCGACGGTGCGCCATCAATGCTCGACGCGGCCCGCCGCGCCTTGGGTGACCGTGCCCGCTACGTAGAAGCCGATCTGGCCGACCCGCTTCCCCATGGCCCATGGGACGCTGTCGTCAGCGCGTTGGCAATCCACCACCTCGATGACACCGCCAAACGCAGCCTCTTTCAGCGTGTTCACGCCGGTCTCGTCCCGGGCGGTGCGTTCGTCAACGCTGAGCACGTCGCCGGACCCACTCCACTGTTCCAAGACCTTTACGCAGCTTGGCACGAGCGACGCGCAACGGCCGCCGGCTCAACCCGTCAGGAGTGGCAAGCCGCCCGGGAACGGATGCGCTTCGACCAGTACGCCAGCGTCGAGGACCAGCTCGCCTGGCTCCGTGACGCGGGGTTCGCCGACGCCGACTGCCTATTCAAGGACCACTCCTTCGCAGTGCTCGTCGCACGACGAGCACCGCGATAGCGGCTGCTGGCGGACCCTCCCGGCGCTCGCCGCCGACACGGTCGCTGTCGGTCTGCGCACTGCTCGAGTCTCTGCAGGGCGGGAAGCTGACATCCCGCCCCCTCCGACCAGCGCCGCTGGCCGGCCCGTGAGGCACATCGGTACAAAAAGTCCCGCTAAGCGCTGCTGCGGCGCTCCGGTGGGGGCGGCGACCGTGCCGCGTCGCGGTCGCGGAGCCGCGCAGCGAGCGAGCGGCGGCGTACGGCCGTTACGTCAGGCGCGTCGTCGAGAGCGGAGCTGGAGCGCTTCTTCTTCCTCGACGATGCTGACAAGCGCCTGATCGCCAGCGCCGCGGCGACCGCAACCGGGCCGGGTTCGCGTTGCAGCTGGGCACAGGGGTGAGCGGCATGGCGCGTGGGAGACTGGCTTTCATGGAGCGTTTGGTCCGGCTGGGCACCGATGACGCGGGCGAGGTGCTCACGTTGCAGCGGGCTGCCTACGTGACTGAGGCGCAAGCGCACGGTGATCTTGACCTGCCCCCGCTTCGCCAGGACCTCGCCGCGTTGATAGCCGAGCTCGGCGACCCATTCGTGCTCGCGCTCGGCTGGCGCGACGCGAACGGTCGACTCGTCGCTGCCGTCCGCGCTCGTCGGGCCCGCGACCCGCGTGAGGCATGGGCGGAGATCGGCGGGTTGACCGTTGCACCTGACCGGCAGGGCCAGGGACTGGGCAGCGGTCTGCTGGCGGCCCTCGAAGATCGGCTGCCCCTCGACATCGCCGTGCTGCGACTGTTCACCGGCGAGCACAGCCGTGACAATTTGCGCCTGTACCGCCGGCTCGGCTTCATCGAGACGGCCCGACAGGCGACGCCCGCGGGCTATGACCTCATCCATCTGCGTAAGCTGCGCTGGGCGTCCCGCTGACAAGCGCATCCCCTCGATCAAGCACCGCCTCCGAAGCGGGGGTGCAATAGCGTCGGGTGCAGTGGGCAGCGTTGATGACCTCCAACTCGCATTCGACGCCTCGGATCTGGCGGCCGAGCTCGCGCTGGCTCACTTCGAGTCCGGCGTTTCGTCCACGCTGAAGTCCGACGGCACGCCCGTCACCGAAGCCGACCGGGCAGTCGAGCGCTTGCTTCGGGAAGCGTTGTCGCAGGCACGGCCGGGAGATGCGTTCCTCGGCGAGGAGCTCGGTCAGCTCGGTGAGTCCGATCGGGTCTGGATCCTCGACCCGATCGATGGCACCGGGTTCTTCAGTCGGGGTGATCCAAACTGGCGAATCCACATTGCTCTGGAGGTGCAGGGGGTTACGGAGGTCGCGTTGGTCACCTCTCCGGCGCTGCGGTGCTGTTGGTGGGCGACCCGTGGTGGCGGAGCTTTCGAGTCGTCCTGGCCGCGGGAGGAGAGCAAGACGCGGCGCCTCAGGGTCAGTAGGACGTCGGCGCTGGCTGATGCCGTGCTCGATGCTGTGGACGACGAGTCCAGGGCTCGTCTCCCACCGAGTGGGGGTCGCGCACCGGCGAGCCCGCTCCCGCTGGTCCAGCTTGTTCGTGGCAAGATTGATGCCTTCCTGGCGGAGCGCTACCACACGTGGGATCACGCACCGTGGGTTCTGCTTGTTGAGGAAGCCGGCGGCCGCTTCACCGATCGAATGGGTGGACGTGCGAGTGATCAGGGCGGCGGCCTGTACTCGAACGCCATCCTGCACAGTGAGCTACTCGCTTCGCTGCACTACCCGGCGCGTTCCTGATCGGGCCTGGTCGGCGCGGACAGGCTGTCCCACGGACGCCGGCATACCAACTGACGTTCAGCTTGGCGCCGTCCGCCTGGCCTCGTCCCGGTAGCCGAACGGCGGATTCTGGCGGTCATCGCAACGGTAGGTCAGTGATGCGTTCGGTTGGCTTGTACCGACAGCTCAGCTCGCGCGCTGGCGCAGTCTGGAGATCGTGATGGCGAGGTCGGCGGGGTCGTCGATGATCGCGTCGGCGCCCGCAGAAGCCAGCTCGTCGGCACCTCCGATACCCCAGGTCACCCCGATCGCCAGCAACCCGTGCTCGTGCGCACCGACGATGTCGAAAGAGCGGTCGCCAACCATGACGCCCCGGGCCGACCCCAGGGCGTCGAGGGCCGCGGCGATCGTTGCCGCCTTGGACTCCGTGCGAGCGCTTAGCTTCGGTCCGGTCACGACCTCGAAGTACCCGCGGAGGCCGAACGCCTCAAGCAGGGGCTCAGCGAACGCCAGCGGCTTGGATGTCGCGACGGCGAGCCTGTGATTGGGCCCGAGCTCGGCGAGCGCCTCGAGGACGCCCGCCACGACCTCGGTGTCGCGCAACGACGCGTCGGCGTAGCGCTCCCGATAGGTATGCACCAAGGCGGCGACGCCCGCGGAGTCCGGCGGCTGCGCGATCAGCTCGCCAAACGCGAGTGACAGAGGCGGCCCGATGAAGCGGTGCAACTCCTCGGCCGATCGCTCAGGCAGGCCATGCGCGGCGAGGGCGTGGTTGAGGCAGCACGCGACCGCGACACGCGAATCCACCAGCACGCCGTCGAGGTCAAACAGAACCGCATCCTCGGAACCACCGGCCATACGGCCATCTTCTCGAAGCGCCAACCGCGCCGCCCCGCGCCCCGGCCTCCGGAACGACTGGCAGGCAGCTGAGGAGACGTACGGCGATCGCGGCAACGGATCTTCACGGACGAAGGCGGGGATCTCGCAAGGGTCCACAGCCTGCAAGAGGTTGATGCTTCGGCCCCGCTCGAACGCGCTGTTGAGCGTGCGGCAGGTGACGGAGCGCATGCCGGAACTCGATGGCCATCGGCAGTCCTTGTTTCCGCGGATCTCGAGGAGCGCCCCTCCGGTCCGCTCCTCTCAACCGCGGCTGCGGCTGACCGGGAACCAGGAGGTCATGACCAAAGAGCAGAAGAGCGAGGCTGACCGGCGGTCGCGAAGTCCACGCCACGGCCGGGCCAGTCGCACGTCCTCGTCGACCCAGCCCGGCCCCGAGCGAGCCTTCGAGGAGCAATTCCCGCTTTCGAGATATCCGTACGTTGCCAGTCCCGGCCGTCTACGGGGCGATGATGGTCTCGGGGGTGGTCGGCCTGCTGATCGCCAAGCCGTTCTCGCTGATCCTGCGCTTCTTTCCCCCCCTCGTCACCGGGACGGTGATCGCGATGATCGGCCTCTCGTTGATCGGGGCCGACGTGGGGCTGATCGCCGGCAACGACCCGACGGCGCCCGGCTACGGAGCCGAGTCGCATATCGCGCTCGCCGGGTTCGTGATCCTGATGATCGTCCTCATCACGAGGCTGTTCACCGGCTTCGTCAGCCAGATCGCCGTGCTGCTGGCCATCGTCGCCGGGACCCTCGTCGCCTGGCCGATGGGGCTGCTCGACTTCTCGAGCGTCGGTGCGGCGAGCTGGTTCGGGGGTCCGAAGATCTTCCACTTCGGCGGCCCGGTGTTCAAGGTGTCGGCGATCATCTCGATGTGCATCGTGATCCTCGTGACCTACACCGAGTCGACGGCCGACATGCTCGCCGTCGGGGAGATGGTCGACCGGGATCTCGAGCCTGCCGACCTCGCCCGCGGGCTGCGGACCGACGGGCTGTCGGCGCTGATCGCGAGCTTCACGAACTCCTTCCCGGACACGGCCTACGCCGAGAACGTGGGCATCGTCGGCATGACGGGGGTGCGCAGCCGCTGGGTGGTCACCGTCTGCGGGGTGCTGCTCGTGATCCTCGGCCTGATCCCGAAGATGGGCGAGGTGATCGCCGACATTCCGGGGCCGGTGATCGGGGGGGCGGCGACCGTGATGTTCGCGATGGTCACGGCGATCGGCATCCGCACACTCCACAAGGTCGACTTCGAGGGCAACCACAACCTCCTGATCATCGCCGTGTCGCTGTCGGTCGGGCTGATCCCGGCGTTCGCGCCGACGTTCTACGAGAAGTTTCCGAAGAACTTCCAGGTGATCTTCGGTTCGAGCATCACGTCGACGGTGATCGTCGTGTTCGTGCTGAACCTCGTGTTCAACCACTGGGTGCGCACACCGCCGCGAACCGGGCTGATCAAGACGGCGCTCGAGCACGGCGCGGTGGTCAGCCCACCGGACGCGGTCCCGGGAACCCCGGCGGTGACACAGCCGCCCGAGGGCGCCGAGGAGAGTCCGAGCGCTCCGCGGCGAGCCCCGCGCGGCGGGCCGGAGCCCGGGTCGCTAGCCGCCGGATGAGCCGCGCGCGCCGCGCCGCCGGGCCTCGCGGAGCGCTCGCCGCGCCGTCCGCGCCCCACCCGGACAGCCGCCGGCCGTCGGGATGAGTGGGGCGGTCGTGATCGAGGGTGGCTTCGTCGCGACCTGCGACGCCGCGGGGAGCGAGCACGCCGACGGGCACGTCGTGTTCGAGGGGTCTCGGATCGTCGCCGTCGGGCCGGGCCGTGCGCCGGGCGCCTACGACCGGGCGGAGCGCATCGACGCCGCGGGCTGCCTCCTCACGCCGGGGCTGGTCAACACCCACCATCACCTCTATCAGTGGATCACGCGGGGCCTGGCCCCGGACGCGACGCTGTTCGGGTGGCTGACCACGCTCTATCCGCTGTGGGCCGGGCTCGACGCGGAGACGGTGCACGCGTCGGCCGCGGCCAACCTCGCCTGGATGGCCCTGAGCGGCTGCGCGACGAGCAGCGACCACCACTACGTGTTCCCGACGGGGGCGCAGGCGGGGGACTGCCTCGAGGCGGAGATCGCGGCGGCGGGGGAGATCGGGTTGCGATTCCAGCCGGCGCGCGGGTCGATGGACCTCGGGGCGTCCGCCGGGGGGCTGCCACCCGACTCGATCGTCGAGGACCGCGACGCGATCCTCGCGGCGACCGAGGCGGCGATCGACCGGTGGCACGATCCGTCGTTCGAGTCGATGGTCCGCGTCGTCGTGGGCCCGTGCTCGCCGTTCACGGTGACGGCCGGGCTGATGCGCGACGCGGCGATGCTGGCCCGGCGCAAGGGCGTACGCCTCCACACGCACCTCGCTGAGACCCGGGACGAGGAGGACTTCTGTCAGGCCCGCTACGGCTGTTCGCCGACGGAGTACGCGGAGGAGCTCGGGTGGCTGGGGCCCGATGTGTGGATGGCGCACTGCGTCCATCTCTCCGATCGGGCGGTGGCTCGGTTCGGTGAGACGGGAACGGGCGTGGCCCACTGCCCGACCTCGAACGGTCGGCTCGGGTCGGGTGCCGCGCCGCTCGCAGGCCTGCTCGCCGCCGGTTCGCCGGTCGGCCTCGGTGTGGACGGGGCGGCGTCGAACGAGTCGGGGCGGATGGTCGACGAGCTCCATCAGGCGCTCCTGGTCGCCCGGGTGCGCGGCGGACCGGACCCCCTGAGCGCGCGTCAGGCGCTCGGCTTGGCCACTCGGGGGGGCGCGCGATGCCTCGGGCGCGAGGACGAGCTCGGGTCGCTCGTACCCGGCCGCCTCGCCGACCTCGCGCTCTGGCGGGTCGACGACCTCGGGGGAGGCGGGATCGCCGATCCGGTGTGCACGCTGGTCTTCGGCGCTCCCCGGCTGGAGCGCCTGATCGTCGGCGGCCGGACGGTCGTCGAGGCCGGGCGACTCCTCACCGCCGACACGGGCGCGCTGGCCCGTGGGGCCGCGCGGGCGGCGGCGGTCCTGGGCGAGCGGGCCGCCCGGGGCGGTTCGGCGACCCCGCGCGCGCCTAGATCGACCGACTCGGGTCAGCTCAGAACGTGAGCTCGGTCGTCGCGTGCGATCGGCGTCTGCCTGCGCTAGTGTCCGGTTTGGGGCAGGGATGCGTCGGCGGTTGGGTGGCCGCGTCGCGCCGGATCGCTTGTGCGGCCGCAGAACGTCGTGGGGTCGGCGCGAGCAGCGTCGCGGAGGAGGAGAGGATCGAGATGAGTGGGCGCAAGGCGTGGGTTCCGTCCCGGTCGATGGTGGTGTCGTTGGCGGCGCTGGTGGTGGCGCTCGGGGGTGTCGCGGTCGCGGCGATTCCGGGTCCGGATGGCGTCATCCATGCGTGCGTGGCCAAGGATGATCTGGTCAAGCAGCTGGGAGCCGCGCTTGCCCCGGTGACCCAGGCGGTCTCGCCGAAGGGGGCGCTGCGGGTGGTCGACTCGGGCGAATCGTGCGGCCCGGGGGAGACCCCGCTGAACTTCAACCAGACGGGCCCGCCCGGGCCGCCGGCGGCTGCTGAGACGGGCAAGCCGGTCGTCTACTCCGAGCGGACGGCGAAGGCCAAGACGGTGGGTTCGAAGCTGACCACGATCTTCTCCGCGATCGTTCCGGCGGGGGCCTACGAGGTGCGCGGGGACCTGCATTTCGCCCAGTCGCGCCCGCTCAAGGTGGACCAGCGGGCCGAGTGCTCGGTGCTCGGGCCGTCGAAGCGGGTCATCACCGACTCGACGGTCAGCGAGACGCTCAAGGCCGGGGGGAGCGCCGACGCGACGGACGTGCCGATCGACACGGTGCTCGCCCTGACGCACGACGGGCCGATCACCGTCGTCTGTCGTGACCTCGTGGCCGCCGGAGCCCAGGCGGCGACGGCGGGCGCGGCGTCCACCGGGGCTCAGGGCGCGGCGGTCGGCAGCCCGGGGATCGTCTCGGGGAACGTCATCCAGGTGCCGATACAGGTGCCGGTCAACGTCTGCGGCAACTCGATCAACGTCGTCGGCCTGCTGAACCCGGCGTTCGGCAACAAGTGCATCGACGAATAGCCGAAGGCCGTCCGAGGTCGGTGCGACGATGCTTGCCCCCCGCAGCGTCCGCGAGCTGCGGCGGGCGGTGGTGAGCGAGACCGCCGGACGTCGACGACGAAGGAGCTCGGTTGGAGGTCGGACTGAATCGACTCATCGATGACGAATTGGCGGCCTACGTCGATGAGACCCGGGCCTTCCTCGCCGCGTCGGCCGCGGGCGCCGGCGGCCGGCCCCAGCCGGACCCGAGCACCCGGGACGGACTGCGCACCGCGCGGAGCATGCTGGCCCGGCGTCCGGCCCCGGCCGGGCGGCTCGTAACCGAGCAGGTCGCCGGGGCGGGGAGGCGGCAGGTTCCCGTGAGGATCATCACCCCGCAGGAGCGCGAGCCGAGGGCCGTCTACCTGGAGATTCACGGCGGGGGCTTCTATCTCGGCTCGGCGGCCCGCAGCGATGGACGCAACGCTCGCCTGGCCGACGCCGTGGGCGTAGCCGTCGTCAGCGTCGACTATCGACTGGCCCCGGAGCACCCGTGGCCAGCGGCACCGGACGACTGCGAGACAGCCGCCTGCTGGGTGTTGGAGCAGGGAGAAGCGATGTTCGGAACCCCCCGGCTGGCGATCGGGGGAGCCTCGGCAGGAGCCAACCTCGCCGTGACGACGCTCGTCCGGCTGCGGGACAGGGGCTTGGTCGCGCCCTTCGTCGGTGCCGCCCTCCAGTTCGGGGCCTACGACCTCAGCGGGCAGTCGCCGAGCGGGCGGGCGATCGCGGACGAGTTCTTCATCAGGGCGTACGCAGGGAACGTCGCCGACCGGACCAACGCGGACATCTCACCGCTCTTCGGGCACCTCGAGGGCCTGCCACCGGCCCTCCTCGTCGTGGGCACGTCCGACGTCCTGCTCGGGGACAATCTGGCGATGGCGGCTCGGCTGTCATCGGCGGGCGTCGAGGTCGACGTCCGGGTCTATCCGGAGTCGCCCCACGGCTTCACGTCCTTCCCGACCGCGATGGCCGAAGCCGCGATCACGGGTATCGAATCGTGGCTGGATGACCGGCTGAAGGAGGAGTAGGGCTGGCCTGGTTCGTGGGATCCTCAGGGCGTGAGCGCCCGCGTTGCGGCCTTTGTCTCCGAGGAGGTCGACCACGACCAGGATGGTCGGCCGTGCGCTACGGGCACGTTCTCCGTCAGCGTTCAGGGGGAGGAATCCGGTGAGCTCGCGGCCTCACCGGCGCGGCTCGGGCTCGCAGATGCCGTTGCCTTCGCGGCCAGACACGCCGACCGGATCATCGTGCGCGTCGCCGATCGCTGGGAATCGACGTCGTACTCGGCCGGGCCGCACCGGGTCGATGGCCTGGCGCCCCTGCCGGCGGGGGTGATGCTCGCGCGCCGCCGAGCTCCGGGCTGGGAGTTCGTGGACCGAACTCCGTCTGACCCCGCGATCGAGTGGGACGTGAAGGTCATCGCCGGCCAGCAACGCGGCGAGCCCGTCCCCGACTACCCGCGGCGCTTCGCTGACCGCCCGTCTCAGCCCGCCGTAGCCGCGCCCCGCGCGCCGGTTCAGGCTGCCCGGGCCGTGGCGCGCACCACGGCGTCGACGCCGGTCCCAGCCGCCTGACGCCGCGTTCGGAGGGTGTCGTGCCAAGGCGTGCCCGCCATCGCGTAGCGCCTCTGACCAGCGCCGCTCCCAGGAGTCCCGATCAAACCTGTCGCCCACGAGCTCACAAACGGTACGCAACGGCGGCCCCCTCGCCCCGGATTGGCGAACCGGCCCGGCCGGGTACGCTCGGGCTGTGAGCGGTCCCGACGATGACGACGACTGGGTCGGCACCCCGCCCGAGGGTCACTACACCAGCGATCGGGCGAAGCCCGAGTTCTGGCGCCGCCAGCCCCAGGTGGCCGTGGCCAGTGGCGTGCTCGGCCTGCTTGTGATCGTCGTGGTTCTCGTCGTGCTCCTCCGCTGAACCCCTACGGGCAGCGGGGTCGATCGGCCTCGGCTCGCCGGGCGAACCCGGCGTCGACTGGGGCGTTCGCCGTGATGAAGAGGTCCGGCTGGTCTCCGGGCATGCGCCGGTCGGCGAGGAAGGCGATGTACGCACCTCCGCTGTAGGCCGCGCCCGCCGGGCACCGGCGGGCCGCGCGGACGGCGCGATCGACCAGGCCCGGGGCGAGCGCCCGCTGGAGGCCCGAGCGGGCGAGCGGCCGGCGGGCGAGGACGGCGTGGTCGGGGCTGACGAGCAGTGAGATCGACTGGGCGGCGACGAGGGCGGCCGCGGCGAGGACGACGGCCCGGGCGCCGACCCGCTCCCAGGCCCAGAGCCCGCCGCAGGCGGCGAGCGCCACGAGCGGTGGATCGGCGACGGCGAGCACGTTCACGTAGGAGCCGTGCTTGACGACCGAGCCGAGCAGGAGCACGCCCCCGGCCGCGGCCGCGGCCACGGTGCGCACGAGGGCGGGGTCGCGGGCCTGCCGGGCGAGGAGCAGCGCCGCGGCGGCGGCGACGAGCAGCCCGAGCTCGTTCCACACGCCCTGGCCGATCAGCCCCGCGGCGTAGGAGACGGAGGCCCGCCCGACCTCGAGCTGCGCGCGGACGGCGCCCCGCCAGAGCCCGCCGCCGAACACGAGCCCCCCGGCCAGGGCGAGGAGCGCCCCCCCGGCGACGAGCCCGGCCACGGCCCGGCGGCGCGCGACCGCGGCGACCACGATCAGCCCGGCCGGGAGGACGAAGGCGAGCTTGCAGGCGACGGCCACCGCTCCGGCGAGGCCGCCGCGAACCGCTCGCTCCGGCCGGGCCGACCAGAGGGCGGCGAGCATCAGCAGGGGGGCGCCCAGGGTCTCCGGGGTCAGGGCGGCGTGCTCGTGGAGGGAGATCGGGACGAGCGGGGCGGCCAGGCCGGCGGCGAGGGCCAGGCCGCGCCGGCCGGCCATGCGCCAGACGCAGAGGCCGACGAGCCCGGCGGTGGCGAGGTCGACCGCCGCGAGCACGGCGCGGAGCGCCCCGACCCCGTCGTGGACCCAGAGGACGAGCGCGCCGAGGAGGTAGACGGGCGGCGGCTGCGCCGCGGCCACTCCGGCGTAGAGGCGGACCCCGTGGAGGAGCTCGCGGGCCGTCTCCGCGTAGACGCCGTCGGAGACGCTCCAGTAGCCGTTGCGCTGCCAGGCCGCGAGGGCGGCCAGCTCGAGGAGGCCGGCCAGGAGGGCCAGGAGCGCGAAGCGCCGGGTCAGGCCGGCGGCACGATCGCGGGGACGTGGGGCCACGGTCAGCCCGCCAGCCTAGCCGGGCCACTAGGATCGCCCCCATGGAGTCGGTTCGCTCAGCACCGTGGACGGCGATCCTCGCCGCCGGGGTCCTCGCCCTGGCCGGCGCCGCCGGGGCCGGCGCCGCCACCGCCCCCTCCCGGGCCCGGGCGGTGGCCGTGGCCGATGCCGTCAACCTGACCGGGGCCGACCTCCCGGGGTTCACCGGCACGCCGAGCCACCCGAGCGCCGCCCAGAAGCAGTTCGGGGCCGGGGTCGCCCGCTGCGCCGGGGGGACGGGACGGGGCGCGGCGCTCGCCGACGTCGACTCGGCTGACTTCGCCAGGCCGAGCCCCGGCGGGATCGCCGAGGAGGACGCCAGCTCGAACGTCACGGTGGTGCGCTCGCCCAGCCTCTCCGCCCAGGACCTCCGTGCCGTGCGGAGCGCCCGTGGCCGGAGCTGCCTGGTCGCCGCCGTCAACCGGCTCCTCCAGGGGATGCGGACGGCCACGGTCAGCTTCGGGGCGGTGTCGGTGGTCACGGCCGGTCTCCGGGCGCCGGGGGCGGGCGGGAGCTTCGGGCTTCGGTTCAAGGTGACGGCCACGGCCAGCGGGGTGCGGCTCCCGTTCTACGTCGACACCTTCGGCTTCCGCCTCGGCCGCGCCGAGATCAGCCTGACCACGCTCGGGATCCTCACCCGCTTCCCGGCCGCCGAGGAGCAGCGGCTCTTCTCCGCGCTCCTCGCCCGGGCCAAGGCAAACCGGGTCTGAGCCGGGCCCCGCCCGCGGCTTGAGCCCCGCCGCCGCCCCTGCTAGGCTCCGCCCGACATGACGTTCCCGCTGTCCTCGCTCCTCCTTCTCCTCCCCCGCAAGGGGGACTAATG
The DNA here is from genome assembly GCA_963817865.1 of uncultured Solirubrobacterales bacterium. Taxonomy (GTDB): domain Bacteria; phylum Actinomycetota; class Thermoleophilia; order Solirubrobacterales; family Solirubrobacteraceae; genus Palsa-513. Next base: position 54,532 of record CAWFQO010000012.1, on the reverse strand, counting down.
CGTGGCGGCCGCGTAGCCGCAAACCCAGACGAGAAGAAGCCGAAGGACGAAACCAGCTAGCGAGGAACCATGACCCCGACGGATCCCAATCGAGTACTGATCTTCGACACGACGCTGCGCGACGGCGAGCAGTCGCCCGGCATCTCCCTGAACGCGGCCGAGAAGCTCGAGATCGCCCATCAGCTCGCCCGCCTCAACGTCGACATCATCGAGGCCGGGTTCCCGATCAGCTCGCCCGGCGACTTCGAGGCCGTCCAGGCGATCGCCCGCCACGTCGAGGGTCCGGTGATCTGCGGCCTGGCCCGGACGCAGTTCGCCGACATCGACGCCGCCTGGCACGCGGTCTCCGATGCGCCCCGCCCGCGCATCCACACCTTCATCTCGACCTCGGACATCCACATCGTCCACCAGCTGCGGACGACCCGGGAGGACGTGGTCGGCCAGGCCCGGGCGGCGGTCGCCCACGCCCGGGAGTACGTCGAGGACGTCGAGTTCTCGCCGATGGACGCGACCCGGTCGGAGGTCGCGTTCGCCGCCGAGGTGGTGGCCGCGGCGATCGAGGAGGGGGCGACGACGATCAACATCCCCGACACCGTCGGCTACACGATGCCCCACGAGTTCACCGCCTGGCTCGGCGAGCTCTACCGGCTGGTCCCGGCGATGCACGAGGTGACCCTGTCCGTCCACTGCCACGACGACCTCGGGCTGGCCGTGGCCAACTCGTTCGCCGGCGTCCTGGCCGGGGCCCGGCAGGTCGAGTGCGCGATCAACGGGATCGGCGAGCGGGCGGGGAACGCGTCGCTCGAGGAGATCGTGATGCTCCTCCACACGCGCGGGGCGGCGATCGGCCACCCGACGGCGGTCAACACCCGTGAGCTGGCCCGGACGAGCCGCCTCGTCTCCCGCCTGACCGGGTACGTCGTCCAGCCGAACAAGGCGATCGTCGGGCGCAACGCCTTCGCCCACGAGTCGGGCATCCACCAGGACGGGGTGCTCAAGGAGCGGACGACCTACGAGATCATGGATGCGACGACGGTCGGCCTCGACGCCAACTCGATCGTCCTCGGCAAGCACTCCGGCCGGCACGCGCTCAAGCAGGCGCTCGAGGAGCTCGGCTTCGAGGTCACCGGGGCGGCCCTGAACACGGCGTTCAAGCGCTTCAAGGAGATCGCCGACCGCAAGAAGCAGGTCACGGCGATGGATCTCGAGGCGCTCGTCACCGACGAGCTCCGGAGCGAGATCGCCGGCTACGTGTTCGAGTCCTACGAGGCGGAGGCGTCATCGGCGCGCCCGCCGCACGCGCGCGTCTCGGTGCGCACGCCGGAGGGCGAGACGGTGCGGGGCGAGTTCACCGGCGACGGGCCGGTCGACGCCGTGTTCCGGGCCATCAACGCGGCGACCGGGGTCGACGCGCGCCTGCGGGAGTTCCGGATCGACGCGGTGACCGAGGGCCAGGACGCACTCGGCGAGGTCTCGGTGGTGATCGAGCTCGACGGCCAGTCGGCCTCCGGCCAGGGCGTGGCCACCGACATCATCGAGGCGGCGGCCCGCGCCTACGTCCGGGCGGTCTCCACGGCGGTCCGCCGGGCCCGGCTCGCGGCCGAGGCGCCGGTCGAGCCGGTCGGGGCCGAGCTCGCCCGCACGCCGTAGGGCCGGCGCCGGGACACCCGGTGGCGACGGGCGGGCGGGCGCCGCTCCTCGGGTTGACCCTGGCGGCGGCGGCTCTCCGCTTCGCCACGCTCGGGCAGCAGAGCTTCTGGTTCGACGAGGCGTCGACCGGTCGGCTGATGCGGATGGGGCTCGGGTCGATGATCCGAGCCCTCCCGGACGGGGAGTCGACGCCGCCGCTCTACTACGTCCTCGCCTGGGTCTGGACCCGGGCGTTCGGGACGGGCGAGGTCGGCCTGCGCTCGCTCTCGGCGCTCGCCGGGACCCTGACCGTCCTCGCCGTCTACGCGGCGGCCGCGCGCCTCTTCGACCGGCGCGCCGGCCTCGCCGCGGCCGCCCTGGCCACGTTCAGCCCGCTCCTGATCTGGTACTCCCAGGAGGCGCGGGCCTACGCCCTGCTCGTCCTCCTCAGCGCGGCCAGCGTCTGGGCGCTGGCCGCCGCGCTCGCCCCCGGGGCGCCGGGACGCCGCCTCGCCGTCTGGGCGGCGGTCGGCGCCCTGGCTCTGGCCACCCACTACTTCGCGGTCTTCCTGATCCTCCCGGAGGCCGTCTGGCTGCTGCGGGTCCGCGGCCGGTCGGTCGCGGCGGTCGCGGCGGTCGCCGCCGTCGGCCTGGCCGGCCTCGCGCTCGCGCCGCTGGCCCTCCACCAGCGGGCCCAGGGGAACGCGGGGTTCATCGCCGCGAGCCCGCGGGGCACGCGCCTGGCCCAGGCGGCCAAGCAGCTCGTCGTCGGCTACGACGCGCCCGGCCAGGTCGCGCTCACCGTGGCGGCCGCCGTGCTCCTCGCCGCCCTGGCCGCGGTCCTCGTGCGCCGCCTCGACGCGGCTGTCCCGACCGGCGCTGCTCGGGCTGGCCGGGGTGGCGGCGGCCGCCCTCGCCCTGCCGGTGGTGCTGGCCCTCCTCGGGCTCGACTACGTGATCACGCGCAACCTCATCGGAGCGTGGGTCCCTGCGGCCCTCGCTCTTTCGGCTGGGGGAGCGGTTGCCGGTCGCCGGAGCGGCCCGGCGGTGATCGCGGCGCTCTGCGTGCTCGGCCTGGTGGCCACGGTCGGCGTCGCGCTCGACGCCCGCTACCAGCGCGACGACTGGCGGGGAGCGGCCGGGACGGTGCCGGTCGGCGCGCGCACGGCCCTGGTCGTGACCCCGGCCTCGGGTCGCGTGCCGCTCGGGTACTACCTCCCGGCGAGCGGCGCGCTACCGGCCGGGGGCGCCCCGGTCTCCTGGGTCGAGGTGATCGCGCTCGGCGCCCGCGGGGTCGGCGCGCCGGTCCGTGCGCCGCCGGTCCCCGCGACCGGGCGGCCCGCGCTGCCCGGCTTCGGCGGGCCCGTCGTGCTGCGCCGGGCGACCTACAGCGTGGTGCGCTACCGGGCGGCCGGGCCGCCCGTCCTCGTGACGGCCGGGATGCTCGCGCCGCTCGCCCTCACGCCGGTCGCCCCGGCCGTCGTCCTGGTCGATCGCTAGAGGCCGAGGCCCTGGGCGTACCCGGCGCGCAGGACAGCCTCGCGCCGGGTCGGGTCCGTCAGGTCGGGCGCCATCAGCCGGCCGGCCGCCCGGGCCGGGCCGATCATCCGCAGGCGCACGCCGCGCCGGCGCAGGGCGGCGACCTCGAGCAGCTGGCGGCTGCGCAGGACGGCGCGGACGAGGCCGAGGGGTGAGCCGGGATCGAGCGGGAGGCCGGCGGTCGGGCTGAGGCAGAGGAGCTCGGTCCGCTGGCCGGCCGGGGCGACATCGAGGTTGTTGAGGCTCCAGGCGGCGCCGTCCACGTAGTCGCGGTCGCCGATCCGGACCGGGCGGAAGTACCCGGGCACCGCGCACGAGGCGGCGACCGCCCGGGCGACGGTGGCCGCCGGGGCGCCGGGGGCGCCGAAGACGACCCGCCGGCCGCTCCGCAGATCGACGCCGGCGACCCGCAGGCGGCCGTCGAAGCGGGCGCGCAGGCGGCCGACCGAGCGCTCGAGGTCGGCGGTCGAATGGGCTCCCTCGGGGAGCAGGGCGAGCACCCGGCCCCGGATCAGGCCCCCGGGGATCTGCTCGAGGCGCATCGCCGCGGGGGAGGCCGGGGCGAGGAGGCGGGTGGTCAGCCGCTCGAGGCGCCCGGGCCCGGCGGCGGCCGCAGCCGCGGCGGCGACCTGGGCCCGGCGGGCCGGGCGGCGGGGGCGGCGCCCGGCGGCGAGCCGGGCGGCGACGATCGCCCCGGCCGATGTCCCGACGAACGACTCGACCTCGCGGAGGTCCAGTCCGGTCGCCTCCTCGAGGCCGGCGAGGAGGCCGGTCATCCACGCCTCGCCGAGGGTGCCGCCCGCCCCGAGCACGAGCACGTCGGGACGGGTGAGCGGCGGCACGGGCACGTCGGGACGGGTGAGCGGCGGCACGGGCACGTCGGGACGGGTGAGCGGCGGCACGGGCACGGTCCGGACCTTAGCGCCGGCACGGAGCCGGCGTACGTGATAACGTACGCATGTATGGCAGTCGCCGACGCCGATCTCCAGCGGGCCAGCACGGTCGGCCCTCGGGTCCGGGCCCTGCGCGACGCCATGGGCCTCTCGCTGCGCGAGCTGGCCGTCCGCTCCGGCGTGAGCGCGCCGATGCTCTCGCAGGTCGAGCGGGGGGAGACGAGCCCGACCCTCCAGGTCGCCGCGCGGATCGCCCACGGACTCGAGCTGCGGCTCTCCCAGCTCCTGCGCCTCGACGAGGACGGGGCGGTCACCGTCGTGCGAGCGAGCGACCGGCGCCCGGGCGGCAACCCCCGGCGCGGCCACCGCTACGAGCTCCTGAGCGCGCCCCTCCCGGGCCAGCGGGCCGAGCTCTCGCGCCACACGCTGGCCGCCGGGGCGGCGACCGGCGGCCCCGAGGACCCGCCGATGCACGAGCCGGGGAGCCGGGAGACCGCCCTCGTCGAGCAGGGCCGGGTCGTCCTCGTCTGCGACGGCCGGCGGCACGAGCTCGAGCTCGGCGACTGCGTGACCTTCGACGCCGACCTGCCCCACCACTTCGAGAACCCCGGGCCCGGGGAGGCGCGCCTGCTGGCCGTCCTCAATGCCGGCCTGCGGCGCAGCTGACAAGCACGAGAGGAGATCCCGATGGCGCAGACACTGCTCGAGAAGATCTGGTCGGCGCACGAGGTGGCGCCCGGACTGCTCTTCATCGACCTCCACCTCGTCCACGAGGTGACCAGCCCCCAGGCGTTCGACGGCCTGCGCCTCGCCGGCCGCCGGCTCCGCCGCCCGGACCGCACCCTGGCCACCGCCGACCACAACGTCCCCACCGACGGCACCCCGGTCGCCGCCCGGATCCGCGACCAGCTCTCCCGGGTCCAGGTGGAGACGCTCGAGCGCAACTGCGCGGAGTTCGGGGTCCCGGTCTACTCGCTCGGGTCCGACCGTCAGGGCATCGTCCACGTGATCGGGCCGGAGCTCGGGGTCACCCAGCCGGGCATGACGATCGTCTGCGGCGACTCGCACACGGCGACCCACGGCGCGTTCGGGGCCCTGGCCTTCGGGATCGGGACGAGCGAGGTCGAGCACGTGCTGGCCACCCAGTGCCTGGCCCAGCCGAAGCCCCGGTCGATGCGCATCCGCTACGACGGCGATCTCGGCTTCGGCGTGACCGCCAAGGACCTGATCCTCGCCACGATCGGCCAGATCGGCGTCTCCGGTGCCGCCGGCCACGTCGTCGAGTTCGCCGGACCGGCGATCGCCGCCCTGTCGATGGAGGGCCGGATGACCGTCTGCAACATGACGATCGAGGGCGGCGGCCGGGCCGGCATGATCGCGCCCGACGCGGTCACCTCCGACTGGTTCGAGCGGACGGCCCGCCCCGGTGCCCCGGCCGACCTCGAGCAGGCGATCGCGGGCTGGGAGGGCCTCGCGACCGACCCCGGCGCGACCTTCGACCGCGAGGTCGTCGTCGACGCCGCGGCGATCCCCCCCCAGGTGACCTGGGGCACGACGCCGGGCATGGTCGTCGGCGTCAGCGGCGCCGTGCCGGACCCGGGCGACTTCGCCGCGTCCGAGGATCAGGAGGCGGCCGAGCGGGCGCTGCGCTACATGGGCCTCGTGGCCGGGACGCCGGTCCGCGAGATCGCGCTCGACCGCGTGTTCATCGGCTCGTGCACCAACTCCCGCATCGGCGACCTGCGCGCCGCGGCCGCGGTCGTCGCCGGCAGGCGGGTCGCGCCGACCGTCAACGCGATGGTCGTTCCCGGCTCGCAGCAGGTCAGCGCCCAGGCCGAGGCCGAGGGCCTCGACGAGATCTTCCGCGCCGCCGGGTTCGACTGGCGCACGGCCGGCTGCTCGATGTGCCTGGGCATGAACCCCGACATCCTCGCCGCCGGCGAGCGCTGCGCCTCGACCTCGAACCGCAACTTCGAGGGTCGCCAGGGCCGCGGCGGCCGCACCCACCTCGTCTCACCGGAGATGGCCGCCGCGGCCGCGATCGCCGGGCACTTCGTCGACATCCGCGACTGGAAGGACTGACATGGAACCGATCACCGTGATCACCGGCGGGGTCAGCCATCTCGACCGGGCCGACGTCGACACCGACCAGATCATCCCCAAGCAGTTCCTCAAGCGGATCGAGCGGACCGGCTTCGGCGAGTTCCTCTTCTACGACTGGGCCAAGGAGCCCGGCTGGAACCTGCCGGTCAACCCGATCCTCGCCGCCGGGCGCAACTTCGGCTGCGGCTCCTCGCGCGAGCACGCCCCGTGGGCGCTCGAGGACTACGGCTTCCGGGCGATCGTCGCCCCGAGCTTCGCCGACATCTTCTACTCCAACGCCACCAAGTGCGGCCTGCTCCCGGTCGTCCTCGGCGAAGACGACGTCCGCGCGCTCGCCGCCGCCGGGGAGGCGTCGGTCGACCTCGAGTCCTGCGAGGTGCGCTTCGACGGGCGGACGCTCCCCTTCGCGATCGAGCCCGCCCTCCGCCACCGCCTCCTGAACGGCCTCGACGACATCGCCCTGACCCTGGCCCAGGGCGAGGCGATCGACCGCTTCGAGCGCGAGCGCGAGCGCCGCGGGCCGGTGACCACCGCCCTCTGAGCACCGAAGCGGCCGCCGGTCGCGGTTGACAACGGCCGACCGGTCGGTCAGGCTCAAACCCAGGTCCAGCTTCAGATTCTCTTGGGGGTCGTCGGTGACGCGTCAGAGACATTGCCGCCATGGGGAGCCGGCGTAGGTGAGCGCGCTCCGGCCGCCGTCCGGCACGCCCGAGCACTTCGACGCGGTCGTCGTCGGGTCGGGGTTCGGCGGCTCGGTGACCGCCGCGCGCCTCGCCGAGGACGGCCTGCGCGTGTGCGTGCTCGAGCGCGGCAAGGCCTACCCGCCGAACTCGTTCCCCCGCAGCCCGCTCGGCATGAAGAACAACTTCTGGGACCCGAGCGAGGGCCTCCACGGGATGTTCGACCTCTGGGAGTTCGACGGCCTCGACGCCGTCTGCGCCAGCGGGCTCGGCGGGGGCTCGCTCATCTACGCGAACGTCTTCCTGCGCAAGGACGAGCGCTGGTTCGTCAAGGAGGACCACAGCGGCGGCGCCTACGAGGACTGGCCGGTGACGCGCGCGGACCTCGACCCCCACTACGCCGAGATCGAGCGCCGGATCGGCATCCAGCACTACCCCCTCGACCAGTCCCCGTACGACCAGACTCGCAAGGTGCTCGAGTACCGCGACGCCGCCCAGCGCCTCGGCCTCGACTGGTCGCTCGTGCCGGTCGCCGTGACCTTCGCCAACGACGGCTCGCCGGCCGTCCCGGGCGAGCCGATCCGGGAGGCCGAGCCGAACCTCCACGGCCGCACGCGGCTGACCTGCCGCCTCTGCGGCGAGTGCGACATCGGCTGCAACTACGGCTCGAAGAACACGCTCGACTACACCCTGCTCTCGGCGGCCTGGCGGGCCGGGGCCGACCTGCGCACCCGCTGCGAGGTCCGGGCCTTCGAGCCGCGCGACGGCGGCGGCTACCGCGTCGACTACGTCCGCCACGAGCCCGAGGCCGAGGGCCGGGCGACTGACACCGGGCGGCTCCCCCGCCAGACGCTGACCTGCGACCGGCTGATCCTCTCCGCCGGCACGCTCGGCACCACCTGGCTGATGCTCCGCAACCGGGCCGCCCTGCCCGGCCTCTCCAACCAGCTCGGCCAGGGCTTCTCCGGCAACGGCGACCTCCTGTCGTTCGCCGTGAAGGCCACCCAGATGGTCGACGGCGAGCGGATCCCCCGGATCATCGATCCCGGGCGGGGTCCGGTGATCACGAGCGCGATCCGCGTCCCCGACGAGCTCGACGGCGGCGACGGGCGCGGCTTCTACCTCGAGGACGCCGGCTATCCCGAGTTCGCCAACTGGGTGCTCGAGATGCTCCAGGAGCCGCGCGCGGTCCTGAATGCGCTGCCGCGCGCCTGGCACGTCGTCATCTCGGCGCTCCGCGGGCACCGCGAGAGCGAGATCGGCGGCCTCGCCTCCGCCTTCCTCGGCAACTGCGACCTCTCGTCCGGCATGCTCCCGCTGCTCGGCATGGGCCGCGACATCCCGGACGGGCACATGACGATCAAGGACGAGCGGCTCGAGGTCGACTGGTCCAAGCACGGCGCGTCGTCGGTCTACTTCGACCGCGTCAACGACCTCTCGAAGCGGATCGCCCATGAGCTCGGCGCCGACTTCTTCGAGAACCCGATCTGGCACGAGAACCGCGTGATCACGGTGCACGGGCTCGGCGGCTGCCGCATGGGCCGCTCGCCGCAGGAGGGGGTCGTCGACTCCTACGGCCGCGTGTTCGGCCACCCCGGCCTCTACATCGCCGACGGCTCGGTGATGCCCGGACCGGTCGGCGCCAACCCGTCGCTGACGATCGCCGCGCTCGCCGACCGCATCGCCGGCGCGATCCTCGACGAGCCGCGCCCCGTGGCCGAACGCCCGTCCGCTGACTCCTGCGCCACCCACCCCGGGCCCACCCGATCCTGCTCCAGAACCTCAGGCGGCAACCGCGACCGACGCATCATCCCCGCCGGTCTCGCTCTCCTTCACCGAGGAGATGAAGGGGTATGTCGAGTTCGGCGAGACCGACTTCGACCGCGGCTTCCGCGCCGGCAAGAAGGCCCGCACGGCGTTCATGTTCCACCTCACCATCACCGCCGAGGACGTCGAGCGCTTCATCGCCGACCCCGAGCACACCGCCGAGGCCGTCGGCTGGATCGAGTCGGATGCGTTCGGCGGGAGGCTCCCGGTCACGCGCGGCGTCTTCAACCTGTTCGTCGACCAGCACGCCTCGCCGCCCGAGAAGCGGATGCACTACCGGCTCGAGTTCGCCGACGGCGAGGGCCACCCGCTGACGATGACGGGCTTCAAGACGGTGATCCACGGCCACGCGCTCGACCTCTGGGGCGAGACGACGACGCTCTACGCGCGGGTGCTGGCCGGGCACGTCCCCGCCGGCGGCGACGAGTCGGCCCGGGTCGTCGCGACCGGGATCCTCCACATCCACCCACTCGACTTCGCCCGGCAGCTGACGACCTTCCGTGTCCATCCGGCCGGGCATCTCGACGCGCTCGGCCGCTTCGGCGAGCTCTTCGCCGGCTCGCTCTGGAGCGTCTACCGCCCCGCCGCCGAGCCGTGACGGCGACGACCGATCGCATCGTCGAGTTCAGCGCCGGCGACGGGCTCGGCCTCAACGTGATCAACGTTCGCGGCGCCGCCGCCCCGTCGAAGGGTCCGGTGCTGCTCGTCCACGGCGCCGGCGTCCGGGCGAACATCTTCCGCGCCCCGAGCGGCCGCAACCTCGTCGACGTCCTCGTCGACGACGGCTACGACGTCTGGCTCGAGAACTGGCGCGCGTCGATCGACGTCCCCCACAACCACTGGACGCTCGACCAGGCCGCCGTCTACGACCATCCGCTCGCCGTCCAGACCGTCTGCGAGGAGACGGGGTCGGACGAGCTCAAGGCGGTGATCCACTGCCAGGGGTCGACCAGCTTCATGATGAGCGCGGTGGCCGGGTTGGTGCCGCAGGTCAAGTCGATCGTCACGAACGCCGTCTCGATCCACCCGATCGTGCCGCCGCTCGCCCACGTCAAGCTCCGCACGATGATCCCGATCACCGCCCGCCTGCTCGGCTACCTCGACCCGCGATGGGGGGAGACGGGCGCGCCCTGGGTGGTGCCGAAGCTGGTCGACGCGTGGATCAGGCTCGTCCACCACGAGTGCGACAACCCCGTCTGCAAATGGTCGAGCTTCACCTACGGGGCGGCCGAGCCGACGCTCTGGCGCCACGAGAACCTCAACCGCCAGACGCACGACTGGCTGCGCGGGGAGTTCGCCGCCGTTCCGCTCACCTTCTTCAAGCAGATCCTTCGCTCGGTCGAGGCCGGCCACCTCGTGGCGGTCGACGGGCACCCGGAGCTCCCCGACGACTTTTCCGCCCAGGCGCCCAGGACCAGCGCCCGCGTGGCCTTCATCGCCGGGGCGAAGAACGTCTGTTTCACGCCCGAGAGCCAGCGCCGGACGCGCGCCTGGTACGACGGGCACGGCACCGGCCCGACGTCGCTCCACGTCTTTCCCGGCTACGGCCATCTCGACGTGTTCATGGGCCAGACGGCCGCGGCCGACACCTTTCCGACGATCGTCGCCGAGCTCGAGGCCGCGTGATGGGGCTTCCGGGGCGGCTCACGCGCCAGACCGGCCGGCACACGCTGGTCGACACGATCCCCTTCACGCTGCCGGTCGCCTCCCACGCCAGCCCGGCGCTGATGGCGGCCTTCTCGATCGACGGCGCCGCCGCCGCCGCGATGCTCCCCGGCATCGAGGTCCACCCGCTGCTCCTTCCCGGCGGGCGCGGCCTGCTCGTGGTCGCCGTCGTCGACTACCGCGGCACGAACATCGGCCGCTACATCGAGTTCTCCGTCGCCATCGCCTGCACCTACGGCCTCGAGCCGGCGCCGCCGCTGGTCGCGGCCCTGCCGCTCCTGGCGAAGCGCTACCGCACCGGGCAGTTCGTCGTCGAGCTGCCGGTCTCGACGGAGATCTCGGTCAAGGGCGGCAAGGGCATCTGGGGGATGCCCAAGCACCAGGCCAACCTCGACTTCGTGATCGGCCGGCGGACCGTGTCCAGCCAGTACGACCTCGACGGGCAGCTGTGCGTGCGGATCGAGATCGACCGGCCGCGCTTCGACTCGCTGCCCGTGTCGATCGCCGCATCCAACTACTGCGCGTTCCGCGGCATGCTGTTCAAGTCCGACGTCCACGTCAAGGCCCACGTCGGCGTCAACCTGCCGTTCCGCCGCAGCGCCCGGCTGGAGATCGGCGACCATCCGCGCGTGCGGGGGCTGAAGGGCCTCGACATCGCCGAGCGGCCGCTGTTCAGCGGCTTCCTGCCCGAGTCGCGCGGCATCCTCGACGACCACGTCGAGTCGTGGTTCCTCTCCTACGACCGCCCGCCCGAGGTCGCCCCCGAGGGCATGGAGAGCGTCGTCGACCTCGGGCCCGGGCAGACCTGGCTGGCGCCACCCGACGACCCGGCGCTCGCCGAGGCGGGAGCGGACATCGCAACACCATGACCGGAGGGTACGATTGCCGGACGGCGTTCGTCGGGTGACACATGTGAGCGGCTGACCGGAGGCGACTGGTGATCAAGGATTTCCTCGACCAGGACGTGGTCAGCGGCTACGTCGCCGCGGTGCGCAAGAAGCTCGAGTCGGGCGAGCTCGACGAGCGCGCGGCGCCGGCCGCCTTCACGATCGGCCGCGGCTCCTCCCATCCGGCCGCGGCGATCCTCGCGGCGTTCCCCGACACCGGTGCCGGGCCGCCGTCGTCCGGCCAGAGTCGCCACGACCTGCCGTTCCTCAGCCGCGACCCGGCGGTCAGCATGCTCCAGACGACGCTCGAGGACGAGGCCCGCAAGAGCGGGTTCGTCGAGACGCCGAAGCCCGGCGGCCGCTTCTCGCACATCGTCGGAGCGATCGAGGCGATCGAGCACGAGGTCGCGTCGATCCTCCACCCCGTCAAGTTCGGCAGCAACGATCCCGACTGGGTGACGAAGATCGCCGAGGCCACGCTCGACCGGATCGCCGATGGCAACCACCCGTTCAATCCGCATCCGGCGGAGTTCGAGATCCCGCAGGACGACGCGCGCGTCGTGATCGTCGGCGACTGGGGGTCCGGTCTCCCGCGGGCGCTCGACGTCTCCCGGTGGATGGCCGAGGAGGTGGCCGATGCGCTCGGGCACGGCCGTGCCGTCCACGTGATCCACCTCGGCGACGTCTACTACTCGGGTGACACCGTCGAGTACGAGCGGCGGGTGCTCGCCGACGGCGCCTGGCCGGTGACGGTCGACCAGGCGCGGGCCGGGGTGACGTCGTGGACGCTGAACGGAAACCATGACATGTACGGCGGAGGCTACGGCTATTTCGAGACCTGCCTGGGCAACGAGCGCTTCGCCAGGCAGCGCTCGGCGGACGGGAAGGGGACGAGCTTCTTCCGCATCAAGACGCCTTCCTGGGACATCGTCGGGCTCGACACCTCGTGGAATCCGGAGGTGCTCAGCAAGGGGCTCGTGGGAGTGCTGGAGGACCCGCAGGCAGAGCAGGTCGTCAAGTGGGCGGGCGAGTCGGAGCGGAAGCTGATGATCCTCAGCCATCACCAGCTGATCTCCGCCTACGACGTCGGCGATCTCGGAACGGTCCTTCCCTACAAGCTCCAGCCGCTGCTCGACGACAAGCGGATCGCCGCCTGGCTGTGGGGTCACGAGCACCGCTGCATGGGGTTCGCCGACGCCGAGCAGCGGATCCCCTTCGTCCGCTGCATCGGCCACGGCGGCGTGCCGATTCCCGTGGAGACCGGCGCCATCCCCAAGCCGGGCATCTGGCTGGAGACCGAGAGCTACCCCGAGCAGGGCGAGAACTGGCACAGGTTCGGCTTCGCCGTGATCGACTTCGACGGGCCGGGCGGGCAGATCCGCTACCGCGACGACGCGGGCACGCAGACGCGGGTCGAGCAGATCGCCTGAGCGATCACATAGGGTCCCGCGCCGATGGCCCACCACATCGTCACGCTGCCCGGGGACGGGATCGGCCCGGAGATCATGGCCCCGGCCCAGGAGGTCCTCCGGGCGCTCGGGGAGTTCGAGTTCGAGGAGCACGCGTTCGGCGGGGCGTCGATCGACGTCCACGGAACGGCGCTGACCGAGACGGTCCTCGAGGCGTGCCGGGCCGCGGACGCCGTCCTCCTGGCCGCGGTCGGCGGGCCGAAGTGGGACACCACGGACCCGCTCGAGCCGCGGCCCGAGCAGGGGCTGCTCGGCCTGCGCAAGGGCCTCGGGCTGTTCGCCAACCTCCGGCCGGTCAAGCCCCTCCCGGCGCTCTACGACGCGAGCCCGCTGCGGCGGGAGCGGATCGAGGGGACCGACCTCCTGGTCGTACGCGAGCTGACCGGGGGGATCTACTTCGGGGAGAAGACGCGGACGGCCGACCGGGCGAGCGACCTCTGCGAGTACAGCGTGCCCGAGATCGAGCGGATCGCCCGGGTCGCCTTCCGGGCGGCGAAGTCGCGGGTCTCGAGCGTCGACAAGGCGAACGTGCTCGAGACCTCGCGCCTCTGGCGGGAGGTCGTGCGCCGGGTCCACAGCGAGGAGTTCCCGCACATCGAGCTCGAGCACGTGCTCGTCGACAACGCGGCGATGCAGCTGATCGCCTCGCCGCGCCGCTTCGAGGTGATCGTCACCGAGAACATGTTCGGGGACATCCTCAGCGACGAGGCGGCGATGATCACCGGGTCGATCGGCATGCTCCCGAGCGCGTCGCTCGGCGCCGGTGGGCCCGGCCTCTTCGAGCCGGTTCACGGGTCGGCCCCGGACATCTCAGGCCTTGGCGTCGCCAACCCGCTGGCCATGTTCCTCTCGGCGGCGTTGCTCCTGCGCCACGGACTCGGCCTCGAGGCGCAGGCCGGGGCGTTAGAATCCGCCGTGGACCGTGCGCTCCAGGGCGGTCTGCGCACCCGTGACCTGGGCGGCGAGGCCACCACGGCGGAGGCCACGCAGGCCGTGCTGGCCAACCTCTAGAAAGGCAAGCGTCGTGAAACAAGCGGACCTCATCTGGCTGAACGGGGAGTTCGTCGCCTGGGAGGACGCGAAGGTCCATGTCCTGACGCACGGCCTCCACTACGGGACCGGGGTGTTCGAGGGGATCCGCTGCTACGAGACCGAGCAGGGCCCGGCGGTGTTCCGCCACCAGGACCATCTCGACCGGCTCGAGCGGTCGGCCAAGCTCTTCTACATGCCGATGCCCTACACGACCGAGCAGCTCCGGGAGGTGACCCACGAGCTGATCAACCGCAACGGCCTGCGCTCGTGCTACATCCGCCCGCTCGTCTACCGCGGATACGGCCAGCTCGGCCTGAACCCGCTCGACCTCCCGGTCGAGGTGGCGATCGCCCTCTGGGAGTGGGGGGCCTACCTCGGCGAGGAGGGCAAGCGGGCGGGCATCCGGGCCAAGGTCTCCTCCTGGCGGCGGATCAGCCCCGATGCGCTGATCCCCCACGCGAAGGCGTCGGGCCAGTACCTCAACAGCGTCCTCGCCAAGGTCGAGTCGCTCAAGGGCGGCTACGACGAGGCGATCCTCCTCGACGACCACGGCCACGTCTGCGAGGGGTCGGGCGAGAACATCTACGTCGTCCGGGACGGGACGATCCTCACGCCACCGCAGACGGCGTCGATCCTCGACGGGATCAACCGGAAGTCGATCATCGTGATCGCCCGGGACCTCGGCTACACCGTGGTCGAGCGCGACGTCGCCCGGGCCGAGCTCTACCTGGCCGACGAGGTGTTCCTGAGCGGGACGGCGGCCGAGCTCGTCCCGGTCCGGGAGATCGACGACCACGAGATCGGGGCCGGCGAGCCCGGCGAGATCACCCGGGTCCTCCAGGGCGCGTTCGAGGACGCGCTCCACGGTCGCTCCGAGCGCTACCGCGAGTGGCTCGACGTCGTCCCGGCCCGGTGTCCCGGCCCCGGCTCCGGCCGTCCGGCGAATTACCGAGGCGGCCGGCTGAGCGCGAACGCGCAGGTGGCCGCCGGGAGCCGGGTCCCGCGAGACCTGCTCCGAAGCACGAACCCGGGCTGCGGCTCCGACCCAGCGGAGCCGGCCGGCCGCGGAGCCCGCCCGACACCGAGCGCAAAGGAACGATCTTGATGACGATTCAGCTATATGACGCCACCCTGCGGGATGGCATGCAGGGGGAGGGCATGTCGCTCTCGGCGGAGGAGAAGCTCCGCGTGGCCCACAAGCTCGACGAGCTGGGGATCCATCTGATCGAGGCGGGATTCCCGGCGTCGAACCCGAAGGAGCGCGAGCTCTTCGACCTGCTCGCCCGCGAGACCTTCGGCCAGGCGCAGATCGCCGCCTTCGGGATGACCCGGCGGCGGGGGGTGGCCGCCGCGGACGACGTCGGCCTGCGGACGCTGGCCGAGTGCGGGGCGCCGGTCTGCACCCTGGTCGGCAAGACGTGGACGCTCCACCTCGAGAAGGTGGTCAAGGTCGACCGTGAGGAGAACCTCCGGATGATCGGCGAGTCGGTCGCCTTCCTCGTCGGGCAGGGCAAGCGGGTGATCTACGACGCCGAGCACTTCTTCGACGCCTGGCGGGATGACACCGTCTACGCCCGGGCCTGCCTGCGGGCGGCCGCCCTGGCCGGGGCCGAGACGATCGTCCTCTGCGACACCAACGGCTCGTCCCTGCCGTCGCAGGTCGCCCTGGCCACCCGCGACGCGGTCGGGACGCTCGACGGCAGCCTGCGGATCGGCATCCACGCCCACAACGACGCCGAGTGCGGGGTGGCCAACTCCCTGGCCGCGGTCGAGCTCGGGGCCACGCAGGTCCAGGGCACGATCAACGGGTGCGGGGAGCGGACCGGCAACGCCAACCTGGTCTCGATCGTCGCCAACCTCCAGCTCAAGCTCGGCCACCGCTGCCTGGCCGACGCCCAGCTGGCCCGGCTGACCGAGACGGCGCACTTCGTCGACGAGCTGCTCAACTTCACCCCCAACCCGAACCAGCCCTACGTCGGCAAGAACGCCTTCGCCCACAAGGGCGGCCTCCACGTGGCCGGGGTCCGGGCCGACGCGGCGACCTTCGAGCACGTCGACCCGGCGCTGGTCGGCAACCAGCGCGAGCTCCTGATGTCGGAGCTGGCCGGGCGGGGGACGGTGCTCGAGAAGGCGCGGGCCGCGGGCCTCGAGATCGACGAGGACGCGGCCAGCCGGGTGCTCGAGCGGGTCAAGGCCCTCGAGCACGGCGGCTACCAGTTCGAGGCGGCGGACGCCTCGCTCGAGCTCCTGATGCGCCGGGAGTCGGGCGTCTACGAGCAGCTCTTCCGGCTCGAGTCGTGGCGGGTGATCGTCGAGAAGCACGCCGACGGGAAGGTCGCGACCGAGGCGACGATCAAGATCTGGGGCCCGGACGGGAAGCGCTACGTCCGGACGGCCGAGGGCGACGGTCCGGTCAACGCCCTCGACCGGGCGCTTCGGGCCGCGCTCGGCGACGTCCACCCCCACCTCCACGACATCAAGCTCGTCAACTTCAAGGTCCGGATCCTCGACGAGGCCCGGGGGACCGACGCGGTCACCCGGGTCCTGATCGACGCCTCCGACGGGCGCGACGTCTGGGGGTCGATCGGGGTCTCGGAGAACCTGATCGCCGCCTCGTGGGAGGCCCTGGTCGACTCGATCGAGTACGGGATGCAGCCGGGCCGGGCGCCGAGCGTCCCGGTCGCGCGTGAGCGCTGAGCCGCCGATCCCGCTCGCCCGGCCGGTCATCGGACGGGCCGAGGAGGAGGCGGTGCTCGAGGTGCTCCGCTCGGGGCAGCTGTCCCTCGGCCCCCGGGTCGTCGCCTTCGAGGAGCGGTTCGCCCGGTTCGTCGGGGCGGCGAAGGCGAGCGCCGTCTCGAGCGGCACGGCCGGACTTCACCTGGCCCTCCGGGCGGCCGGGGTCAAGGACGGGGACGAGGTGGTCACGAGCCCGCTCTCGTTCGTCGCCTCGGCCAACGCCGTCGTCTTCGAGCGGGCGCGGCCGGTGTTCGCCGACATCGACCGGCGGACGCTGACCCTCGATCCGGCGGCGGCGGCGGCGGCGGTGACGGCCCGGACGACGGCGCTCCTCCCGGTCCACATCTTCGGCTGGCCGTGCCCGATGGAGCCGCTCGAGGCTCTCGGGCTGCCGATCGTCGAGGACGCCTGCGAGGCGCTCGGGGCCCGCCATCCGGACGGGGTGGCGGTCGGGGCGCGGGGGCACGCGGCGGTCTTCGGCTTCTACGCGAACAAGCAGCTGACGACCGGGGAGGGGGGGATGGTGACGACCGGGTCGGCAGCGGTGAAGGAGCGGATCGACTCCGAGCGCAACCAGGGGCGGGCCCCGGACATGGCGTGGCTCGACCACGACCGGCTCGGCTTCAACTACCGCCTCTCGGACATCGCCTGTGCGCTCGGGCTCGCCCAGCTCGACCGGCTGGACGGGATGCTCGGGGCCCGGGCGGCCGTGGCCGACCGCTACCGGGAGGCCCTCGGCGGGATCGAGGAGCTCGAGCTGCCGTGCCCGGACGCGGGCGGGGCGGTGCGCGGATGGTTCGTCTTCGTCGTCCAGCTCCCCCCGGGGGTCGACCGGGACGCGACGATCCGTGCGCTCGGGGAGCGGGGGATCCAGTCGAAGCCCTACCTCCCGGCGATCCACCTGATGAGCTATTACCGGGAGACGTTCGGCCACCGGGAGGGCGAGTTCCCGGTCTGCGAGGACGTCGCCGCCCGGTCGGTCGCGCTGCCCTTCTTCCCGGAGATGACCGACGGACAGGTGCTGAGGGTGGCGAGCGGCCTCGCGGCGGTGCTCGGGCGCTCGCTCGTCGGCTGACTCGGGACCGCCCCGGCGCCCTGGTAGGCTCGCGCCCGTCTGGGCGGGCGCGATTGCCGGGAAGCGGATGTCGGTCCGTGGCGGTCGGTGCGCGCCGGCACCCTACGGCGAGGAGCGAAGCAAGCGATGAAGCTCGTGATCGGAATCGTCCGGCCGGAGAAGGTCAACGACGTCCTCGAGGCGCTCTACCGGGCCGACGTCCGGGGGTTGTCGATGACCCGGGTCCAGGGGCACGGGGGTGAGCTCCAGCGGGTCGAGACCTACCGGGGAACGACGGTCAAGATGGCCCTGTCGGAGAAGATCCGCTTCGAGGTCGCCGTGTCCGACGAGTTCGTCGAGCCGACGATCGAGGCGCTGTGCGCCGGGGCGCGGACCGGCGAGGTCGGCGACGGGAAGATCTTCGTCGTCCCGCTCGAGCGGGCGGTGCGCATCCGCACCGGGGAGACCGACAGCTCCGCCGTGACGCCGGTGGACGCGTGATCGCCGCCGCGGCGGCCGGGGCGATCAGCGCCGGGGACACGGCGTGGATGCTGATCGCCACGGCGCTCGTCCTGATGATGACGCCGGCCCTCGGCCTGTTCTACGCGGGGCTGGTCCGGGCCAAGAACGCGCTCAACACGTTCATGATGACCCTCGCCGCCCTCGGGGTCGTCACCGTGACCTGGGCGGCCGTCGGCTACTCCCTGGCCTTCGACCGGGGCGACGTGGTCGGCGGCCTCCACTTCGCCTTCCTCCACGACGTCGCGTTCGCCCCGCGGCCGGGGACGGCGATTCCCCAGCTCCTGTTCTTCGCCTTCGAGGCGGCGTTCTGCATCATCACGGCGGCGCTCCTCGCCGGGGCGGTGGTCGAGCGGATGCGCTTCGGGGCGTTCCTCGCCTTCATCGCCCTCTGGTCGGTGCTCGTCTACCCGGTGCTCGCCCACCAGGTCTGGGGCGGAGGCTGGCTGGCCCAGCACGGGACGCTCGACTTCGCCGGGGGCGTGCCCGTCGAGATGTGCTCGGGCTTCTCGGCCATGGCCGCGGCGCTGGTCGTCGGGACGCGGAGGGACTACGGCCGCCAGGCGCTCCTTCCCCACAACGCCGTCTACGCGCTCCTCGGGGCCGGGCTCCTCTGGTTCGGGTGGTTCGGCTTCAACGGGGGCAGCGGGTACTCGACCGGCGACCCGAGCGTGCTCGCCTTCACGAACACGCTGCTCGCCCCGGCGTGCACCCTGGTCGTCTGGATGCTGCTCGACCTGCTCCGCGGGGGCCGGGTGACGGCGATCGGGGCGGCGACGGCGATCGTGGTCGGCTGCGTCGGCATCACCCCGGCGGCCGGCTTCATCAGCCCGGCCTGGGCCATGCTCCTCGGGGCGCTCGCCGCGCTGCCGAGCTACGCGCTGATCGTCTGGCGGCCGCGGACGCGCCTCGACGAGACGCTCGACGTGCTCGCCGCCCACGGGCTGGCCGGCCTGACCGGGATCCTGTTCATCGGCTTCTTCGCCCAGCGGGCGTGGAACGGGATCTCGAACGGGCTCGTCTACGGCCATCCGCGGCAGCTCGTCTGGCAGGGCGCGGCCGCGCTCATCGCCCCGGTCTACTCCTTCACGGCGACCGTGGTGATCCTCCGGGTGCTCGGCCTGGTCATGCCGCTCCGGGCGACGGAGCGCGACCAGGCGCTCGGGATGGACATCGTCCAGCACGGTGAGGAGGCCTACACGACCGGGGAGGGGGCGATCCTCGTCCGGCCGGAGCTCGGCGACGAGCGGGCCGCGGCGGTGGTCCAGCGCGGGTAGCGGTCGGGCCCGGCTCCGGTCGGGGCGGGCCGGGGCGGGGGGGGCGCGGGGCGGCGCGGGGCGCCGGGCGGGCGGCGCTCGGGCGGTCAGGCCTCGGCGGGGAGCGCGAGCGCCCGGGCCCGGCGGGTGGCGAGGCGGCGGGCCAGGCGGATCGTGCACGTGCGGCGGACCGGGTCGTGCGCGGCGGAGGCGACGCGGAGCGGGTGCGGGCTGACCCCGGCGACGCCTTCGATCGCCCCGCCGACGAGCCGGCAGATCAGCTCGGGATGGTCGGGGGAGACGAGCGGGCACGGGCAGCCCTGGAGGCGGACCTCACCGGCGGCCACCTCGGCGTCGAAGCCGAGCCGCTCGAGCAGGCGCGGGAGGGCGCTCAGCGGGTCGCCGCCGGGTCGCCCGGTGAGGAAGCGGCCCCACTGGCGGCCGAGGTCGTGGACGGATTCGACGGCCGGATCGAGGCGGATGACCAGGGCGGCGAGGAGCTCGCTGAGGCCGTGGAGGTCGGTGCTCGGGAGGCGCCAGCCGGGGGTCAGCCGGTAGCGGACCTGGGGCCGGCCGGGCCGTTCGGTGGTCGGGGGCTGGCGCTCGACGAGGCCGGCGGCCTCGAGCTCGACCATGTGGTTGCGGACGGTGTTCGCGTGGACGCCGGCGCCCTGCGCGATCTCGGCGAGGTTGGCGCTCCCGCCGGCCGAGAGGCGGCGGACGATCCCGAGGCGGACGGGGTCGGCGATCAGGTCGAGGACGTTCGGGCCCATGCCTGCCCATACGCAGGCGCGGCCCGAGCGGATGACCGGCCGGCGTGGCCGGGGCCGTGGGGTATGCTCGGGCGCGTGGCGGCGTCGCCCGATTTCGATCTGAGCGCGGCCGGCCTGCGGGCGGACGGGGCCGAGCTCGCGACGGTGGTCGAGGTGCTCGCGGCGAAGCTCGAGAGCACGCTGCCCGGGCGCACGCGGGTGCGGCGCCGGGCGCGGCGGCCGCTCTCCCGGGAGAAGCGGGTGAGCGCGGTCGAGGTGGATCTGGGCTCGCGGTTCTGCCTCGAAGCCGACGCCGGCCGCCTCGAGTGCTGGCGCCAGAAGATCGTCGGGGGCATATCGATCAAGCGCGAGACGCTCGAGCTCGACGCGTGGCTGCGGGCGCTGACCGAGGAGCTCGACGCGACCTCCGGGGAGACGGCCCGGGCGCGGGTCGAGCTCGAGCGGCTCCTGGGCTGACCTACGAGGGGAGATTGCGATGGGACTGTTCGACCGCAAGCACGACGAAGGGCAGGCCGAGCCTGAGGCGGAGGTCGAGGCGCCGCCGGCGCCCGAGGTCCCGAGCGAGTACCACGCCGGATCGCTCGAGGGCGTGCCCGAGGCGGGTCGGGGCCGCCTGGCGCAGAACAAGCGCGGCCTGTTCACCTCCGACCTGTCGGTCAACGAGTTCCTCGTCGTCCGGGAGGCCGGCTTCGACCCGGTCGGCTTCGTGATCGGGAGCTCGATCTACCACGTCGGCCTCCAGGTCGCCGGGTACCGCCAGAGCATGGAGCTGACCGTCCTCTCCCAGGCGATGTACGAGGCGCGCAACCTGGCGATGACGCGGATGGAGGAGGAGGCCGACCAGCTCGGAGCCGACGGTGTCGTCGGGGTGCGCCTGGAGATCAATCGCTACGCCTGGGGCGAGAACATGGCCGAGTTCATCGCCTTGGGCACGGCGATCAAGCACCGGGACGGGGTCCTCCACCGGGCACCGAACGGACGGCCGTTCACCAGCGACCTCTCGGGCCAGGACTTCTGGACGCTCCTGCGGACCGGCCACCGGCCGGTCGGCATGGTGATGGGGAGCTGCGTCTACCACGTCGCCCACCAGGCGATGCGCCAGGCCTTCAAGATGACCGGGCGCAACGTCGAGATGCCGAACTTCACCCAGGCGATGTACGACGCGCGCGAGCTGGCGATGGGGCGCATGCAGGCCGAGGCGGAGGCGCTCCAGGCCGAGGGCATCGTCGGCGTCAAGCTGCGCGAGCAGAGCCACGGGTGGGGGAGCCACGTGATCGAGTTCTTCGGTCTGGGCACGGCGATCGTCCCGGTCGCCACGCCGGACCCGATCCCGGCGCCGACGCCGGTGATCGACCTGAGCACCTGAGCCGGGTCAGAGCTGGTCGGGCGCCTCGATCCCGAGGAGGTCGAGACCGGTGCGCAGGACGCGGCCGGTGTGGCGGACGAGCTCGAGTCGGGAGGCCCGGGTGGCCGGGTCGGGGGCCTTGAGGATCGGGCACTGCTCGTAGAAGAGCGAGAAGGCCGCGGCGGTGCTGTAGAGGTAGGTCGAGAGGTGATGGGGCTGGAGCGAGCCGACGACCCGGTCGACGACGGCGCCGAACTGGAGCAGGTGGAGGGCGAGGGCGCGCTCGGCCTCCTCGTGGAGGACGACCGGCGCCGGGGACGCCCCGGGCGGGTCCTCGCCGGCGCGGCGCAGGACGGCGAGGACGCGGGCGTGGGCGTACTGGAGGTAGACGCTCGTGTTGCCCTCGAGGGAGAGCATGCGATCGAAGCTGAAGACGTAGTCCTTGACCCGGTCGCTCGAGAGGTCGGCGTACTTGACGGCGCCGACGCCGACCTGGCGGGCGAGGTCGTCGGCCGGGTCGGCGCTCCGCGCGGCGATCGTACGGGCGGCCTGGCGGATCGCCTCGTGGAGGAGGTCGACCAGCTTGACGTTCTCGCCGGTGCGCGTCCGGAGGATCTTGCCGTCCTCGCCGAGGACCGATCCGAAGGCGACGTGCTCGGCCCGGGCGCCGTCGTCGAGCCAGCCGGCGGCCCGGGCGGTGGCGAAGACCATCTCGAAGTGCTGGCTCTGGGGGGCGCCGACGACGTAGAGGATGCGCTCGGCGGCGAGGGCCCGGCGGCGGTGGCGCAGGGCGGCGAGGTCGGTCGTGTCGTAGGTGTAGCCGCCGTCGGACTTGCGGACGATCAGGGGCATCGGCCGGCCGTCGCGGTTCTGGAAGCCGGGGGGGAAGGCGCAGAGGGCGCCGTCGTCGAGCTCGAGCAGGCCGCGGGCCTCGAGGTCGTGGATGGTCGGCGGGAAGTGGTCGTTGTAGGTCGACTCGCCGGCCATGTCGGCGGCGGTGAGCTGGACGCCGAGGAGGCGGTAGACGACGTCGAAGTGCCGCTCGGACTCCTCGACCAGCTCGCGCCAGGCGGCGCGGGTGGCCGGGTCGCCGGCCTGGAGGGCGACGACGCGGGCGCGCGCCCGGTCGGCGAAGGCCGGGTCCCCGTCGAAGTGGGCGCGGGCCTGGCGGTAGAACCCGTCGAGGTCGGTGATCGAGCGGGCGCCCCCGACCGGGGTGCGGCCGATCGCGTCGAGCTCCTCGATCAGCATGCCGAACTGGGTTCCCCAGTCGCCGACGTGGTTCTGGGCGATGACCTCGTCGCCGACGAAGCGGAGGATCCGGGCGAGGGCGTCGCCGATGATCGTCGAGCGGAGGTGACCGACGTGCATCTCCTTGGCGATGTTCGGGGCGCTGTAGTCGATCACGACCCGCTCGCGGACGTGGCGGGCCCCGGCTCCGAGGCGGGGGTCGGCGGCCGTGGCGGCGAGGGCCCCGGCGATCCAGGCGTCGTCGAGGCGGAAGTTGATGAAGCCGCGGCCGGCGACCGCGGCGGTGGCGACGCCGTCGACGTCGAGCTGCTCGACGAGCTCGGCGGCGAGCTCGCCCGGGTCCTGGCCCAGGCGCCGGGCGAGCGTCATCGCGAGGTTGGCCTGGAAGTCGGCGCCGTGGCGGGGGTTGCCCGGCCGCAGCAGCGCCTCGGCCGGGGTGAGCTCCAGGCCGGTGGCGGCGCGGGCGGCGTCGACCACCCGGGCGGCGAGCTCGGTCGCGGCGTCGACGGTGGGCGAGGAGGCGGAGGAGGGCATGTACGGACCGATTCTGGCAATGCCGGCGCCCGGGCGGGGTCCGGGGTCGCTCGTCGCGTCGGCGGCCGGCGGGGCCGGGGGCCGGCGCATGCGCGACACTGCCCGGCAGGATGAGCCGCTTCCGCCAGCCCCCGGACCCGGATTTCCAGCGGATGAACACCTCGCTGGGCTTCGATCGCCGCCTCTGGCGACACGACGTCGCCCAGTCGCGGGCCCACGCGCGGATGCTCGCGGCGGCGGGGATCATCGCGCCCGGGGACCGCGACGAGCTCCTGCGCGGCCTCGACCTCGTCGCCGGCGAGCTGGCCGGGGGGAGCTTCCCGTTCCGGGACGAGGACGAGGACATCCACATGGCGATCGAGCGGCGCCTGACCGAGCTGGTCGGGCCGGTCGGGGGGCGCCTCCACACGGCGCGCTCGCGCAACGACCAGGTGGCGACCGACGTGATCCTCTACACCCGCGAGGCGGCCGGGCGGGCCGGGGAGGGCCTCGGCCGGCTGATGGCGACGCTGCTCGAGGCGGCCGAGCGCCACCTCGACTGGCCGATGCCGGGTTACACCCATCTCCAGCGGGCCCAGCCGGTCTATCTGAGCCACCATCTGCTCGCCTACTTCTGGATGGCCGAGCGGGATCGGCGGCGGTTCGCCGAGGTCGTCGAGGCGTGCGGCCTGCTCCCGCTCGGGGCGGGCGCCCTGGCCGGGGTCAACTTCGCGACCGACCGGGCGCTCGTCGCCGCCGAGCTCGGCTTCGCCGGGGTGGCGCCGAACTCGATCGACGCGGTGGCCAACCGGGACTTCGTGCTCGACTTCCTCGGGGCGGCGGCGACCGCGGCGACCCATCTCTCGCGCCTCGGCGCCGAGCTCGTCCTCTGGTCGAGCCAGGAGTTCGGCTTCTGCGCCCTCCCCGACGCCTGGAGCTCGGGGTCGTCGATCATGCCCCAGAAGCGCAACCCCGACGCGGCGGAGCTCCTCCGGGCCAAGGCGCCGCGGGTCGCCGGGCACCTGCTCGGGATGCACGGGGTCCTCCACGGGCTGCCGCTGACCTACAACAAGGACCTCCAGGAGGACAAGGAGCACCTGTTCGACGCGGCCGACACGCTCGAGCTCTGCCTCTCTGCGGCCCGGGGGATGGTCGGGGGCGTCGTCTTCGACCGGGCCCGGCTGGCGGGGGCGGCCGCGGATGAGATGATCGCCGCGGTCGACGTCGCCGATCTCCTCGTCCGCCGGGGGATGCCGTTCCGCGAGGCGCACGGCATCGTCGGGGCGCTCGTGCGGGTGGCCGAGGACTCGGGCCGGACCTTGTCGGAGCTCCGGCCGGAAGAGCTGGCCGAGCGCTCGGAGCTCCTCGACGAGGAGTACTACGCGGTGCTGGCCGAGGGCTCGTGGCTCGAGTCGAAGGTCTCGGAGGGCGGGACGGCCCTGGTCCGGGTCGGCGAGCAGCTCGCGGCGGCGCGCCAGGCGCTCGCCGGCGGCGGGTGAGGCCGGGCTTCTACGTCCGGCCGGTGCTCGAGGTCGCCCGCGACCTGATCGGCTGCGTGGTCCGGCACGGGCCGTGCGCCGGGGTGATCGTCGAGACCGAGGCCTATCACGACTCCGAGCCGGCGTGCCACGCCTTCGTCGGGCTGACGCCGCGGACGGCGACCCTGTTCGGAGCGCCGGGGCGGGCCTACGTCTACCGGTCCTACGGGATCCACTTCCTCCTGAACGCGGTCGCCGAGCCGGAGGGCGTCGGCGCGGCCGCCCTGATCCGGGCCCTCGAGCCGCTCGAGGGCGTCGAGCTGATGATCGAGCGCCGGGGGCTCGTCCGCCCCCGCGACCTCTGCTCCGGCCCGGGCAAGCTGACCCAGGCCCTGGGCATCGGCCTGGACCACAACGGCGGCGACCTCGCCACCGGCCCGGTGACGATCGAGCCGCCGCCGCCGGCCGGCCGGCGCCGACGGTCACTGCGTCCCCCCGGATCGGCATCACCCGGGCCATGGAGCTCCCCTGGCGCTTCTGCGTGACCGGGAGCCCGCACGTCTCCTCCCCCCGTCCGAGGCCCTAGCCGGTCAGGCTCGGCGGGGCCCGCCCCCGGCTCAGGCGTCGGCGGTCGGCGCTAGGCTTCGGGGCGTGACGGGCTATTCGACCAATCCGCGATCGGCGAGCTCGGTCCCCGAGCACCCGGGCGTCGCCCGAGCGCTTCGCACCGCGCCGATGGCGATGTCCGTGATCGCCCTCGCCATCTGCGGGCTCGGTGCGCTGGGAGTGGCCAGCGACCCGCCGGGAGACGAGGGCGCTCTGGCCCACCTCTACCAGCTGATGATCGTCCTCCAGCTCCCGATCATCTGCCTCTTCGCCGGCGTGACCGTCCGCCGCGGCCCGCGCGGCGACCGGTCGGTCGTCGCCGGCCAGGTCGTGCTCCTGGCCGCGGCGCTCGCCGCCGTGCCGATCCTGGGCTTGTAGCGCCGCGCGTCGAGCGCATCGTCGCGTCGGCGCCCCGACGAGCGCGCGGGGGGACGCTCCGGACCGCGGCCGGGCTTCGGCCCCTCCTCGCGTCGCGGGGGTCAGGCCGGCCGGTGGCGGTGCATGTAGCTGCGCACTGCGGTCACGTAGAGCGCCACGGTGACCACGAAGATCGCGGCGGCGGCCGACCACCAGACCCGCGCGGCGATGACCGGGAGCCCGGCGAGGAGCCAGGCACCGGCGGCGCGCACGAACATCCCCGCGGACTCCGTCCGGCGAACCACTCGGTCAGTCGCATCACGGGGCCATCGTCGCACCTTCGGTCGCGCGGTGCGGCGATCGGGTCGTCGTTCTAGTGCTCGGCGCGTATCTGCAGGCGTCCGTCGTGGATGCGCGCCTCCCAGACGGGCTGGTCGACGGTCGCCGGGCCGCGGACGGCGCGGCCGTCCTCCAGGCGGAAGGTGCTCGCGTGCCACGGGCACCTCAGGCAGCCGTCGACGAGCTCGCCCTCGTCGAGCGGCCCGCCCGCGTGGACACAGGTGGCCGACAGGGCGAACACGCGGCTCCCGTCCTTGACGACCACGACCGCGATGTCGGCCGCCTCGACCCGGAGCGGCTTGGACTCCTCGAGGGCGTCGGCGTCGGCGACATCGGTCCAGTCGGTCGGCCGGTGCTCGAACGCGGCGTGGTTGACCCCGACGCCGAGCGCGTACACCAGGTGACCACCGAGATAGCCGGCGCCACCGGCGACGCCGAGTCCCGCCAGGCTGAGGGCGACGCCCTGTACCCGGCGGCCGCGGCGGCGGGCCAGGTAGGAGGCGATCTGCAGCCCGAGCCCGACCACGTTGCCGGCCGCGTGGATCAGGCCGACGCGCATCTCCGGTCCGTAGGTCTCAGACCAATCCGACAGGCCGCTGGCCGCGGTCGGGACGGCCGAGAGGATTCCGAATCCGGTCAGCACGCGTGCGGCATCGGCGCCCTCGGACCCCCCGACGAGGTCGATGACCGGAACGCTCGTCCAGGCGCCGATCGTGACGTCGGTCAGCAGGGGGTGCAGCTGATGACCGAGCCAGTTGCCGCTCAGCGCGTTCTTGACCGCCGCCGGGGCCGTCGCCCGGCCGACGAGCTTCGCCAGCGGGCCGGTGACCTGATCGAGCTCCCGGGCGGAGGCGATGCGCTCGATCAACCTCCGGGGAGGTCCGCCGAGCTCATCAAAGGGCGAGGGCTGCTGTGACATGTCGCTGCTCCTGAGTCAGAGGATTGGCATGTTGCGCGGCCGCAGCACGCGACGGGCTCGTAGCGGGCGCCGTCAGCCGCCGTCCGCTTCCGGCTCCTCCCGGGTGGGCTGGCCGGCGAGCGCGCGCAGGCTCTCGTAGTCCTCGCCGCAGGCCGGGCAACCGGTGAGGTGGGCGCGCATTCCCGGGACGGCGAGGCCTGCGTCGCGACCGGCGAGCTCGAGGTCGACGTAGCGGTCGAGCTCGTCGAAGCACTCCTCGCAGGTGAGCTCGGGCCCGCGGGGTCCGAGGAGTGCGGCGATGAGCGCGCGGCGCCGGCCCGCGATCGGGTCGCTCATGCCGGCCCCCTTCCGGCGTCGGTGAGGTCGAAGCCGTCGGCGGTCAACCGGCCGCGGAGCTTGCGACGGGCGTCGTGGAGGGTCTTGTAGAGGGCGCCGCGGGTCGTGTTCAGGCGCTCGGCGAGCACGTCGATCGGCACGCCGTTGAGGGTGATTGCGACGAGCACCTCGCGCTGATGGGCGCTGAGGACCTCACCGATCGCGCGCTGGACGGCGCCGAGCAGCTCGGCCTCCTCACCGTGGCCTTCCAGCGAGGGCGCCGCGGAGGCGATCTGCTCCCAGCTGCCCGGGTCGAGCGGAAGCTCGCGGTCCTGCCATGCTCGGCGGCGGAGCTTGACCGCGGCCTCGTAGAGGGCGAACTTGTAGGCCCAGGTCGTGAACCGGCTCTCCCCGCGGAAGTCCGCGAGCTTGGCGAGGACGGCGACGAGCGCGTCGTCGGCGCTCTGCTGGGCGAGATCGTCGTCGTCGCCGCTGTGGAGGTCGGGCATGACCCGCCGGCGACGGGCGACCTCGAACCGCGCGGCCCGGAGCAGGAGGTCGTGCAGGGACGCGATTGCCGCGTCGCGGACTTGACCGGAGCCGCCGAGCTCCTGCACCCAGCGCCGCGATTCGGCGTCGAGCGTCTCGGCCGGTGGGGTCGCGGCGGCACGGTCCCCGGGCACGACGGGGAGCGAAGTCGACCTCTGCCTGGGCACCCTCACGCGCTCGGCTCGAGCGGTGCGAGAATCCGGGCGGCCAGCGCCGGCGGGCAGCCCCGATCGAGCAGGACGAGCAGCTCGTGGAGATCGACCGCCGGCTCGGCGACGAGCTCGGCGGCGAGGCGTGGGTCGAAGCCGGCCGCCGTGAGCCGACGCCGGCGCCACTCGACCAGCCCGCCCCCCGCGGGCGGTCGGATCGCGTCTGGCTGGGATCTGCCCATCACGGCTATGAGCGTCGCCGGCGTCGGGATTCTTACCTCACCCCCGGACGAGGGCGAGAAACTCCTGGCGGGTGCGCGCGTCGTCCCGGAGCACCCCGAGCAGGGCCGAGGTCGTCGTGCGGGTGCCGGCCTTCTGGATGCCGCGGAGGGACATGCACAGATGCTCGGCTTCGATCACCACGCCGACGCCCTTGGGCTGGAGGTGCTCCTCCAGGCATTGGGCGACCTGCATCGTCAGGCGCTCCTGGAGCTGGAGCTCCCGCGCGAAGAGCTCGACGAGCCGCGCGAGCTTCGACAGCCCGATGATCCGCTCACCCGGAAGGTAGGCGACGTGCGCGACGCCGTGGAACGGGAGGAGGTGATGCATGCAGAGCGAGTGGAACGGGATCTCGCGCACGACGACCAGCTCGTCGTAGCCGCCGTCGTTGGGGAACGTCGTCAGCGACACCGGCTCGTGGGTGAGCAGCTCGGCGAAGGCAGCCGCGACGCGCCGGGGGGTGTCGCGCAGCCCGGGATCGTGCAGGTCGCGTCCGAGCGCGGTCAGCAGATCGCGGACGGCGCGCTCGGCCGCCTGCGGGTCGATCGGCGCCGAGCCGGGCCGCGTGACGAGGCCGGTCGGATGCAGCTCGGTGACCGCGGCGCCACCCGTCGGCTCGCGGCGCAGCGAGCCGGCCTCGCCGTTGACTGAAGCCGCCCGGTCGGGGTGGCGGTGGGGCGTCGTCCTGGCCAATTCGGATCCTCCTTGTCGGGTCGTGGCCGCCGCGGGACGGGCATCCTCCGGGTTTGCGTCGCGGCGAGGACGGTCCTTACCCGGCCCCACGGGGGCAGCGCGCTTCGTCGACCATCGGCCCCGACCCCGACCCGACCCGAGCCGCCCGGTTGGGTCACAGCCGCTCGGCCGCGGCGGTCGGGCGGGCGGTCGCGGCCGTGGCCAAGCGGTTGCGAGCTTCAGTAGGCGGCGCTGCGCCGCTTACGACTCGTTGCGGCGGCGGACATGAGAGCGGCGACGATCGCCGTGGCCCCGGTGATGAGGTGCAGGTAGTTGTCGGGGTTGCCGGCCGTGGTGATCGTGAGCACCGGGATGTGGGCGTAGATGAGCCCGGTGATGGTCGCGACGATGTAGACCCCGCCGACGCCGAGCAGCGCGCCCTCGGTGACCGCCGTATCCCGGGTCGCCGCCCACAAGAGCCCGAGCCCGACGATGAGGTGGAAGAGGTCCTGGAACGGGTTGAGCGTCAGTCCCAACAGCGTGCGCCCGCCGCCCGAGGACGCGAAGCCGTCGAACCCGGTGACGGCGAAGCCGATCACGCCGCCGATCGCGTAGGCGAGGCCGATCGCCAGCGCCGCCAGCTGAGCGAGGCTCATCCCCTCCGTCTTGAATCTGCCCATAGCTGCCCCTCCGGATTTCGTGATCTCTCTGGGAATGCAGCCTGGTCGCCCCCCGATCGACCGCCTCCAGCCTCGCGTCGCCCGCCAGACTCCCAAGCCGCATCTGAGTGAGCGTCGGGAGCGCGCGACTTCTTACCTGGTCGGGCGCAAGATCGACGTTGTCCGGTCCGATCCGATCGCCGCGGGCCCCCACGGGGCTTCCGAGACGATCGACCGACGGATTCAGGGCTCGGTGTGGACGACGACGTCCTGCGTGTCTTGCGGATCAGTGGGAGCGGTTACCCCGACGGCCCCTGGGCCCCCCCGCTCGCCCCGGCGCCGCCGGTCGCCCCGGGGTTCGCCGGGGCCGCGGCGGGTCCGGGCGGTGCCGCGGGTGGGGTCACCGGGGTGGGCGCCGGATTGACGGGGGCCGGGGGGGTGGCCTGGGTCGGGGCGGGGTTGGCGGCCGGGGGGGTCGGGGTGACCTGACCGGCGCCGGTCTGGTTGCCCGTGGCGGGCGTCGCTCCGGCGGAGCCGCCGCCACCGGCGGCCGGGGTGCCGGCGGCCGAGCTCGGCGTCGCCGGGGTCGCGCTGGACGGCGGGGGCGCCGAGGTGCTCGTCGTGTCGGTCGTCGTCGTCCCGGCGGGCTGTCCGGTCTGGGCCGCCTTCTGGGCCGCCCGGTTGGCGTAGGTGGCCTCGGCGGCGGTCATGAAGTCGTGCCAGATCAGGGCCGGGAAGGTCCCGCCGAGGACGGGGCCGCCGTTGAACTCGGTGTTCATCGGGCGCAGGCGCGTCGGGTAGCCGACCCAGACGGCGACGGTCAGCCCCGGGTGGGTGGCGTCGCCGTGGGTGAAGCCGACGAACCAGGCGTCGCCGTAGTTGGAGGTCGTCCCGGTCTTCCCGGCTGCCCAGATGCCGATGTCGGCGGCCTTGCCGGTGCCGGAGGTGACGACGTTGTGGAGCATGCTCTCCTCGGTCTGGACGACCGCGGACGGGATCACCCGGACGAGGCGGATCTTGTTGACGTCGGCCTGGCTCTGGCCGGGGATGTGGGTGACCGAGTGGATGCCGACCGGACCTTCCGAGGGGGCCCCGAGGGTCCCGTAGACGCGCTGGCCGTCGTGGGCGATCGTCTCGTAGGCGTGGGCCATGTCGAGCGGGGTGACGCCGGTGTGGAGGCCGCCGAGGGTGATCGCGTAGTTGGTCGAGACGGGGGTCCGGATCCCGGCCGCCTTGGCCAGGTTGGCGATCTTCGCGGTCCCGGCCTCGATCCCGACGCGGGCGAAGACGGAGTTGTCGGAGTAGGTCGTCGCGTCGGTCAGGGAACGGGAGCCGGCGTAGGCGCCCTCGTCGTTGTTGACGATGAAGTGCTCCCGGCCGCGCGTGCCCGGGACGACGAAGCTCTCCTTCTGGGACGGCCAGATCGAGTCGGGCGAGATCCCCTCCTTGAGGGCCTGGGCGAGGACGAAGGCCTTGAACGCCGACCCGGGCTGGCGCTGGCCCTGGGTGGCGAGGTTGAACGGCGACTTGTTGAAGTCGCGCCCGCCGACCAGGGCCCGGACCTCGCCGGTCGCGTTGTCGATCACGACCATCGCCGCCGACGGGCCGGACGGGTCGGCGAGGTAGTTGCCGATCGCCTGCTCGGCCTCCTGCTGGAGCTGGTAGTCGAGCGTCGTGTGGACGACGAGGCCGCCGTCGAACGCCTCGGGCACGTGGTAGCGGTCGACGAGCTGCTGCTTGACCCAGGTCGTGAAGTAGGCGACCCCCGGCTCGATCACCTTCTCCTGCGGCGGGATGATGTTCGCCCGGGCGGGCATGGCCGTGGCCAGGGCGGCCTGGTACTCGGAGTAGGGGAGGTAGCCCTGGGCGTACATGTCCCGGAGGACGAGGTTCCGCCGGTTGCGGGCGGCGACCGGGTGGGCGATCGGGTCGTAGGCGGTCGGCGAGGCGACGACCCCGGCGATGAGGGCGGCCTCCTCGGGGGCGACGAGGCCCTTGACGCAGAGGGGCATCCCGGTCGTCCCGCAGTTGTACTGGCTGGTCGTCTGGTCGTGGCCGAAGTAGGTCCGGGCGGCCGACTCGATCCCGTAGGCGCCGTTGCCGAAGTAGATCGAGTTGAGGTACTCGGTGAGGATCTTGTCCTTCGTCCACTTGCGGGTCAGGTGGTAGGCGAGAGCGGCCTCGCGGAGCTTCTCGAACACGGTCCGCCGGCTCTGGGCCCGAAGGGCGTTCTTGACGAACTGCTGGGTGATCGTCGAGGCCCCCTGGGCGGCCCGCTGCTTGAAGACGTCGGCGACGAACGCCCGGGCGATGCCCTTGATGTCGATGCCCGAGTTCGTGTAGAAGCGCTTGTCCTCGACGGCGATCATCGCCTCCTTCATCGTCGAGGGGATGTCGGTGCTCTTGACGAGGATCCGGTTGTCCTGCCCGGTGAGGACGCCGATCTGCTTGCCGTTGATGTCGAGGAGGATCGAGTTCTGGGCCGACTTGTACTCGGCCCGATTCTCGAGCGCCGGGAGGTCGGACGCGATCGCCATGATCATCCCGAAGACGGCGGAGACGAGGGCGAGGAGCGCGAGCGGAAGGAGGACGATCAGGAGGCGGAGCTTCTTGAGGCGCGGCTTGCGCCGCCGGACGCCGGCGGACGGGGGCAGCCCGAGCCCGTCCCCCTCGTGGTGCACGGCCGTGGGCACGGCCGGACCGTCGGGGCTGCCCGGTCCGCCGGCGTCGACCTCGAAATCGGCAGCGCCCACGGGAGCGTCTGCGTAGTACGGACCCGGGTAATCGAGGTATTGGTCCGGAGCGGGCTCGCCGTTCGGCTGGTGCGGCGGGTACGGATCGAATCGTTCCTCGGCCGTGGCCCCGCCGTGGCCGTTGCCGTTGGGAGCGGCTTCGGCGTGGTCGAGATCGCCGTCGCTCGGCGGGTCCTCGTACGTGTGGCGGCGGTCGTCCTCGCTCATCGGCAGTAAGGCGCGGCGGGCCCCCTCGCGGGCTCGCGGTCGACGGCCGCGGCGCGGCCTGACCTATGGGTGGAAACACGGCGGCGTGCGTCCCCACCCCGGGCGCAGACTCTAGCATCAGGACCATCGCCGGACCCATCGACCAAGCGGACGGACCCATCGACCGAGCGGAGGATCTCGCGCGCGACGCCGTCGACTGCCTGCCGGCGGGCGAGCTCGCCCGCAAGCTGGCCCTCGGGCGCCCGCTCCGGGTCAAGCTGGGGATCGATCCGACGGCTCCGGACATCCATCTCGGCCACACCGTGGTCCTCAACAAGCTCCGGGCCTTTCAGGACGCCGGCCACGTCGTGGTCCTGATCATCGGCGACTTCACCGCCCGGGTCGGCGACCCGAGCGGGCGCTCGGACACCCGCCCGCAGCTCTCGGGCGAGCAGATCGAGGCGAACGCCCGGACCTTCCAGGACCAGGCGTTCAAGGTGCTCGACCCCGAGCGGGTCGAGGTCCGCCGCAACGGCGAGTGGCTCGACATGGGCATGGCCGAGCTGTTCGCCCTCCTGCGCACGACGACCGTCGGGGCCCTGCTCGAGCGCGACGACTTCGCGCGGCGGCGGGCCGCCCAGGCGCCGATCTCGATGCTCGAGCTCCTCTACCCCCTGATGCAGGGGTACGACTCGGTCGCCGTGCGCGCCGACGTCGAGCTCGGCGGGACCGACCAGAAGTTCAACCTCCTGCTCGGGCGCGACATCCAGCGGGCCTACGGGGTGCCCGAGCAGGCGATCCTGACGATGCCGATCCTCGTCGGGACCGACGGGGAGCGGAAGATGTCGAAGTCCCTGGGCAACCAGATCGGGGTCACCGAGCCGCCCGGGGAGATCTACGGCAAGACCGTGAGCCTCCCCGACCGGGCCCTCGACGACTGGTACCGCCTCCTCCTCGGGCGCCGGCCGCCGGCCGAGCTCGGGCCGTGGGAGGCGAAGCGGCTCCTGGCCCGCGAGCTCGTCGCCCGCTTCCATTCGCCCGCGGACGCCGCCCGGGCCGAGGCCGAGTGGGACCGGGTCCACCGCGACCGGGGCGAGCCCGACGAGATCGAGGACCTCGCCTTCGCTCGCCGGGTCCGGCCCGGTCCACGTCCCCGGCCTGATCGCCGAGGCGTTCGGCCTCTCGCGCTCCGACGCCCGGCGCCTGATCGGCCAGTCCGGCGTCCACCTCGACGGCGACGTCCTCGAGGAGATCGACGTCGAGCCGGACCGGCTCGACGGCCGGGTCCTGCGGGTCGGCAAGCGGCGCTTCCGGCGCCTGGTCGGGCGCTGATGGCCGTCCACGGGGGGGTCGTCCGGCTGAGCACGGAGGGCGGGGGCGAGATCGTCGACATCACCGCCGGCGTCGCCTCGGTCGTCCGCATGGCCGCGGTCGCCGTCGGCGTGGCGACGGTCTTCGTCGCGGGGACGACGGCGGCGGTGACGACGATGGAGTACGAGCCGGGCGCGGTGATCGACCTCCGGGAGGCGCTCGAGCGGCTGATCCCCGGATCGACGGACTACGAGCACAACCGGCGCAACGCCGACACCAACGGCCACGCCCACGCCCGGGCGGCGATCGTCGGGCCGTCGGTCGCGATCCCGGTGGTCGACGGGAAGCTCGCCCTCGGGACCTGGCAGCAGATCGTCCTGCTCGACTTCGATACCCGCCCGCGCGAGCGGACCGTGGCCGTCCACGTGGCCGCCTGAGCCCCGGCCCGGCGGGGAGGGCGGGCCTGCGGCGCGACGGCGGCGCCGGCCGGCTCGAGGCGCCGCCCGGGGGGCGGGAGCGGCCGGTCGGAGCAGGTCGCGCCCGGTTCGGGGCAGAGGCGACGGGCGGCCGGGGACCCGCTATACTTTCCCGTCCGGTGTCCGGGCCCCATCATGGTGCCCGCATCCGCGACCAGCACGGGATGACCCCGGTGCAGGGGCGCGACGGTCTTTGAAAACTCAACAGCATGCGCACCGAGATCCGGCCACCCGGCCGTTTCGGTGTGCGTCCAGGTTCGACCCACGGTCGGGCGCATTCGTGCTGCCCGGGCCGTGGTAAACGAGTCAAGAATAGAAGTACCCCGTCATGGTCGGGGCCATTGTGTATGGGCCCCGGACAATCCATGGCACTCTCTTCACGGAGAGTTTGATCCTGGCTCAGGACGAACGCTGGCGGCGTGCTTAACACATGCAAGTGGAGCGACGAACCAGGGCTTGCCCTGGGGCAGAGCCGCGAACGGGTGAGTAACACGTGGGTTACCTGCCCCGATGATTGGGACAACCCGAGGAAACTCGGGCTAATACCAAATGTGCTCCTGGCCGTAATGGCCTTGAGGAAAGGAAGCTTCGGCCTCCGCATCGGGATGGGCCCGCGGCCCATTAGCTAGTTGGTGGGGTAACGGCCTACCAAGGCGACGATGGGTAGCTGGTCTGAGAGGACGATCAGCCACACTGGGACTGAGACACGGCCCAGACTCCTACGGGAGGCAGCAGTGGGGAATCTTGCGCAATGCGCGAAAGCGTGACGCAGCAACGCCGCGTGGGGGAAGAAGGCTTTCGGGTTGTAAACCCCTTTCAGTCGGGACGAAGCTCCGCGGGTTAATAGCCTGCCGGAGTGACGGTACCGACACAAGAAGCACCGGCTAACTACGTGCCAGCAGCCGCGGTAATACGTAGGGTGCAAGCGTTGTCCGGAATCATTGGGCGTAAAGAGCGTGTAGGCGGCTCGATCAGTCCGCTGTGAAAGTCCAGGGCTCAACCCTGGAAAGCCGGTGGATACTGTCGGGCTAGAGTACGGAAGAGGCGAGTGGAATTCCTGGTGTAGCGGTGAAATGCGCAGATATCAGGAGGAACACCAATGGCGAAGGCAGCTCGCTGGGACGATACTGACGCTGAGACGCGAAAGCGTGGGGAGCAAACAGGATTAGATACCCTGGTAGTCCACGCTGTAAACGATGGGCACTAGGTGCGGGGGGTGTCGACTCCCCCCGTGCCGAAGCTAACGCATTAAGTGCCCCGCCTGGGGAGTACGGCCGCAAGGCTAAAACTCAAAGGAATTGACGGGGGCCCGCACAAGCAGCGGAGCATGTGGTTTAATTCGACGCAACGCGAAGAACCTTACCTGGGCTTGACATGTGGGTGACCGCCACGGAAACGTGGTTTCCCTTCGGGGCACCTTCACAGGTGGTGCATGGCTGTCGTCAGCTCGTGTCGTGAGATGTTGGGTTAAGTCCCGCAACGAGCGCAACCCCCGTCGCATGTTGCCAGCATTTAGTTGGGGACTCATGCGAGACTGCCGGTGACAAACCGGAGGAAGGTGGGGATGACGTCAAGTCCTCATGCCCCTTATGTCCAGGGCTACACACGTGCTACATTGGCGCGTACAGAGGGCTGCGATACCGCGAGGTGGAGCGAATCCCTTAAAGCGCGTCTCGGTTCGGATTGCAGGCTGAAACTCGCCTGCATGAAGGCGGAGTTGCTAGTAATCGCGGATCAGCATCGCCGCGGTGAATACGTTCCCGGGCCTTGTACACACCGCCCGTCACACCACGGGAGTGAGCAACACCCGAAGCCGGTGGCCTAACCCGCAAGGGAGGGAGCCGTCGACGGTGGGGCTCGTGACTGGGGTGAAGTCGTAACAAGGTAGCCGTAGCGGAAGCTGCGGCTGGATCACCTCCTTTCTAGGGAGCACCTAGCGGTGCCCCGGCAGGAAGCTCGACCGCGCATTCCGCGTGGCCGGGTCACCTCCCGCCGGGCCTAGCATGTCGACCGAGCCTGGCCGTCCTGCGTCGCGTCAAAGCGGCGCGGCATGCTGTTGAGTTTTGAGAGACCGGCGCCCGCTCGGCGGATCCGCGATGCCGCGGCCAGACTGCCATCAGAGCCGGCGTGCTGCCCCTCTTCACGGTCCTTGAAAACTGCACAGTAGCCACAGCAATCGCGAGCTTGCTCGCGGTTGTCAACAACGGGTATCACCGAACCATTTGCAAGATGGTTCGATCACCGTCAAGATAGTAAGGGCACGTGGTGGATGCCTAGGCACTTAGAGTCGATGAAGGGCGTGAACGGCTGCGATAAGCCGCGGTGAGGCGCTGAATAGCCTTTGACCCGCGGATGCCCGAATGGGGAAACCCAACGCTGGTAATGCGGCGTTATCCCCGGCTGAACACATAGGCCGGGAGAAGACAAGCGGGGGAAGTGAAACATCTCAGTACCCCGAGGAAAGTAAATCAACCGAGACTCCCTGAGTAGTGGCGAGCGAAAAGGGATCAGCCCAAACCCGGCCCGTGTAAGCGGCCATGCGTTGCGTGCCGGGGGTTGTAGGGCGTCTGTTCCGAGCCGTGGCCGGCTCGGCGGAAGTTACAAATTCATGTGGTAGTCGAAGCGTGTGGAACCGCGCACCATAGAGGGCAACCGTCCCGTAGGCGAAACTGCATGAACTTCCGTCAGGCGTTCCTGAGTAAGTCCGCTCCCGTGAAACGCGGACTGAATCTGGGGGGACCACCCTCCAAGGCTAAGTACTCCTAAGTGACCGATAGCGGACTAGTACCGTGAGGGAAAGGTGAAAAGTACCCCGGAAGGGGAGTGAAATAGTACCTGAAACCGCGTGCCTACAAGCGGTGGGAGCAGGCTTGTCCTGTGACCGCGTGCTTTTTGCATAACGAGCCGGCGAGTTACTCGTCTGCGGCAAGGTTAAGCGATGAGCGGAGCCGTAGCGAAAGCGAGTCCTAATAGGGCGACACAGTCGTAGGCGGTAGACCCGAAACTGAGCGAGCTACCCATGGGCAGGCTGAAGCGGGGGTAAGACCTCGTGGAGGGCCGAACCGACCTAGGTTGAAAACTGGGCGGATGACCTGTGGGTCGGAGTGAAAGGCTAATCAAGCTCAGTGATATCTGGTTCTCTCCGAAATATATTTAGGTATAGCCTCGGATAAATTACGTACTGGCCGTAGAGCACTGTTTGGACTAGGGGCCCTACCAGGTTACCGACTTCAGGCAAACTCCGAAGACCATTACGTCTACTCCGGGAGTCAGTTGCTGGGGGATAAACTTCAGCGTCAAAAGGGAAACAGCCCAGACCGCCAGCTAAGGTCCCCAAGTTCTAGCTAAGTGGTAAACGATGTCCGAGTGCATAGACAACCAGGAGGTTGGCTTAGAGGCAGCCACCCTTGAAAGAGTGCGTAACAGCTCACTGGTCAAGTGTTCGGGCGCGGATAATGTAACGGGGCTCAAGCTAGACACCGAAGCTGCGGGTGCGTGAAGCCTACGGGCCGATCGCGCGGTAGGAGAGCGTTCCCACGCCAGTGAAGCGGCGGTGTAAACCAGCCGTGGAGGCGTGGGAAGTGAGAATGCCGGCATGAGTAACGAAAGAGGGGTGAGAATCCCCTCCACCGATTGTCCAAGGATTCCTGGGTAAAGTTCGTCTGCCCAGGGTTAGTCGGGACCTAAGGCGAGGCCGAAAGGCGTAGTCGATGGCTGACAGGTTGATATTCCTGTACCACGTCGCTTCCGTTTGACCGATGGGGGGACGAGGAAGGCTAGGGGAACCCAGGCGATGGTCGTCCTGGGGTAAGCGTGTAGGGGTGAGCCTTGGAAAATCCGGGCTCGCATAACCTGAGGCGCGATGCCAGCTGGCTCTAAGCCGGCGAGTCCCTGACGCCATGCCTCCAAGAAAAGCCTCTAGGGAGGACGCGCGTGCCCGTACCAAAACCGACACAGGTGGACAAGTAGAGAATACTAAGGTGATCGAGATAACCATCGTTAAGGAACTCGGCAAAATTGCCCCGTAACTTCGGGATAAGGGGCGCCCCGGTAGGGTAACGACCACTTGCTGGTCCGAGCCCGAGGGGGCCGCAGTGAATAGGCTGAAGCGACTGTTTACCAAAAACACAGGTCTCTGCTAAGTCGTAAGACGACGTATAGGGGCTGACGCCTGCCCGGTGCCGGAAGGTTACGTGGAGGTGTTAGGGCTTGACCCGAAGCACCGAAGCTAAGCCCCGGTAAACGGCGGCCGTAACTATAACGGTCCTAAGGTAGCGAAATTCCTTGTCGGGTAAGTTCCGACCTGCACGAATGGCGTAACGACTTCAGCGCTGTCTCAACGATGGGCTCGGTGAAATTGCAGTCTCGGTGAAGATGCCGAGTACCCGCGGCAAGACGGAAAGACCCCGTGAACCTTTACTATAACCTGGTATTGGAACTTGATGCATCTCGCTCAGAATAGGTGGGAGGCTTTGAAGCGCTGGCTGCGGCTGGCGTGGAGCCACCTTTGAGATACCACCCTTGGTGTATTGGGTTTCTAACATCGCGCCGTGAATCCGGGCGATGAACAGTGCCAGGCGGGTAGTTTGACTGGGGCGGTCGCCTCCCAAAATGTAACGGAGGCGCACAAAGGTTCCCTCAGCACGGTTGGAAATCGTGCGTAGAGTGTAAAGGCAGCAAGGGAGCTTGACTGCGAGACTGACAGGTCGAGCAGGTGCGAAAGCAGGTCTTAGTGATCCGGCGGTAGCAAGTGGAAGTGCCGTCGCTCAACGGATAAAAGGTACTCCGGGGATAACAGGCTTATCGGGCCCAAGAGTTCACATCGACGGCCCGGTTTGGCACCTCGATGTCGGCTCGTCGCATCCTGGGGCTGAAGTAGGTCCCAAGGGTTGGGCTGTTCGCCCATTAAAGCGGTACGCGAGCTGGGTTCAGAACGTCGTGAGACAGTTCGGTCCCTATCTGCCGTGGGCGTTGGAGAATTGAGAGGATTTGACCCTAGTACGAGAGGACCGGGTTGAACGGACCTCTGGTGTATCTGTTGTCGTGCCAACGGCATAGCAGATTAGCTACGTCTGGATCGGATAACCGCTGAAAGCATCTAAGCGGGAAGCCGGCCTCGAGATGAGTTCTCCCATCCCCATGAGGGAGTAAGGCCCCTGGTAGACCACCAGGTTGATAGGCCAGATCTGTACAGACGGTAACGTCTTCAGGATACTGGTACTAATTGGCCGAGGGCTTGACGGATTTTTTGATACTCCGCGCGTGTGGCGCTGTGCAGTTTTGAAGGACCGGTCGAGGGTCTCTCACGAGTTTCCGGTGGCCATGGCGAGGGGGAAACACCTCTTCCCATTCCGAACAGAGCAGTTAAGCCCCTCAGCGCCGATGGTACTTGGCCCGCAAGGGCCTGGGAGAGTAGGTCGCCGCCGGTTTTTTTATGTCACATACGCCGGGCGCTCCGTACGGGGCGGCCGGCGTCGTGCATTCCGGGGCCGCCCCGCCGCTCGCTCGGCGCCGGCCGGATCGGCGGCGACGTGCGACGATGACGGCCGTGGGCTCGCTGCGCTTCACGACCGAGCTCCGCGCCCGGGGGCCCGCGGCGGCGGTCGTGCTCGACGAGGCGCAGGTGCCGCCGTGGGGGAGGGGCGCAGGCGCTTTGCGGCCGTGGCCAGGGTGAACGGCTACGCCTGGCGGACGACGGTGACGCCGATGGGCGGGGAGTTCCTGGTCGGGCTGAGTCGGGCCGTGCGCGCCGAGGTCGGGGCCGAGGCCGGGGACACCGTGGAGGTCGAGCTCGCGCTCGACCTGGCCCCGCGGGAGGTCGAGGTCCCGGCGGCTCTCGCCGTGAGCTGAGCGGGGGTCAGCCGCCTGCTCCCTCGGGGAGGGGCTCACGCCGGACGGGTCGCGGGGCCGGAGCGGCTTCGGGAGGAGGAGGAGCCGGCGGGCCGGGTCGGGCATCCACCAGTTCCATTCGCCGAAGAGCGAGACGAGGGCCGGGACGAGGAGGGCGCGGACCACGGTCGCGTCGAGGAGGATCCCGGCGGCGAGGCCGGTCGCGAAGATCTTGATCGTCGTCTCCGGCCCGGAGGCGAGGGCGGCGAAGGCGAGGAAGAGGATCAGGGCGGCCGAGGTCACGAGGCGCCCGGTCCGGGCCAACCCGCCGACCACGGCGGTCGCCGTCGATCCGGTCCGGTCGTACTCCTCGCGCATGCGGGCGAGGATGAAGACCTCGTAGTCCATCGAGAGGCCGAACAGGAAGGCGAAGACCATCAGGGGCACGAAGGCGGTGATCGCCCCGGTCGCCTGGATCCCCCAGATCGCCTGGGACCCGTGCCCGTCCTGCCAGACGAGGGTGATGAGGCCGTAGGCCGCGCCGACCGACATGACGTTGAGGATGACCGCCTTGAGGGGGAGGAGGAGCGAGCGGAAGGCGCGGGCGAGGAGGATGAAGGTGACGACGACGATCAGGGCGATCATCAGAGGGAAGCTCCCGTAGACGGCATCGACGAAGTCCTTCCCGCCGGCCGCGGCCCCGCCGACCCGCGGGGCGCCGGCGAGGGGGTGGACGGCGGAGCGGACGCGCCCGAGGGTGTCCCGGCCGGCGGCGGAGTTGCCGTCGGCGGTGGGAAGGACGCTGACGAGCGCAGTGCCCGCCGTCCGCCAAACCGCCCCGCCCGGGGCGAGGGCTCCGCGGACGCCGGGGACGGTCGCCGCGGTCCGGGCGACCGCGGCCGGGTCGCCGCCGTGCATGAGCACCTCGAACGGCGTGAGCACCCCGGCGCCGATGCCCGACCGCTCGAGGGCGACCAGACCGACCTTGGCGTCGCCGCCGGTCGAGAGGGAATCGGCCCTCGGGTCGCCGGGATAGAGGTGCGTGGCCGGGATGAGGAGGGCGACGAGGATGGTCAGGGCGAGGCCGGCGGCGATGCCCCGGCGGCGGACGACGAGTTCGGCCCAGCCGGTCCAGAAGCGACTCGCCCGGTCCTCGTGACGGATCCGCGGCCAGTCGAGGCGCGGGCCGATCGTGGCGAGGATGACCGGCAGCAGCGTGATGGCGACGAGCACCGAGACGAGGGGGATCAGCATCCCGCCGTAGCCGACGCTTCGGAGGAACGGGACCGGGAGGACGATCAGGGCGAGCAGCCCGATCGCCACCGTGCTCCCGCTGAACACGACGGCCCGGCCGGCGTGCTCCATGGCGATCACCACGGCAGCCTCGTTCTCGGCTCCCTTCTGGCGCTCCTCCCGCCAGCGGACGACGATCAGGAGGGCGTAGTCGATCGCCACGCCGAGGCCGATGAGAGCGACGAGGAACTGGACGATGAAGGAGACGTCGGTGATCTCGGTGAGCCCGTAGATGACGAGGAAGGTGGTCAGGATCGAGACGATCGCCATGATCAGGGGGACGACGGCGACGAACGAGGCGAAGACGAAGGCGAGGACGACGAGGGCGCCGACGCCGCCGAGCATCGCCTCGGCCAGGACCCCCGGTCCGCCGCCCTTGGCGCCCTTGCCGCTCGAGAGGACCTGGGTGCCGGTGAGGTGGACGGGGCCGCCGGCCACGGTGCTCGCGGCGGCCGCGGCGCGGGCGGCGTCGATCACGCCGGCGTCGACCTCGTTGGCCGCCGCGCCGAGCGGAGGCTCGATCAGGGCGAAGGTCGTCCGGCCGTCCGCCGAGACGAAGGCGCGCGATCCGGTGGAGACCCAGGAGACCGCCCGCCCGCCGGGCACGGCGGCGGCGATCCGGGCGAAGGCCGAGGCGAGCTGCGCGCGGACGCCGGGTGTGTCGACGGTCGTGCCCGGGGCGAGGGTCGTCACCGCGAGGATCGGGTCGGCGCTGCCGCCGGTGTGGAAGGCCGCGCGGATCGCCAGGTTGGTCTGCGAGCCCTCCCGGCCGGGGACGGAGAACTTCTTGTCGAGGCGGTTGCCGATGCTCGCCGACGCGGCGACCCCGGCGAGGGTGGTGACCACCCAGAGGCCGACGACGAGACGCTTGTGGGCCAGGACCCATCGGGTGATACTGGTCATCGCGGGCGATCTCCTATACGGCGAGGGATGGTGAGCCGGCGGGCCCCGGTGTCCGAGGACCCTCCCATACGTCCTTGAGAGACCTCTGAGGAAGCGCCGCCGGCGCAGGAGAATGTTGGCGGTCGGTTTAGCGGCCGGCCGATCGGTCGGGCCGGCGCAACTCGCCAACCTCGCGGGGGTTTCCGGGGTGTCCTCGGTATGGCCCGAAACCGGTCCCCGGGGGCGCCGCCCCGCCCATGCCCGTCTCCGCACCCGCACCGACGCGTCCGGCCCGCCGGGTCCTCGACTCGAGCTCGAGCGACGCCGAGCTCGTCGCCCGGGTTCAGGGGGGCGACGCAGCGGCCTACGAGGCGATCTTCCGCCGCTACCAGCAGCCGCTCCTCTCCTACTGCCGGCACACGCTCGGCGGGCGCGACGAGGCCGAGGACGCTCTCCAGCAGGCCTTCATCCGGGCCCACCGGGCCCTCACCCGGGGGACCGCGCCGCGCGAGCTGCGGCCGTGGCTCTACGCGATCGCCCGCAACTGCTGCCTCACGGCGGCCTCGGCCCGCCGGCCGACCGCGACCCTCGACGGCGACGCGCCGGGCCTCGACGGGCTCTCCGAGGAGGTGGGGCGTCGGGAGGAGCTCCGGGAGC
Source organism: uncultured Solirubrobacterales bacterium (assembly GCA_963817865.1). Classification (GTDB taxonomy): domain Bacteria; phylum Actinomycetota; class Thermoleophilia; order Solirubrobacterales; family Solirubrobacteraceae; genus Palsa-513. The sequence goes on along the minus strand of CAWFQO010000012.1, from coordinate 11,652 downwards.
TCGTGGCCGATCTCGGCCGCCTCCCGGAGGAGCAGCGGAGCGCGCTCCTCCTGGCCGAGCTCGAGGATCTCACCCACGTCGAGATCGCCGAGATCGTCGGCTGCCCGGTGACCAAGGTCAAGGCCCTCGTCTACCAGGCGCGAGTCGCCCTCCTGGCCGACCGGTCGGCCCGTGAGGCCTCGTGCCGCGACATCCGCGAGGAGCTGGCCGTCGCCCGGGGTGGCGCCCTTCGACGGGGTCCGCTCCGCCGCCATCTCCGGATGTGCTCCGGGTGCCAGGAGTTCCACCTCGCGGTCGGCGACCAGCGCCGGTCGCTGGCCGTCGTCCTCCCGGTAGCCGGGAGCGCCGGTCTCACCGCGAAGGTCCTCGGCGCGGCCTCGGCCGTCCATGCGGGCCTGGCCGGGGGGACGATCGTCGGCGGCCCGGTGGCCGGGTCGGGAATGGGCGTGGGCGCCGGAGCGACGGCGAGCCTGACCGGGACGACGGGCACGGCGGCGCTGACGGGCGCGCCGGGGACGGTCGCGGCGGCGGGCACCGGTTCGACCTTTGCGGGCGCCGCGGCGGTCTCGAGCTCGACCGCGGCGACGGCCGCGACCTCGACCGCGGCGTCGGCCGCGACCGCGGCGGTGGCCGCGGGGCCGACCGTGACCACCGCCGCCGGCGTCGCGGCATCGACGTCGGCCGGCGCGGCCGTGGCCGCGTCGACGTCGACTCTGGCCACGGCCGGAGCGGCCGCGTCGACGTCGACTCTGGCCACGGCCGGAGCGGCGGCGTCGACGTCGACCCTGGCCACGGCCGGCGCGGCGGCGTCAACGTCGACCCTGGCCACAGCCGGCGCGGCGGCGTCCGCGTCGACCCTCGCCACGGCCGGCGCGGCGGCGTCCGCGTCGACCCTGGCCACGGCCGGCACCGCGGCGGCCACGGCGGCGACCGGGGGGGCGGCGGTCACCACCGGATCGGTCGTCGGCGGCGGGATCCTCGCGAAGCTCGCGATCGGCGGGGCGCTCGCCACCCTGGCGTCCGCCGGAGCACTCGCCGTCCACCATCCTCACCACCGGGCGACCCGGGTGGCCGCGCCGGCGCGACTGGCGGCCGTCAAGGCACACCGGCGGGTCGCCGGCGGGTCGCCGGCCTCAGGGCCGGCCGCGGCGACCGCGGTTCGCCACGCGCGTCGCCGGAGCTCGGCCGGGACGGCGGCCGCGGTCCCCCGCCGGGTCAAGCATGCCGGTGTGCTCGCGCGCCGCCGCAGGCTCGCCCAAGGCGCCGGCCGGGCGGCGACCCCGGCCGGTCGGGTCAAGCTCCTCGGCCTGGCCTCCGGATCCGGGGCCGCCGGCCTGCCGGCGGCGAGCCGGGTCAAGGCCGGGACCGGGACCGGCCGGACAGCGGGCGGCCCGGCTCCGCCGCCCAGGATCGCGCTTGCCGGGCGAGGCGCCGCCCCAGCGCCGGCGCCGGCCGCCCCCGGCGCCGCCCGGACAAACCGTCCCCCGGCAGCTCCCCCGGCGCCGGCGCCGGCCCGGCTCGACCGCGCGTCGAGCCGGTCGGCCGAAGGCCCGGGCTGGCCGGCGCCGTCAGCCCGGCGCGCAGGCCGCCGGCGGCCTCCTCGCGGCCGACCGGCGGGCCCCTGGATCGCCCCCGCCGCCGACCCGTGGCGCGTCCCGCCGGGCTCGGCCTCCGGCCTCCGCGGCGGGCCCGCCCGCCGCCACGCTCACCGCGGCCGCCGGTGCCCCGCGAGCCGCAGGCCGCAGCGGCCGGACCCGGTCCGGCGGCCGCCGCGGCCGCCGCTGACGACCGACCGACCGCGACCGCCGGCTACGGGGTGGTGAGAGCGCCTTGACCGCCGGCTAGGACAGCGAGGTTCCTTCGCATGTCGATGTCCTCTCGGTCGAATGGGCCTGCTTCTCCCTGGGGACCGCGCCTTCGCCCCGAAGGTTGGGAGGTTGCCGCCGCAGCCGAGGGGCCGCCCCGGTGGGCGGCCCCTCGGTCCTGCTCGATCGCGTCGGGCGGATACCCGCCCGGCACCCGGGTTCAGCCGCCGGCCGTCGAGCCGACGGTCACCCCGCCGCTCGTCGCCGGGAGCGTGGCCGCCGGGGCGACCGTGACGGTGATCGTGAACGGCGCGCTCGCCGCCCCCTGGTTCTCGGGGCCGCCCGGGATGAGGACCCGGAGGACCTTGGTTCCCGGCTCGAACAGGCGGTGCACGATGCTGTACGTCGAGCCGGGCTCGACGTGAGCCACCTCGACGGTGTGGAAGTCCCCGCCGGCCGCGTTCTGGCGCTGGAGGTAGATCACGTGACCGGTCTTGTCCGGGGCGATCGCGCCCGAGAAGGTCACCGTCTGGCCCGCGGTGACGGTCGTCGTCGACGCCGTCGCCGTGAGCGCGTCCTTGACGCCCTCGAACATCTGCGCCGACTTCCGGTCGGCGCCCTGCACCTGGTAGAAGGTGCTGTTGACCGGGATCTGAGGCCCGAACGCGTAGTTCCCAACGCCGTCCGTGGTCGTCTGGGCCACGGGGGCGTAGGTCTGGCCGTCAGTGCGGGCGAGCAGCGTCACCGGCTGGCTCGGTCCCCCGGCCAGGACGCCGGAGACGACCACCGACTGGCCGTAGGTCAGCGGATCGGCCGAGGTGTTGATCGTCAGGGCCGGGTTCTGCGCCTGGCTGATCTGGTACTCGAGGACGTTCGACGGGCTCGCCAGGTTCCGGACCGTCCGGCGCGCGAGCACGCGGATGTTCGCATCCCCCGGGTCGGCGAACGTGTGGGTGATCGTGAACGTCCCGCCCGCCGCGACCCGTCCGCGGTCGATCGTCCGCCAGTCGTCGCCACCGATCGTCGCGCTCTGGCGCTGGAGGAGGACCTGGCCGCCGGCCCGGGACGGGGTCACCGTCCCGGTGAACGGCGTCTTGTGGGCCGGCCCGGTGAGGAGCGTCGAGCCGCTCGCCGGTCCGCTCAGCGCGACCAGCGCGAAGACATGTTCGTGGATCGTGCGGCTCTGGGCTCCGGTCGACCTGACGTACCAGTTGCGGTTCGAGGTGACGACGCCGTCGGCCCGGAGGAACGCGTAGTAGCCGTTGGCGTCGGTCTGCGTCCGCTGGACGATCGTGAACCCCGGAGCCGGGTCCACTCGATGCCAGAGGTTCACCGTCTGGCCACCGCTGCCCGGGCCGACGAGCCGGCCGTAGATGACGAGCGGATCGCCGGCCACGACCGGGTTGGCCGAGACGTTGATCGAGATCGCGTGGCGCCCGTTCGGACTCGGATGCTTCGCCGCCAGGGCGCCGACCGGCGCCAGCAGCAAGAGCGAGACCACGGCCAGGAAGGCCGTGCCAAACCTGCGAGGGGACATTGCTTTACCTCCAATAAGCGGACGGAAGACGGGGTGATGTACCCAAAGACCACCGATGACCCGGAGAGGTTGGGAGGATGCCCCCCCAGTCTCACCGGGCCGGCCGGCCGGGGCCCGCCGCCGCTGCGCCCCGAGTGGGGCGTGGCGGGGGCCCGCGACCGGCCGGTCCTGTGGCCGAGCCTCCCAGCTCGCCTCCGATCAGTCGCGTCCTGCCCGCGCGGACGAGGCCGGCGCGCAGGCTCGCGAGCGAGCCACGGGTGAGATGCAGTGCTGCGGTGGCGCCGGCGGCGCCCCGCGACGGGACCGCGCCGGCTTCGGGCGCAGCCTCGTGCGATGCGGGTGCACCCCGGCGCCGGCCCGGTCCCCGCCTCGCGGGGGCCGGCGGGTCGCCGGGGAGCGGGACGCGAGCGGCGTGCGGACGTCCGCGGGGCCGGGCGGCTCGAGCTCGTCCTCGAGGAACAAGAAGGCCCGGACCAGGCGGAGAGCGCGATGAACGGCGCTGTCTGCGGGGGTGGTGGTCTTCGTACGCCAGAACATATGTTCGTAAGGTAGGAGGCCGGTCGGACGGAACCGGTCAGGACGGCAAAAACGGCTCTCCAGAGCCATTAATCGTGCAAGGCCGGTTGCAGCCGGCCCCGTCCCGGCCGGCTCCCAGCCCCCGGTTGGCCTGTCCGTCCGCCGCCCGGCCGGCCCCGTCCGTGGCCGGCTCCGGTCGGCGCCCGGGGAGGAGGGCCGGCGACCCCGGCGGCGAAGATCACGCCAGGATGGCTGTTACCCTTCCGAAGCGCTCGGCCGCCCCCCGCCTGCGGATCCGGCGCGTGCGCAAACCGCTCATGGAGAAGCTCGTCATCCACGGAGGCGTTCCGCTCTCGGGCACGGTCGTCCCGGCCGCGAACAAGAACAGCGCCCTCTCGATCCTCGCCGCCTCGGTCCTCACCGCCGACGAGCTGCTGGTCGGCAACGTCCCGCGGATCCGCGACGTCGACGCGATGCTCGACATCCTCGACAGCGTCGGCGTCCGCGTCCAGTGGACCGGGGAGCACGAGGTCCTGCTCTGCGCCGCCGGCGTCCACGGGACCTCGATCGATCGGTCGCTCTCCGAGAAGATCCGGGCCTCGTTCCTCCTCGCCGGTCCCCTCCTCGCCCGCTTCGGCCGGGCCGAGATGCCGCCGCCCGGGGGCGACGTGATCGGCCGCCGGCGGCTCGATCCCCATCTCGACGGCTTCCGTGCCCTCGGGGCGACGACGACCCCCGGCCGGGACATCCTGATCATCGCCCCGCACGGCCTGCGCGCCGGCGACGTGTTCATGGACGAGCCGTCGGTGATGGCGACCGAGAACGTGCTCATGGCCGCCGCCCTCACCCCCGGCGCGACCGTGATCGGGAACGCCGCCTGCGAGCCCCACGTCCAGGACCTCGCCCGCCTGCTCGTCCAGATGGGCGCCGACATCCAGGGAATCGGCTCGAACCTGGTCACCGTCAACGGCGTCGAGCGCCTCCGCGGCGCCAACCACACGATCGCCCCCGACCACATCGAGATCGGCAGCTTCATGGCCCTGGCCGGGGTGACCGGCGGCGAGCTGCGCATCAAGGACACGATCCCCGGAGACCTCCGGATGATCCGCCTCGTCTTCGACCAGCTCGGGCTTCAGACCGAGATCGACGGGACCGACGTCCTCGTCCCCGGCGGGCAGCGCCTGGTCGTCAAGTCGGACGACGGCAACTACAAGCGCAAGGTCCAGGACGGCCCGTGGCCGGCCTTCCCGGCCGACCTGACGAGCATCGCCGTGGCCCTGGCCACCCAGGCGGAGGGGTCGGTGCTGATCCACGAATGGATGTTCGAGAACCGGCTCGTGTTCACCGACAAGCTGATCGGCATGGGGGCGGACATCGTCCTCTGCGACCCGCACCGGGCGATCGTCACCGGGCCGCGCCGCCTGCGCGGCGAGCGCCTCGAGTCGCCGGACATCCGGGCCGGCATGGCCATGCTGATCGCCGCCCTGTGCGCCGAGGGCCGCAGCGAGATCGGCAACGTCAGCCAGATCGACCGCGGGTACGAGCGGATCGACGAGCGGCTCCGGGAGCTCGGCGCCCGGATCGAGCGCGTACCGACCGAGCCCGTCGTCGCCGTCTGACCCGCCGCCCACGCCGCCCGCCGCCGGCCGGCGGCGCCCGACCCGCAGATCCCGACCAAGTACCGTCCGAGCCGTGATTCACCCGATTCCCAGCGGCACCCGGGACGTCCTGCCCGACGAGATGCGCGAGCTCCGCGCGATCACCGAGGTCCTCCGCGACGTGTTCGCCCAAGCCGGCTACGGCGAGGTCTACACGCCGGCGCTCGAGTACGAGGCGGTCCTCGCCCAGGGCGGGATGGCCGACGCCCGCCCGGCCTACCGGGTCTTCGACGAGAACGGCGAGGTGCTCGTCCTGCGCTCGGACATGACCGTCCCCATCGCCCGGGTCGTCGCGACCCGCTACCCGAGCGCCGAGCCGCCCCTGCGCTTCTGCTACTTCGCCCACTCCTACCGGGGCGTCCGGCCCCAGCGCGGCCACCCGCGCGAGTTCCTCCAGGCCGGGATCGAGCTGATCGGCTCGCCGGCTCCGGCCGGGACCGCCGAGGTCCTGACCGTGATCTGCAACGCCCTCGACGCGGTCGGCCTCCGGAGCTACCGGGTCGGCCTGGGCGACGCCAACCTCTACCCGTCGCTGCTCGAGAGCCTCGACGTGCCGGCCGAGGCCGGGGCCCGCCTGCTCGGGGAGCTCGCCCGCGGGGACTTCGTCTCGCTCGAGGCCGAGCTCCGGGCGCTCGAGCTCCCCGACGAGGCCGCCCGGCTCCTCCAGCGGGTCCCGCTGATGCGGGGAGGACCGGAGATCCTCCACGGCCCGCCCGGCCCGGTCGCCGACGCGATGGCTGGCCTGCGCAACGTCCACGCCCTACTCGAGCCGGCGGTCGCCGGCCGGGTGATCTTCGATCTCGGCCTCTCGCTGCGGTCGATCGGCTACTACACCGGGGCGATCTTCGAGGTCTACGACCCGGCGGTCGGGATGCCGATCGGCGGCGGCGGTCGCTACGACGACCTCCTCGCCCGGTTCGGCCCGAGCCAGCCGGCCGTCGGCTTCGCGCTCGCCGTCGACCGGCTCCACATGGCGCTGGCCGGCGAGGAGCGCGGGGCGCCGGACGGCGGACGGGACGCCGAGCGGTGAGCCGCCCAACCAACGGCCTGACCATCGCCGTCCCCCGGGGCGCCCTCTTCACCGAGACGCTGGATCGCCTGGCCCGCCTCGGGGTCGACACCGACGAGGTCCGCCACAACGACCGCAAGCTCCTCTTCGAGGACGTCGGCCTGATCACGATGCGACCGTCCGACGTCCCGACCTACGTCGCGGCCGGGGCGGCCGACCTCGGGATCACGGGCAAGGACGTCCTCATGGAGCAGGCCGACTCGGCCACCCCCGGGGCCGGACGCGAGGTCTACGAGCTGCTCGACCTCGGCTACGGCCGCTGCACGATGGTCCTCGCGACCACCGCCGGCCCCGACCCGGCGGCCGAGGCCCTCCGCCGGCTCGGGGTGATGCGGGTGGCCACCAAGTACCCGCGGATCGCCCTGCGCCACTTCGAGCGGACCGGCCGCCAGGCGGAGATCGTCGAGGTCAAGGGCTCGGTCGAGCTCGCCCCGCTCACCGGTCTGGCCGAGGCGATCGTCGACCTCACGGCGACGGGGACGACCCTCCGGGAGAACAACCTGGTGATTCGCGAGGAGATCGTCGTCTGCACGGCCCGGCTGATCGCCAACCCTGTCGCCCACAAGCTCAAGGCCGCGGCGATCGACGAGGTGCTGGAGCGACTCCGTGCGCATTGAGCGCCGCCGGCTCGAGGACCCGGCCGCCCTGGCCCGGGAGGTCCGCGCCCTCGTCCCGGCCGGGGCCGACGTCGCCGGGGCGGTGGCGGCGATCGTCGCCGACGTCCGCGACCGGGGCGACGCGGCGCTGATCGAGTACACCGATCGCTTCGACGCCCCGGGCCAGCCGCTGCGGGCGAGCGCCGACGAGCTCGCCTGGGCCGACGCGGCGCTCCCCGCCGACGTCCGGTCCGGGCTCGAGCTGGCGATCGCCAACGTCGCCCAGGTCGCCGCCGCCGGGGTCGACGACGAGCGCGAGGTCGGCCTCGCCCAGGGCCACCGGGTCCGCCTGCGCGAGATCCCGGTCAAGAGCGCCGCCGTCTACGTCCCCGGGGGCCGGGCGCCGTACCCGAGCACGGTGGTGATGGGCGTCGTGACCGCCCGGGCGGCCGGCGTCGAGGACGTCGTCGTCTGCACCCCGCCGCCGGTGGCCGACGTCCTCCTCGGCACGTGCGGGCTGTGCGGGGTGGCCACCGTCTACCGGATCGGCGGAGCCCAGGCGGTCGCCGCCCTCGCCCACGGGACCGAGACCGTCGCCCCGGTCGACGTGATCGTCGGACCGGGGAACCTCTACGTCCAGGAGGCCAAGCGCCAGGTCTGCGATCGGGTCGGGATCGACGGCTTCGCCGGTCCGAGCGACCTCCTGGTCATCTTCGACGCCGACGACCTCGGGTCGCTGCGCCTGATCGCCCTCGACCTGATCGCCCAGGCCGAGCACGGCCCCCAGAGCCTGGTCCTCGCCGTGGCCGCGGAGGCCGACCTGCTCGACCGCCTGGCCGCCGAGATCGAGCAGCTCGCCGCCCTGCGCCCGGGGCCGGAGCCGGCCGCCTGCGTGCTCGTCGAGGCCGGCGGCCTCGACCGGGCGCTCGCCTTCTCGGACGCCTACGCCCCCGAGCACCTAGAGCTGATCGGCCCCGAGGCCCGGGCGCTCGCCCCCCGGGTCCGCGCGGCCGGGTGCGTCTTCGTCGGCTGGCCGGCCGGGACGGCGTTCGGCGACTACGTCAGCGGCTCCAACCACGTGCTCCCGACCGGCGGCTCGGCCCGGTTCGCCTCGGGGCTCTCGGCGCGCCACTTCCGCCGCCGGATGGCCGAGGTCCACATCCCGGCCGCCGCGCTCCCGGCGCTCGCCGGGGCCGGGGCGCCGATCGCCCGGGCCGAGGGCTTTGCCGTCCACGCCGAGTCGATGACCGCGCGGGTGCCCGTGCCGCCGCGATAGCCCGCGACGGGCGACCGCGCCGGATGCGCGAGAATCCCCGGATGACCCGCACCGCCGAGATCAGCCGGGCCACCCGGGAGACCGACGTCCACCTCAAGCTCGCCCTCGACGGGACGGGGGCCGGGACCCGGGCCACCGGGGTCGGCTTCCTCGACCACATGCTCGACCTGCTCGCCCGGCACGGCCGCCTCGACCTCGACGTCCGGGCGGCCGGCGACCTCGAGACCGGCGGCCACCACACGGTCGAGGACACCGGGATCGTCCTCGGCCAGGCCCTCGACGAGGCGCTCGGCGACCGGGCCGGGATCCACCGCTACGGCGATGCCGCCGTCCCGATGGACGAGGCCCGGGCGCGCTGTGCCGATCGACGTCAGCGGCCGGCCGTACCTCCGCTTCGCGGCCCCCGAGCTCGGGCCGGGGAGGACCGGCGACCTCGACCACGAGCTGGTCGAGGAGTTCTTCCGGTCGGTGGTCAACCACGCCCGCCTGACCGTCCACCTCGAGGTCGAGACCGGCACCAACGCCCACCACATGATCGAGGCGGCGTTCAAGGCGTTCGCCCGGGCCCTGCGCACCGCGACGGCGATCGACCCGACCGAGACCGGCGTGCCGAGCACCAAGGGGACGCTCACGTGAAGCCGGCGCGGATCGGGATCGTCGACTACGGGATGGGCAACCGGCGCTCGGTCGAGAAGGCGCTCGTCCACGTCGGAGCCGACCCGCTGCTCAGCTCCGACCACGAGGAGCTCCGCCGGGCCGACGGCCTGATCGTCCCCGGGGTCGGTGCGTTCCCGGAGGCGATGAGCCGGCTCGCCGACGCCGGCCTCGACGAGCTGATCCGCGAGCGGGTCGCCGCCGGGGTGCCGACCCTGGGCCTGTGCCTGGGCATGCAGCTGGCGTTCGACGAGTCGACCGAGCTCGGCGGGTCGGCCGGCCTCGGACTCGTCCCCGGCCTGGTCCGCGAGCTCGAGGCCGGGGACCTGAAGGTCCCGCACATCGGCTGGAGCCCGGTCCGCTGGCGACCGGGGGCGCCCCCGGCCTGCCCGTCGCGCGCCCGCACACCCGAGCACGGGGCCCTCCTCGCGGGCCTCCCCGACGAGTCGGCCTTCTACCACGTGCACAGCTACGTGGTCGACGTCGCCGACCGGGCCGACTGGCTCGGGACGGCCGAGTACGGCGAGCGCTTCGTCACCGCCGTCGCCCGCGGCTCGTTCTGGGGCGTCCAGTTCCACCCGGAGAAGTCCTCGACCCGCGGCCTGCGGCTCCTGGCCAACTTCGCCGCCGTCTGCGCGGGCGCCGTGGCGGCGAGCCCGGCGTGATCCTCTACCCGGCGATCGACATCCTCGACTCGACCGCCGTCCGGCTCGTGCGCGGCGACTTCGACCAGAGCACCCGGTACGCGGCGGACCCGCTCGACGCGGCCCGGTCCTGGCAGCAGGCGGGGGCCGAGCGCCTCCACGTGGTCGACCTCGACGGTGCTCGCGCGGGTAGTCCTGTGAATCTGGAGCAGGTTCGCCGGATCGTCACGGAGACGGAGCTACCGGTGCAGCTGGGGGGCGGCCTTCGCTCTCTCGCCGCCCTCGACGCGGCCGCTGCCGCCGGGGCCGGCCGTCTCGTGCTGGGGACGGCGGCGTTCACCGACGTGCTCGAGCCGGCGGTGGCCGCCTTCGGCGAGCGGCTCGTCGTCTCGGTCGACGTCCGCGGCGGCCGGGTCTCGACGGCCGGGTGGACCGAGACCGGGGAGCTCCGCACGACCGACGCGATCGCCGAGCTCGGAAACCGGGGGGTGAGGCGGTTCGTCTACACCGACGTCGACCGCGACGGGATGCTCGGCGGCCTCGACCTCGAGGAGATCGGCCGGGTGGCCGACGCCGTCGACGGGGAGCTCCTCTACTCGGGGGGGATCGGCGAGCTCGCCGACCTCGAGGCCCTGGCCGGGCTCGGCCATCCCCGCCTGGCCGGGGTGATCGTCGGCAAGGCCCTCTACGAGCGGCGCTTCACGGTCGCCGAGGCCCGGGAGGCGCTGTGCAGCTGAAGCGGGTCATCCCGTGCCTCGACGTCGACGCCGGGCGCGTGGTCAAGGGCACGAACTTCATCGACATCCGCGACGCCGGCGACCCGGTCGAGCTGGCCGCCCGGTACGACGAGGCGGGAGCCGACGAGCTCGTCTTCCTCGACATCACCGCGACCCACGAGAAGCGCGAGACGATCGTCGAGCTGGCCCGGCGGACGGCCGACGAGGTCTTCGTCCCGTTCACCATCGGCGGGGGGATCCGCGCGGTGGCCGACGCCCAGGCCGTCCTCGACGCCGGGGCCGACAAGGTGGCGATCAACTCGGCGGCCGTCGCCCGGCCGGAGCTGATCGGCGAGCTGGCCACCGTCTTCGGGGCGCAGTGCGTCGTCCTGGCCATCGACGCCAAGGCCCGGCCGGATGGGACACCCGTTGGGCCGGGGGGGCCAGGGGCAAGGCGGGTGGGAGGTGTTCGTCGCCGGCGGACGGACCCCGACCGGCCGCGACGTCCTCGCCTGGGCCCGGGAGGGCGTCGAGCGGGGGGCGGGGGAGATCCTCCTGACGAGCATGGACCGCGACGGGACCAACTTCGGCTACGACCTCGACCTGACGCGGGCGGTGAGCGAGGCGGTGAGCGTCCCGGTGATCGCCTCGGGCGGGGCCGGCGGCTCGACCACCTGGTCGACGCCCTGGCCTGCGGCGCCTCGGCCGCCCTCTGCGCGTCGATCTTCCACTACGGCGCCCACACGATCGCCGAGGCCAAGGCCCACATCGCCGCCGCCGGCATCCCCGTGCGGATCGATTAGGTGACCGACGGCGGCAGCGTGCTCGCGGCGCTGGCCGGGGCGCCGGCCGGACCGGAGCTGCTGGCCGCGGCCGCCGGGCTCGAGGGCATCCACCTGGTCGGCGGCGCGGTGCGCGACCTGCTCCTCGGGTCGACCCCGCGCGAGCTCGACGTCGTCGTCGACGGCGACCCGGGCGCCCTCCTCGACCGGCTCGGCGACCCGACCGTCCGCCACGCCCGCTTCGAGACCGCGACGGTGGCCACGCCCGGCGGGCGGATCGACGTCGCCCGGTCGCGGCGGGAGCGCTACCCGGTCCCGGGCGGGCTCCCCGAGGTCGAGCCCGCCCCGCTCGCCGAGGATCTCGCCCGCCGGGATTTCACGGTCAACGCGATCGCCGTC
>CAWFQO010000011.1:0-123435 GCA_963817865.1 uncultured Solirubrobacterales bacterium | reverse complement strand
AGCCCGTCGTCGCCGTCTGACCCGCCGCCCACGCCGCCCCCGCCGCCGGCCGGCGGCGCCCGACCCGCAGATCCCGACCAAGTACCGTCCGAGCCGTGATTCACCCGATTCCCAGCGGCACCCGGGACGTCCTGCCCGACGAGATGCGCGAGCTCCGCGCGATCACCGAGGTCCTCCGCGACGTGTTCGCCCAAGCCGGCTACGGCGAGGTCTACACGCCGGCGCTCGAGTACGAGGCGGTCCTCGCCCAGGGCGGGATGGCCGACGCCCGCCCGGCCTACCGGGTCTTCGACGAGAACGGCGAGGTGCTCGTCCTGCGCTCGGACATGACCGTCCCCATCGCCCGGGTCGTCGCGACCCGCTACCCGAGCGCCGAGCCGCCCCTGCGCTTCTGCTACTTCGCCCACTCCTACCGGGGCGTCCGGCCCCAGCGCGGCCACCCGCGCGAGTTCCTCCAGGCCGGGATCGAGCTGATCGGCTCGCCGGCTCCGGCCGGGACCGCCGAGGTCCTGACCGTGATCTGCAACGCCCTCGACGCGGTCGGCCTCCGGAGCTACCGGGTCGGCCTGGGCGACGCCAACCTCTACCCGTCGCTGCTCGAGAGCCTCGACGTGCCGGCCGAGGCCGGGGCCCGCCTGCTCGGGGAGCTCGCCCGCGGGGACTTCGTCTCGCTCGAGGCCGAGCTCCGGGCGCTCGAGCTCCCCGACGAGGCCGCCCGGCTCCTCCAGCGGGTCCCGCTGATGCGGGGAGGACCGGAGATCCTCCACGGCCCGCCCGGCCCGGTCGCCGACGCGATGGCTGGCCTGCGCAACGTCCACGCCCTACTCGAGCCGGCGGTCGCCGGCCGGGTGATCTTCGATCTCGGCCTCTCGCTGCGGTCGATCGGCTACTACACCGGGGCGATCTTCGAGGTCTACGACCCGGCGGTCGGGATGCCGATCGGCGGCGGCGGTCGCTACGACGACCTCCTCGCCCGGTTCGGCCCGAGCCAGCCGGCCGTCGGCTTCGCGCTCGCCGTCGACCGGCTCCACATGGCGCTGGCCGGCGAGGAGCGCGGGGCGCCGGACGGCGGACGGGACGCCGAGCGGTGAGCCGCCCAACCAACGGCCTGACCATCGCCGTCCCCCGGGGCGCCCTCTTCACCGAGACGCTGGATCGCCTGGCCCGCCTCGGGGTCGACACCGACGAGGTCCGCCACAACGACCGCAAGCTCCTCTTCGAGGACGTCGGCCTGATCACGATGCGACCGTCCGACGTCCCGACCTACGTCGCGGCCGGGGCGGCCGACCTCGGGATCACGGGCAAGGACGTCCTCATGGAGCAGGCCGACTCGGCCACCCCCGGGGCCGGACGCGAGGTCTACGAGCTGCTCGACCTCGGCTACGGCCGCTGCACGATGGTCCTCGCGACCACCGCCGGCCCCGACCCGGCGGCCGAGGCCCTCCGCCGGCTCGGGGTGATGCGGGTGGCCACCAAGTACCCGCGGATCGCCCTGCGCCACTTCGAGCGGACCGGCCGCCAGGCGGAGATCGTCGAGGTCAAGGGCTCGGTCGAGCTCGCCCCGCTCACCGGTCTGGCCGAGGCGATCGTCGACCTCACGGCGACGGGGACGACCCTCCGGGAGAACAACCTGGTGATTCGCGAGGAGATCGTCGTCTGCACGGCCCGGCTGATCGCCAACCCTGTCGCCCACAAGCTCAAGGCCGCGGCGATCGACGAGGTGCTGGAGCGACTCCGTGCGCATTGAGCGCCGCCGGCTCGAGGACCCGGCCGCCCTGGCCCGGGAGGTCCGCGCCCTCGTCCCGGCCGGGGCCGACGTCGCCGGGGCGGTGGCGGCGATCGTCGCCGACGTCCGCGACCGGGGCGACGCGGCGCTGATCGAGTACACCGATCGCTTCGACGCCCCGGGCCAGCCGCTGCGGGCGAGCGCCGACGAGCTCGCCTGGGCCGACGCGGCGCTCCCCGCCGACGTCCGGTCCGGGCTCGAGCTGGCGATCGCCAACGTCGCCCAGGTCGCCGCCGCCGGGGTCGACGACGAGCGCGAGGTCGGCCTCGCCCAGGGCCACCGGGTCCGCCTGCGCGAGATCCCGGTCAAGAGCGCCGCCGTCTACGTCCCCGGGGGCCGGGCGCCGTACCCGAGCACGGTGGTGATGGGCGTCGTGACCGCCCGGGCGGCCGGCGTCGAGGACGTCGTCGTCTGCACCCCGCCGCCGGTGGCCGACGTCCTCCTCGGCACGTGCGGGCTGTGCGGGGTGGCCACCGTCTACCGGATCGGCGGAGCCCAGGCGGTCGCCGCCCTCGCCCACGGGACCGAGACCGTCGCCCCGGTCGACGTGATCGTCGGACCGGGGAACCTCTACGTCCAGGAGGCCAAGCGCCAGGTCTGCGATCGGGTCGGGATCGACGGCTTCGCCGGTCCGAGCGACCTCCTGGTCATCTTCGACGCCGACGACCTCGGGTCGCTGCGCCTGATCGCCCTCGACCTGATCGCCCAGGCCGAGCACGGCCCCCAGAGCCTGGTCCTCGCCGTGGCCGCGGAGGCCGACCTGCTCGACCGCCTGGCCGCCGAGATCGAGCAGCTCGCCGCCCTGCGCCCGGGGCCGGAGCCGGCCGCCTGCGTGCTCGTCGAGGCCGGCGGCCTCGACCGGGCGCTCGCCTTCTCGGACGCCTACGCCCCCGAGCACCTAGAGCTGATCGGCCCCGAGGCCCGGGCGCTCGCCCCCCGGGTCCGCGCGGCCGGGTGCGTCTTCGTCGGCTGGCCGGCCGGGACGGCGTTCGGCGACTACGTCAGCGGCTCCAACCACGTGCTCCCGACCGGCGGCTCGGCCCGGTTCGCCTCGGGGCTCTCGGCGCGCCACTTCCGCCGCCGGATGGCCGAGGTCCACATCCCGGCCGCCGCGCTCCCGGCGCTCGCCGGGGCCGGGGCGCCGATCGCCCGGGCCGAGGGCTTTGCCGTCCACGCCGAGTCGATGACCGCGCGGGTGCCCGTGCCGCCGCGATAGCCCGCGACGGGCGACCGCGCCGGATGCGCGAGAATCCCCGGATGACCCGCACCGCCGAGATCAGCCGGGCCACCCGGGAGACCGACGTCCACCTCAAGCTCGCCCTCGACGGGACGGGGGCCGGGACCCGGGCCACCGGGGTCGGCTTCCTCGACCACATGCTCGACCTGCTCGCCCGGCACGGCCGCCTCGACCTCGACGTCCGGGCGGCCGGCGACCTCGAGACCGGCGGCCACCACACGGTCGAGGACACCGGGATCGTCCTCGGCCAGGCCCTCGACGAGGCGCTCGGCGACCGGGCCGGGATCCACCGCTACGGCGATGCCGCCGTCCCGATGGACGAGGCCCGGGCGCGCTGTGCCATCGACGTCAGCGGCCGGCCGTACCTCCGCTTCGCGGCCCCCGAGCTCGGGCCGGGGAGGACCGGCGACCTCGACCACGAGCTGGTCGAGGAGTTCTTCCGGTCGGTGGTCAACCACGCCCGCCTGACCGTCCACCTCGAGGTCGAGACCGGCACCAACGCCCACCACATGATCGAGGCGGCGTTCAAGGCGTTCGCCCGGGCCCTGCGCACCGCGACGGCGATCGACCCGACCGAGACCGGCGTGCCGAGCACCAAGGGGACGCTCACGTGAAGCCGGCGCGGATCGGGATCGTCGACTACGGGATGGGCAACCGGCGCTCGGTCGAGAAGGCGCTCGTCCACGTCGGAGCCGACCCGCTGCTCAGCTCCGACCACGAGGAGCTCCGCCGGGCCGACGGCCTGATCGTCCCCGGGGTCGGTGCGTTCCCGGAGGCGATGAGCCGGCTCGCCGACGCCGGCCTCGACGAGCTGATCCGCGAGCGGGTCGCCGCCGGGGTGCCGACCCTGGGCCTGTGCCTGGGCATGCAGCTGGCGTTCGACGAGTCGACCGAGCTCGGCGGGTCGGCCGGCCTCGGACTCGTCCCCGGCCTGGTCCGCGAGCTCGAGGCCGGGGACCTGAAGGTCCCGCACATCGGCTGGAGCCCGGTCCGCTGGCGACCGGGGGCGCCCCCGGCCTGCCCGTCGCGCGCCCGCACACCCGAGCACGGGGCCCTCCTCGCGGGCCTCCCCGACGAGTCGGCCTTCTACCACGTGCACAGCTACGTGGTCGACGTCGCCGACCGGGCCGACTGGCTCGGGACGGCCGAGTACGGCGAGCGCTTCGTCACCGCCGTCGCCCGCGGCTCGTTCTGGGGCGTCCAGTTCCACCCGGAGAAGTCCTCGACCCGCGGCCTGCGGCTCCTGGCCAACTTCGCCGCCGTCTGCGCGGGCGCCGTGGCGGCGAGCCCGGCGTGATCCTCTACCCGGCGATCGACATCCTCGACTCGACCGCCGTCCGGCTCGTGCGCGGCGACTTCGACCAGAGCACCCGGTACGCGGCGGACCCGCTCGACGCGGCCCGGTCCTGGCAGCAGGCGGGGGCCGAGCGCCTCCACGTGGTCGACCTCGACGGTGCTCGCGCGGGTAGTCCTGTGAATCTGGAGCAGGTTCGCCGGATCGTCACGGAGACGGAGCTACCGGTGCAGCTGGGGGGCGGCCTTCGCTCTCTCGCCGCCCTCGACGCGGCCGCTGCCGCCGGGGCCGGCCGTCTCGTGCTGGGGACGGCGGCGTTCACCGACGTGCTCGAGCCGGCGGTGGCCGCCTTCGGCGAGCGGCTCGTCGTCTCGGTCGACGTCCGCGGCGGCCGGGTCTCGACGGCCGGGTGGACCGAGACCGGGGAGCTCCGCACGACCGACGCGATCGCCGAGCTCGGAAACCGGGGGGTGAGGCGGTTCGTCTACACCGACGTCGACCGCGACGGGATGCTCGGCGGCCTCGACCTCGAGGAGATCGGCCGGGTGGCCGACGCCGTCGACGGGGAGCTCCTCTACTCGGGGGGGATCGGCGAGCTCGCCGACCTCGAGGCCCTGGCCGGGCTCGGCCATCCCCGCCTGGCCGGGGTGATCGTCGGCAAGGCCCTCTACGAGCGGCGCTTCACGGTCGCCGAGGCCCGGGAGGCGCTGTGCAGCTGAAGCGGGTCATCCCGTGCCTCGACGTCGACGCCGGGCGCGTGGTCAAGGGCACGAACTTCATCGACATCCGCGACGCCGGCGACCCGGTCGAGCTGGCCGCCCGGTACGACGAGGCGGGAGCCGACGAGCTCGTCTTCCTCGACATCACCGCGACCCACGAGAAGCGCGAGACGATCGTCGAGCTGGCCCGGCGGACGGCCGACGAGGTCTTCGTCCCGTTCACCATCGGCGGGGGGATCCGCGCGGTGGCCGACGCCCAGGCCGTCCTCGACGCCGGGGCCGACAAGGTGGCGATCAACTCGGCGGCCGTCGCCCGGCCGGAGCTGATCGGCGAGCTGGCCACCGTCTTCGGGGCGCAGTGCGTCGTCCTGGCCATCGACGCCAAGGCCCGGCCGGATGGGACCCCCGTTCGGGCCCGGGGGGGCCCAGGGGCACAGGCGGGTGGGAGGTGTTCGTCGCCGGCGGACGGACCCCGACCGGCCGCGACGTCCTCGCCTGGGCCCGGGAGGGCGTCGAGCGGGGGGCGGGGGAGATCCTCCTGACGAGCATGGACCGCGACGGGACCAACTTCGGCTACGACCTCGACCTGACGGGGGCGGTGAGCGAGGCGGTGAGCGTCCCGGTGATCGCCTCGGGCGGGGCCGGCGAGCTCGACCACCTGGTCGACGCCCTGGCCTGCGGCGCCTCGGCCGCCCTCTGCGCGTCGATCTTCCACTACGGCGCCCACACGATCGCCGAGGCCAAGGCCCACATCGCCGCCGCCGGCATCCCCGTGCGGATCGATTAGGTGACCGACGGCGGCAGCGTGCTCGCGGCGCTGGCCGGGGCGCCGGCCGGACCGGAGCTGCTGGCCGCGGCCGCCGGGCTCGAGGGCATCCACCTGGTCGGGGGCGCGGTGCGCGACCTGCTCCTCGGGTCGACCCCGCGCGAGCTCGACGTCGTCGTCGACGGCGACCCGGGCGCCCTCCTCGACCGGCTCGGCGACCCGACCGTCCGCCACGCCCGCTTCGAGACCGCGACGGTGGCCACGCCCGGCGGGCGGATCGACGTCGCCCGGTCGCGGCGGGAGCGCTACCCGGTCCCGGGCGGGCTCCCCGAGGTCGAGCCCGCCCCGCTCGCCGAGGATCTCGCCCGCCGGGATTTCACGGTCAACGCGATCGCCGTCGGTCTCGCCGACGGTGCCCTGCGAGCCGTCCCCGGCGGGGTCGCCGACCTGCGGGCCGGCCGCCTGCGGGTCCTCCACGATCGGAGCTTCCTCGACGATCCGACCCGTCTCCTGCGCCTGGCCCGCTACCGCGTCCGCCTCGGCTTCGCGGTCGAGCCCCACACCGCGGCGCTCGCCGCCGCGGCGTCGCTCGAAGGGGTGAGCGGCGCCCGCGTCGGGGCCGAGCTCCGCCTCGCCCTCGGGGAGCCCGACCCGCTCGCGGTGCTCGCCGGGATCCCGGGGCTCCCGGTCGCGGTCGACGCCGGCCTGGCCGCGCGCGCGCTCGAGCTGCTGCCGGCCGGCGCCCGCGCCGACCTCGTGCTCCTCGGCGTGGCGACCCGGTCGGCGGCCTCCCCGGCCTGGCTCGAGTCGCTCGAGTTCGCCGCCCGCGAGCGCGACGTCGTCCTCGCCGTCTGGGCCGCCGATCGCCTGGCCGCGGCGATCGCGGCAGCCACGCGGCCGTCGGAGCTCCATGCCGCGCTCGCCCGCGCGCCCGTCGAGGCGATCGCCGTGGCCGGGGCGCTCGGCCCGCGGGCGCCGGCCCGGCGCTTCCTCGACGAGCTCCGGCTGGTCCGGCTCGAGATCGACGGGGACGACCTCCTGGCCGCCGGCCTGCGTGGGCCCGAGATCGGTGCACGGCTGGCCCGGACGCTCGCCCGCAAGCTCGACGGGGAGCTCACCGGCGGCCGGGCGGCCGAGCTCGCGAGCGCGCTCGGATGATCGAGCTCGCGGTCGGCCCGGCGCGCGTCGCGTTCACGACCCGCACGGACGGCGACCTCGGCCGCACCGGTCCGGGGGCGCCGGTCGCCGCGGCTCGGGAGCGCGTCCGCCGCGCCCTCGGCCTCGAGGCGATCGCCGCCGGGTGGCAGGTCCACGGGGCCCGGGTGGCGACGGTCGCGGCGCTGGGCTCGGGCTACGTGGTGGCGGCCGCGCCGGCGGACGGCCAGGCGACGCGCCTGCCCGGGGTCGGGGTCGCCGTCCACGCGGCCGACTGCCTGCCGATCGCCCTGGCCGGCACCGGCGGGGTGGCGATGGTCCACGCCGGCTGGCGGGGCCTCGCGGCCGGGGTGATCGCCGCGGGCGTCGCCGCGCTGCGAGAGCTCGGGGTCGCCGGCCCGCTCGAGGCGGCGATCGGCCCAGGCGCCGGCGGCTGCTGCTACGAGGTGGGCGACGAGGTCCGCGCCGCGTTCGCCGGCGTCCCGGGCGCCGCGGTCGGCCGGCGGGTCGACCTGAAGGCCGTCGCCCGCTTCGAGCTCGACCGGGTCGGGGTCGAGCGAATCGCCGACGTCAGGCTCTGCACGATCTGCGCGCCGGCCTGCTTCTCCCACCGGCGCGACGGGCCGGCCACCGGTCGCCAGGCGGGGATCGCGTGGCTCCCCTGAGCGCCGCCCGGGTCCGGGCCAACGTCATCCTCACCCGCGAGCGGATCGCCGCGGCCGCGGCCCGGTCGGGGCGCCGGGCGGAGGACGTCGCGCTCCTCGCCGCGGTCAAGTACGTCCCCGCCGCCGAGCTCGGCGTCCTCGCCGAGGCGGGGATCGACCTGGTCGGGGAGAACCGGGCCCAGGACCTGGGCGCGAAGATGGACCTCCACGGCGCCCGGTTCCGCTGGCACTTCATCGGCCAGCTCCAGAGCCGGAAGGTCAAGCTGATCGCCCCCCGCGTCGAGCTGATCCACTCCGTGGCCAGCGGGTCGGCCCTCCGCGAGCTCGGCCGCCACGCGCGGCCGGGGCTGGCGGTGCTGATCGAGGTCAACGTCGCCGGCGAGGCGGGGAAGGCGGGCGTCGCCCCGAGCGAGCTCGACGCGATGATCGACGCCTGCCCGGTTCCCGTGCGCGGGCTGATGACCATGCCCCCGGCCGGTCAGGACAACCGGCGCTGGTTCGCCGCCCTGCGCGAGCTCGCCGCCGACCGGGGCCTGCCCGAGCTCTCGATGGGCACGAGCCAGGACTTCGAGGTCGCCGTCGAGGAGGGGGCGACGGTCGTGCGGATCGGCACCAGCCTTTATGGCTAAAGTTCACGGGTGCAGGGAATCCTGCGCGGGTGACGAACTGGAACTGAGCTGATGGCGCTACGAGACTCATGGCATCGCGCGCTCGTCTACTTCGGCTTGGCCGAGGATGCCCATCACGATGACCTCGACCTCGAGCCGGTGCGCGAGCGCGAGCGCGACCGCGATCCCGGGCCCGACCCGGAGGCGCGCTACGCCGCCGAGCGACCGAACGTCCGGCGGATGCCGGCCCGGCGCCGGCGCGACGAGTTCGACGACATCTTCGCCGATGACGACGAGCCCCGCGGCGGCCGCCAGACCGCGGTGCTCCGGTCGGTGCCCGGCGGGCGGGCGGCCAACGGCCGCGGCGGCGTCCGGGTCCACCTCGTCCTCCCGAAGTCGTTCAACGACGCCCAGCAGGTGGCCGACAAGTTCAAGGACAACGTCCCGGTGATCCTGAACCTCCAGAGCGTCGACAACGACCTCGCCAAGCGGCTGATCGACTTCGCCAGCGGCCTGACCTACGCCCTCGACGGGGGGATGCAGCGGATCGCCGAGAAGGTGTTCATGCTCACCCCGCGCAACGTCGAGATCTCCGCCGAGGAGCGGGCCCGGTTGATCGAGAAGGGCTTCTTCAACCAGAGCTAGGGCAGGGACCGGGCGCCCGGCCCCGAACACCGACGGTGGGGAAACCGATCCTTGGAGGCCGAGATGAGCCACATGCAGCAGGACACGCGCGCCGGCAGGCCGGCGCTCAGACGGGGACGACTCGGGGCGGTGTCCCGGCGCGCCGTCGGTTACTTCGTCGCTCCCGGCGAGCCGGACCGACTCGGGGCCGAGGCCGCGCACAGTGACGACACCGCCGAGTTCGCGCTCGGGATCCCCGGCGCTCCGGGCCCGGCCGTCGTGCTCCCGCTGACCCGGTCCGGCGCCTACGAGCGCGAGCCGGTCGACCGGCGGCTGGCCGAGCTCGAGCACGAGCTGGCGGTCGCCCGCGGGGTCGCGGCCACGCCGCGGGGCGTGGAGGCCGAGATCCAGTACCTCGGCGAGGAGACGGCCGAGATCCTTCGCCTCGCCCACCAGAAGGCCGAGGCGATGGTCGCCCGGGCCACCGAGGAGGCCGAGGCCCTCCGGGCGGCGGCGCGGGCCGACGCCGAGGCGGTCAAGGCGGCGGCCGAGCTGCGCCTGCGCCAGCTCGACAGCGAGACCGAGCTGATCTGGGCCGAGCGGACCCGCCTGACCGAGGACACCCTGCGGCTCTCCGAGGCGCTCCGGACGATCGCCGAGAGCGCGGTCGGGCGCTTTCCCCCGGCCGGCGAGGAGCCGGCTCCCGAGGTGGTCGCCGCCGCGCACCCGGATCCCGCCCCGGACCTCGCCGGTCAGTAGAAGCCTGGGCGCCGGGTCGACGTCCCGTTCTGGAAGTGGGTGTCGAGGCGGAGCTGGTCAAGCGGGCCGATGCAGCCGGAGATTCGCTCCGGGAGGCCGACGAGCCCGCCGGCCGCCACGCGCACACCGTGCCAGCAGCGGCCCTGGTCGGTGATCGCGTAGAGGATCCCGGCGTTCGTCCCGTCGCTCGTCGCGATCACGCAGGTCCAGGCCGGACCGGCCTGGTGATGGCAGGATCCGAAGTAGTCCGAGCCGACCTTCGCGGCCACCGAGTGGCTGAGCGAGGCCCGGGAGACCGTCTCACCGACGGTCACGTAGGCGACGGAGATGACGACGGAGAAGACCACGAGCGCCGCGATCAGGGTTCGCCGCCGTCGCACGCCCACATCCTAGGCCGCTGTCCCCCCGCCACCGGCCGGCCCGCCCGGCCGGGCCACCCGGGCGGCCAGGGGCGCGCCGAGGAGGGATACGGCGGCCATGGCCAGGAAGGCGGGCAGCGGGTGGTGGACGAGGACCTGGACGAGCCCGGCCACGACGAGCCCGCCGAGGTTCCCGGCCATCCAGACGATCGCCCCCGCCGCCCCGGCGGCCGCGCTCCCGGCGAGCTCCTCGGCCGCGGTGAGGACGATCGGCAGCGCCGGGAGGAGGAGCGCGCCCATCGCCACCAGCGCAGCCGCCCGCACGCCGAGCCAGGGCACCACGAGGGCAAGGCACCCGACGGCGCTGACCGCGACCGCCGCGCCCAGGTATGGGCGCTCGGCCGCCCGCCGGGCGACGACCGGCGGCAGCGTGGCGCAGCCGACGACCCCGGCGACGATCATCGCCACGAGCAGCGCCCCGGCCGTCGCGTCGGACACCCCATCCGGGTGCAGGAGGGTCTGAAGCCAGGTGGCCAGGGCGACGAACACGCCGAAGCCGAGGAAGACGAGGCCGCACAGGATCCGCATCCGCGGCACCGCCCAGAGCGCCCGCACGCCGGCCAGGCTCCCGACCACCTGACCGTCGTCGCCCCCGGCCTCCCCGAGCCGGGCGGGCGCCCGGCGCAGGACGGCGAGGAGGCCGAGCGTGGCCGCCGCGGCCAGGCCGGCCTCGACGGCCAGGAGACGGCCGAGGTGCCCGTGGGCGCCGAGGGTCGGCCCGAGGCCGAGCGCGGCGAGCATGCCGACGAAGTTCCCGGCCGACCCCACGGCGATCGCCGACGCCCGCTCCGCGGGCGGGGCGTACTCGGCGGCCAGCTTGCCGACCGCACTGAGGACGACCGGCTGGGCCAGGGCCACGGCGACGGCGCCAGCCATCGCCCAGCCGAAGGTCAGGCCGCCGAGGCGGATCAGCCCGCCGGCGGCCACGAGCGCCGCCCCCCCGGCCAGGGCCGGGCGGAACCAGCGATCGAGGGCCATCCCGGCCGGGATCGCCAGGACGACGTAGAGGAGCGGGAAGATCTCCGACAACCACCCGACCGCGCTCTCCGAGACCCCGTACTGCCGGGCCGAGTCGGTGGTGATCGCCGCGTAGCTCAGCCAGAGCATCTGGGTCGCCGCGGCGACCAGCGCGTAGGCGACGATCACCCGCCACCAGCCGGCCGGACCGGCCTCGGGGGCGGCGGCCGCGGGCGCGCGGGTCGGGGCGGTCGCGGCCACTAGTCGCGCGCCCTCAGGACCCCCTTGAAGGCGTCCCTGATGATGCGCAGCCGCAGGCGCCGCGGGCCGGCGAGGAGGTTGAAGAGGACCCGCATGTGCGGGCGATCGACGACCACGACCGGCCGGCGCCCGCCCGCCGCCCGCGCGATCGCCCGCGCCGCCCGCCGCGGGTCCATCGCCTTCTCGTACGTCGTCCCGCCGGTCGGCCCCCACGCGTGCTCCTCGCGCAGCTGGTCGGTCCGCACATCGCCCGGGCAGACCGCGCACGCCCGCACGCCGCTGCCGGCCAGCTCGAGATGGAGGACCTCGGCCAGCCCGACGACGGCCGCCTTGCTCGTGCAGTAGGACGCGTAGGACGGGGCCCCGAAGAGGCCGAGCTCGGACGAGACGAGGACGATCCGCCCGTAGCCGCGGGCCCGCATCCCCGGGAGCACGGCCTGGCTCAGCCAGAGTCCGGCCCCGGCGTGCAGGCGATAGCTCCGCTCGAAGTCGGCCGGCCTGACGTCCTCGACGAAGTCCCGGTGGAGCGCTCCCGCGCAGCTCACGAGGACGTCGACCGGACCGAGCGCCGCCTCGACCTCGGCGACGGCCCGGGCGCACTCGGACGGGTCGGTCAAATCGGCGGCGACGGCGTGGGCGGTGCCCTCGGGGAGGGCGGCCGCCGCCCGGGCGATGCCCTCGGCCCCGCTCGCCACGAGGCCGACCCGGGCCCCGAGCTCGCCGAAGTGCTGCGCCGTGGCCAGGCCGATCCCGCGCGATGCGCCGGTGACCAGCACGGTCCTCCCGTCGAACTCCGACCCCGACACCGCAACCCCCAACGCTCGAAGAGCAGAGCGCGAGGCCGGCCATTCACCGATCGGCCGCCCCGTCTGCGCCGCAGAGACTAGACGCCCAGCCGGGCGGTCGCCTCGACTTCGACCAGCACCTCGGGCCGGCGCAGTTCGCTTACGCCGTAGACCCCGGCGGCCGGGGCGACGACGCCCAGGGCCTCGCGGTGAGCCCGGCCGACCGCCTCGCCGTTGGCGGCGATGTCGACGACGAAGATCCGCGTGCGGACCACGTCGCCCGCCCCCCCGCCGAGCGCCTCGACCGCCGCGAGGACCGCGGCCAGCGCGGCGGTCGCCTGCTCGTAGGCCCCGG
This sequence comes from uncultured Solirubrobacterales bacterium, assembly GCA_963817865.1. Taxonomy (GTDB): domain Bacteria; phylum Actinomycetota; class Thermoleophilia; order Solirubrobacterales; family Solirubrobacteraceae; genus Palsa-513. The sequence goes on along the minus strand of CAWFQO010000011.1, from coordinate 111,045 downwards.
CCCCGGCCCCGGTCGTCGCGCTGACCTCGATCACCCCGTCCCGCCGGCAGGCTCGACTCGAGCCGCAATGCTCCTCCCACGGGTCGCCGGCCGGCACGCGCTGCACCCGTCCATCCTAGGCCGCGGCAGCCAACCGCCCCGGCTGGCGCCGCCGGACGAGTTACGCTTGGGCTCCATGGTCATCGGCTTCATCGGCTCCGGGAACATGGCCCACGCCCTCGCGCGCGGGCTGGGCGAGCCCGTGCTCGCCACCGACGCCGGCTCGGGTCGGGCGGCCGCCCTGGTGGCCGAGGTCGGCGGCGAGGTGGCCGCCGGGAACCCCGAGCTCGCCGACCGGGCCGAGCTGATCGTCCTCGCCCACAAGCCGGCCCAGCTCGAGGCCGTCGCCGCCGAGATCGGCGCGACCGAGCGGCCGGTGATCTCGCTCCTGGCCGGGGTTCGCCTCGCCGACCTCCGCCGGCTCTTCGCCCGGGCCGAGGTCGTCCGGGCGATGCCGAACACCGCCGTCGAGGTCCGCGACGGCGTGACCTGCCTGTGCACGTCCGGGGCCCCCGGGCTCGGCCCGGCGGCCGCCGCGCTGTTCGGGCGCGTCGGCCTCGCCGTCGAGCTCCCCGAGCGGCTGCTCGACGTGGCGACCGCGGTCTGCGGCGTCGCCCCGGCCTACGTCGCCCTGATCGCCGAGGCCTGGATCGACGCCGCGATCCGCCACGGGCTCCCGCAGGCCCGGGCCGCCGAGCTGGTCGGCGCCTCCCTGCGCGGGTCGGCCACCCTCCTGTGCGCCCGCGAGATGGACACCCTCGCCGTCCGCCGGGCCGTCACCTCCCCGGGCGGGGTCACCGCGCGCGGCCTGGCGGCGCTCGAGCAGGCCGGGCTGCGGAGCGCCTTCGCCCGCGCCACCGACGAGGTCCTCCGATGATTCTGCCCCTGCTCACCGTCCGCACCGACGTCGCCAGCTACCTCGACGCCCTGATCTGGGTCTACACGCTGGTGATCTTCGCCTACATCGTCTCGACGCTCGTCCTCTCGATGGGCGTGCGGATCCCCTACTCGCGCTGGTCCGACGCGGTCCTCGGCTTCCTCCGCGACGTGACCGAGCCGTACCTGCGCATCTTCCGGCGGTTCATCCCCCCGATCGGCGCGATCGACTTCAGCCCGCTGATCGCCGTCCTCGTGCTCCGGATCGGCGGCGGCATCGTCGTCAGCCTGATCCACGGCTGAGGTGGCCCGCTGGCGCGGCGCATGGCTGCGGGCCGGGGCCGTGCTCGCCGGCGTGGTGGTCAGCGACCAGCTGACCAAGCACCTCGTCGACGGCTCGATCGGACCGACCGAGCACCGGCGGCTCGTCCCCGGCCTCGAGCTCGTCCACACGGTCAACGACGGCATCGCGTTCAGCGTGTCGGCCGGCGGGCCAGAGCTCGTCGTCGTCGTGATCGGGGTGGCGATCGCCGCGATCGTCGCCTACTTCGTCACCCACGTCGACCGCCCGCTGCTCTGGCTCCCGGCCGGCCTGATGGTCGGCGGGGCGCTCGGGAACCTCGTCGACCGGGTCCGGGCCGGAGCGGTCACCGACTTCATCAAGCTCCCGCACTGGCCGGCCTTCAACCTCGCCGACATGTCGATCACCTTCGGCGTGGTCGTCCTCCTCTACGTGCTCCGGGACGATGGAAGTCCGCGTCCCGGCTGAGGCGGCCGGCGAGCGTCTCGACCGGTTCCTCGGCACCCGGGTCGGCTCGCGCGCCCAAGCCCAGCGCCTGCTCGAGCTCGGCCGGGTCCGGGTCGACGGCCGCCTCGTCCCCAAGCGCCATGCCCTCGCCGCCGGCGAGACGATCGAGGTCGACCGCCCCGACGGCCCGCCCGCGGACGACCGCGCCGCCGGGGACCCCGACCCGGCGGCCTACGCCGTCGCCTACGAGGACGGCGACCTCCTCGTCGTCGAGAAGCCGGCCGGCGTCGTCGTCCACCCGGCCCGCGGTCATCGGCAGAGCACCCTCTCCCAGGCCCTGGCCACCCGCGGCGCCGCCGGCGGCGACCCGTGGCGGGCGGGGATCGTCCACCGCCTCGACAAGGACACCTCCGGCCTGCTCGTCGTGGCCAAGCACGCCGAGAGCCACCGCCGCCTGAAGGCGGCCCTCGCCGCGCGCGCGATCACGCGCGAGTACCTCGTCCTCGTCGACGGACGCCCTCCGGCCCGCAGCGGCACGATCGACGCCCCGCTCGGGCGCGACCGGCGGGTCCGGACGCGGATCTCGACCGACACCGACGACGCCCGCGAGGCGCGAACCAACTTCCAGCTCGAGCAGGCCCTGCCCACGACGACGCTCCTGCGCGCGCGCCTGGACACCGGGCGCACCCACCAGATCCGCGCCCACTTCCTGGCCATCGGCCATCCCGTCTGCGGCGACCCCGAGTACGGGCGGGCCGGGGCGTTCGGGCTCGAGCGCCAGTTCCTCCACGCCACCCGCCTGAGCTTCGACCAGCCGTTCACCGGCGCCCCGATCGCGATCGAGTCGCCCCTCCCCGACGACCTCGCCGCCGCTTTGAAACGCGCGAAAACCGGGTAGCGAGACACCGGGGACGCAGCGCAGCAGTCCCGCAAGCACGGGTGGCGGGCCGGACCGCCGGAGGTAGGGGAAGGGCGGACCGGCCCGCGCACCCGTTCTAACGACGGGACCAGACAAAACTTGCGTGTATCCTGAACCCCACTACCAATTCGATCCGCTCGGATAGCGGGTCGCGACCCTGCCCGGGTCTTCGCACCCGGGTCCGCGACCCGGCCGCACGGACGGCACACGAGACCAAATCAAGGGAGTAGCACCGTGGCTCAAGTAGGCATCAGAGAGCTTCTGGAGGCCGGCGTCCATTTCGGCCATCAGACCCGCCGCTGGAATCCGAAGATGCGGCGCTTCATCTTCGGCGAGCGCGGCGGCATCTACATCATCGACCTGATCAAGGCCCAGCGCCTGCTCGACGATGCGCAGCAGTTCGCCGGGGAGATCGCCAACCGCGGGGGCACCGTCCTCTTCGTCGGGACCAAGAAGCAGGCGCGCGACGCGATCAAGGAGGTCGCCGAGAGCGCCGGCATGCCCTACGTCAACCACCGCTGGCTCGGCGGCCTGCTCACCAACTTCCAGACGATCAGCCAGCGGATCAAGCGCCTCCACGACCTCGAGCGCTACGAGGCCGAGGGCCAGCTCGCCCTCCTGCCGACCCGCGAGCGCCTGTCCGCCCTGGCCGACCTGGCCAAGCTCCGGGCCAACCTCGGCGGCGTCAAGAACATGAAGGGCGTGCCGTCGGCGATCTTCATCGTCGACCTCAAGACCGAGGCGATCGCCGTGGCCGAGGCCCAGCGCCTGCGGATCCCGATCATCGGCCTCGTCGACACCAACTGCGACCCCGACGGGATCGACTACGTCATCCCCGGCAACGACGACGCGATCCGCTCGTGCGCGGCGATCACCCGGGCGATCGGCGACGTCGTCGCCCAGGGCTCGCGCGTCTACCGCGAGGAGCAGGAGCGGATCCGGCTCGAGGCCGAGGAGCGCGCCCGCCGCGAGACCGAGGAGCGCGCCCGCCGCGAAGCCGAGGCCCAGGCCCGGCGTGAGGCCGAGGAGCAGGCGGCCCGCGACGCGGTCGCCGCCGCCCAAGCCGCCGAACAGGCCGCGGCCGCCGCCGTAGCCGCCAAGGCCCAGGCCGCCGAGCAGGCCGCCGCCACCGTGCGGGCCGGCGCCGCTGCCCGCGGCGCCGCCGCCGCCGCCGCGGCCAAGGCCGCCCGCGAGGCGGCCGACGCGTCGGCCGCCGACGCCGCGCCCCAGCCCGACCCCGAGGCGCCCCCGACCGCGTCGCCGCCCGCCCCGAGCCCACCCGAGGCCGCCGCCGCCCCCGAGCCGGCGGCCCCCGCCGCCGAGCCCGTCCCAGACGCGCCCGAGCCCACCCCGGACCCGGCGGCTCCGACCCCGGACCGGGCGGCTCCGACCCCGGACCCGGCGGCTCCGACCCCGGACGCCGCGGCGCCCGCCCCGGCCGATCCCGCCGCCGACGCGGCCGCGGCGGAGGCCCCCGCGGCTGCGGCGAACGGCGAGGCCGCCCCGGCGCCGAGCCAGGCGAGCGCCTGATGGCCGCCGAGATCAAGGCGGCCGACGTCAAGGCCCTCCGCGACCGGACCGGCGCCGGGATGATGGACTGCAAGAAGGCCCTGACCGAGTCCGCCGGCGACGTCGATAAAGCGATCGAGATCCTCCGGGTCAAGCAGGGCAAGCGGATCGAGGACCGCGGCGAGCGGGTCGCCTCCGAGGGGACCGTCCAGTCCTACATCCACTCGAACGCCAAGGTCGGCGTCCTCGTCGAGGTCGACTGCGAGACGGACTTCGTCGCCCGCAACGACGACTTCGTCGCCTTTGCCCGCGACGTCGCCCTCCACATCGCCGCGGCCGCCCCCCGCTACCTCAGCGAGGAGGACGTCCCCGCCGAGGCCAAGGCCGCCGAGCTGCGCGTCTTCGAGGCCGAGGCGGCCGACAAGCCCGAGAACATCCGCGAGCGGATCGCCGCCGGGAAGCTCGCCAAGTGGTACGAGGGCGTCGTCCTCCTCAACCAGCCGCACGTCAACACCGACAAGTACGACGGCAAGACGATCCGCGAGCTCGTCGTCGACGATCGCCGCCAAGACCGGCGAGAACGTGGTCATCCGCCGGTTCCAGCGCTTCGCCGTCGGGCAGTAGGCGTCGAGCATGGCGCGCCGTGCCTGAGCCGGTCTTCAAGCGCGTTCTGCTGAAGCTCTCGGGCGAGGCCCTGATGGGCGAGCTCGACTACGGGGTCGATCCCGACCGCCTCCGGGCGATCGCCAGCGAGGTCAAGGCCGTCGTCGCCAGCGGGGTCGAGCTGGCCATCGTCGTCGGCGCCGGCAACATCTACCGGGGCATGCGCGGGGCGGCCGCCGGAATGGACCGGGCGACGGCCGACTACATGGGGATGCTCGCCACCGTGCTCAACGCCCTCGCCCTCCAGGACGCCTGCGAGACCCAGGGCGTCCACACCCGCGTCCAGTCGGCGATCACCGTCCAGGAGGTCGCCGAGCCCTACATCCGCCGCCGGGCGATGCGCCACCTCGAGAAGAAGCGGGTGGTGATCTTCGCCGCCGGGACCGGCAACCCGTTCTTCACCACCGACACCGCCGCCGCCCTCCGGGCCTCGGAGATCCACGCCGAGGCGATCCTGATGGGCAAGAACGGGGTCGACGGCGTGTTCAGCGCCGACCCGGCCCTCGACGCCGGGGCGACCTTCATCCCCGAGATCACCCACATGGACGCGATCCAGCGCCGGCTCGGGGTGATGGACGCGACCGCGCTCACCCTGTGCATGGAGAGCCAGCTCCCGCTCCACGTCTTCAACATGGACGACGAGCGAAACATCAGCCGGATATTGTCTGGAGAGCGGGTCGGAACACTGGTGGCGACGAGATGATCGAAGAGCTACTCGAGGACGCAGCCGAGCGGATGGAGAAGTCCGTCGAGGCCACCAACCACGAACTGGCCACCGTGCGAACCGGGCGGGCCAGCCCGGCCCTCCTCGACCGGGTGGTCGTCGACTACTACGGGGCGGCGACGCCGTTGCGCCAGCTCGCGACGATCTCCGCCCCCGAGGGGCGGATGCTCACCGTCCAGCCCTACGACAAGGGCTCGATGAAGCTGATCGAGAAGGCGATCTCGAACTCCGATCTCGGTCTCAACCCGTCCAACGACGGCAACATCATGCGGCTGATCATCCCCGAGCTAAACGAGGAGCGCCGCCGGGAGCTCGTCCGGGTCGCCCGCCACATCGCCGAGGAGGGGCGGATCGCGATCCGCAACATCCGCCGCGACGTCAAGCACGACCTCCGCGAGCTCAAGGACTCAGGCGACACCGGCGAGGACGAGGAGCGCCGGGCCGAGACCGAGCTCCAGAAGCTGACCGACGCCCGGATCGCCGAGCTCGACGCTCCTCCTCAAGACCAAGGAAGAAGAGATCCTCGAGGTCTGATGAGCGACGGCCCTCGGTACGTCGCGATCATCACCGACGGGAACGGACGCTGGGCCAAGCGCGAGGGCGTCTCGGTCGCCTCCGGCCACCAGGCCGGAGCCGACACGGTCAAGGCCAGGCTGCGCGACGCCGTCGAGCTCGGCGTCCGCGAGCTGACCGTCTACTCCTTCTCGACCGAGAACTGGTCCCGTCCACGGCGGGAGGTCCGCGCCCTGATGCGGATGTTCAGCCAGCGGATCCTCCGGGAGACGCCCGAGCTCCACGCCGAGGGCGTGCGGATCCGCTTCATCGGCCGGACCGAAGGGGTCGACGCCAAGCTGATCGAGCAGATGGGCTGGGCCGAGTCGCTGACCGACGCCAACGACCGGATCACCCTGTTCGTCGCCTTCAACTACGGCGGCCGGGCCGAGATCGTCGACGCCGCCCGGCGCTTCGCCGGCGGCGACGAGGACGATTTCCGGGCGCTCCTCTACGCCCCGGAGATGCACGACCCGGACCTCGTGATCCGCACCAGCGGCGAGCAGCGGCTCTCGAACTTCCTGCTCTGGCAGGCGGCCTACTCCGAGCTCGTCTTCCGCGACGAGCTCTGGCCCGACTTCACCCGCGAGGCGTTCGAGCAGTCCCTGGCCGAGTACACCGGCCGGCGGCGGCGCTTCGGCGGGCGGGACCGGCAGCAGCGCGTGACGAAGGCCGAGGCCCCGCCCGTCCCGCCCGTGGACGCCCGCTGATGGCCGGCGGTCCCCGCCCGCCCGCGGGCAGCCGCTCGCTCCGGGCGGCGGCGGCGGGCGTGGCCGCGCCCGACCCGCCGTCGCCCCCCGGGGCGGCGGAAGTGGCGACCACCGCTCCCAGAGAAGGAGATCGGAGCTGACCGGACGGATCATCGTCGCCGTCCCCGCCCTGATCGTCGCCCTGATCATCGTCGGCCGCGGCGGCCTCGTCTTCACGCTCGCGCTGATCGTCCTCGGCTGGATCTGCCTCGACGAGCTCTACCGCATGCTCGGGCGGGCCCATCCGATCCGGCTGGCCGGGTTCATCGGCCTGATCGCCCTGCTCCTCGCCGCCCAGTACGGCGGGCCGCTCCAGATCCTCCTCGTCCTCGTCGCGCTCGTCCCGCTCGCCTTCCTGCTCGCCGTCGCCGCCCCCCGGGGCCGGACGATCGGCATCGCGACGATGATGCTCGGCGTCTGGTGGATCGGCCTCGCCCTCGCCCACGCCGTGCTCCTGCGCAAGCTCCCCCACGGCGACGGCGTGGTCATCGACGTGCTCGTCGGGACGTTCGTCGGCGACTCGGCCGCCTACTTCGGCGGGCGCATGTTCGGGCGGCGGCCGCTCGCCCCGCGGATCTCCCCGAACAAGACGGTCGAGGGGCTGGTCATCGGGATGGTCCTCGCCGTCGCCGGCGTCCTCTTCGCGAGCTTCTACCAGGACTGGATGCACAAGGGGAACGCCCTCCTGCTCGGCCTCGCCGTCGCCATCGCCGCCCCGACCGGGGATCTCTTCGAGTCGTTCGTCAAGCGCGAGGTCGGGACCAAGGACACCGGCACCCTCTTCGGCCCCCACGGGGGCGCCCTCGACCGTCTCGACGCCGTCCTCTTCGCCGCCGTCGCCGGCTACTACGTCTGGCACGCGATGGTCTGAGCGGCTTGCGTCGCCCCCGGCCCGGGTGTAGCGTCGGTCGGGATGGCCCGGATGCTGAGCTGAGATGCGGTCGCGGCCCAATCGCCGCCGGGGCGGCTGGGCGCTCGCGGCCGCCGTTCTCGGCGTCGCCCTCGGCCTGCTCGTCTCCGGCGCCGGCGCGACCGGCGAGCAGAACGTCTTCAGCGGCAACTGGGTCACCAACCTCGGCAACGTCAGCTTCGCCGTCGCCGGCGATGCCCAGGGACAGCAGGCGCTGAGCGCCGCCGGCGGCACCCCCTGCGCGGCGCCCACCGTCTACTACGTCGGGACCTACACCGGGCCCGCCACCAAGACCGGCTCCGTCGCCGGCTGCACCGTCGGCTCGCCGAACCACCTCGTCGCCCGCTACGTCGGCGACCGGAGCACCGACCCCGGGGCGGCCGGCGACATCGTCATCGACTTCGTCGCCCCGAGCGCGTTCAACGGGACGATCGCCGCCGCCTCGAGCGACGGCCAGCCGATGCCCTACGTCGGGAGCTTCCAGTCCCACTTCGCCGGCGACGGCTGCTGCCCGGCCGGCCCGCCCGCGACGACCGGGACCGGGACGACGACGACCGGGGCGACGGGGACGACCACGACGACCGCCCCGCCGCCGTCCGGTCCCGCCGACGTGACCAACGCGACCGTCGACTCGCTCTTCCCGGTCACCGGGATCCCCTTCTCCGGCGAGGTCGCCACCTTCGAGTCGACCGCCGGCACCGGCACCTTCACGGCGACGATCGACTGGGGCGACGGCAGCGCCCCCAGCACCGGGAGCGTCGGCCCCCCGGTCGCCCGCGGCAGGCTCTTCGACCGCTCGGTCTCCGGGACCCACACCTACGCCCAAGCCGGGATCTATGGCGTGAAGGTCACGATCTCCGACCCGCGGGGCGCCGCCCAGGTCACGACCGACGCCGCGACCGTGACCGCCTGCGTCTGCGTGACCAAGCCGCCGGTCCTCGGCCGGACGCTCGACATCGGCCCGGTCAGCGGCCACGTCTTCATCCAGCTCCCGCCCGGCTTCCGCGCCGCCCGGGTCAAGGGCAACGGCTTCGTCCCGCTCATCGTCCCCCGCGAGATCCCCGTCGGCTCGGTGATCGACGCCCGCCAGGGGCAGCTCGTCCTCGATGACTGCCACCGCCACCCCCGGCCGCCTCGGCGCCGGCCTCTTCTCCGGCGGGCTCTTCCAGCTCCTCCAGAACCGGCGCGAGCTCGGGCTCGCCGAGCTGCGGCTGCGCAGCGGCTCGGTCCTCGGCTGCCGGGTGATCGGCAAGGCCCACGTCGCCGCGGCCAAGCGCCTCAGCCAGCGCGTGCTCGGCCTCCTGCGGGCGAGCGTCAAGGGCCAGTTCCGCACCCGCGGTCGCTACTCCGCCGGGACGGTCCGCGGGACCCGCTGGTCGACCACCGACCGCTGCGACGGGACCCTCACCCAGGTCACCCGCGGCGCGGTGTCCGTCGCCGACTTCCGCGCCCGCCGGACCGTGTTCATCACCGCCGGTCACAGCTATCTGGCCAAAGCCGGGTAGGGCCGGCGACGGTCAGGCGCGTGGATTCCAGATGATCTCCCAGAGGTGTCCGTCGAGGTCGCGGAAGTACCCGGAGTAGATCCCCCACGGCCGGCGGCGCGGCGGCCCGGTGAGGGTGGCGCCGGCGGCCTCGGCCGCAGCGAGCAGAGCGTCGACGTCCTGCTCGCCGGCGACGAGGTGTCCGATGCTGAACTCGCCCGACTTCGGCGCCCCGAACGGTATCCCGGCGTCCTTGGCCAGTTCGGTGCGCGGGTACAGAGCGAGAATCAGGCTCCCGTCGAGGTGGAACAGGGCGATGCCCCCGGCCGGGTTCTCGTCGTCGCCGGCGAACTCGGTCGCCATCACGCCCGCCGAGTCCAGGCCGAGGCCCTCGCGGTAGAACGCCACCGCCCGCTCGAGATCGGCTACCGCGAGGGTGATCACGGGGTCGGCGGTCGTCCCCGGGCGTGGCCGCGGTGGCGCCGCGCTTGGCGCCCCTACGATGGGTCGGGTGCGCTACCTCATCGACGGAATGAACGTGATCGGAACCCGGCCCGACGCCTGGTGGCGCGACCGTCATCAGGCGATGGTCCGGCTCGTCGACCTCCTCGAGCGCTGGGTCGCCGGGAGCGGCGACGACGTCACCGTCGTGTTCGAGATGCCCCCGTCCCCGCCGATTCGCTCGACGGTGATCCACGTGGCCCACGCTCCCCGCGGCCGGGCGAACTCGGCCGACGACGAGATCGTCCGGCGCCTGGTGGCCGACCCGGCGCCGAACGAGGTCCGGGTCGTGACCTCCGACCGCTGGCTCGCCGACCGCTCGCGGGCGGCCGGGGCGACCGTCGAGCCGGCGTCCGGCTTCCGGTCCTCGCTCGAGGACTGATCAGCCGGCGCGCAGGACGATCCGGTTGCCCGACGGGTCGACGGCCATGAGGCTGCCATCCTCCTGCTCGGCGGCCGGGCCGAGGCGGGCCCGGACCGGACCGAGGTCGCCGACCACGAGCTCGAAGTCGCGCATGCCGAGGGCCCCGGGTGGCGGCGGCGGCGCGCCCCGGCCGGCCGCGTGGTTGACCCCGATGTGGTGGTGGTAGCCGCCGGCCGCGAGGATCGACGACCACTCCCAGCGCGCCATCACGTCGAGGCCGATCACGTCCCGGTAGAAGGCCTCCGCCCGGGACGTGTCGGCCACCCGGAGGTGGACGTGGCCGATCACCGTTCCGAGCTCGAGCTGCTCGGGCGGCAGGCTCCGGCCGCTGGCCGAGGTGAGCACGTGGTAGAGGTCGAGCGGATCGGTGGCCACCTGGACGTGCCCGTCCTCGAGCGGCCAGTCCTCCCGCGGGCGATCCGCGTAGATCTCGATGCCGTTGCCGTCGGGGTCGTTCAGGTAGAGCGACTCGCAGACGAGGTGGTCGGCGAAGCCGGTGAGCGACCTCCGGGCGTAGATCACCCGCTGAAGCGAGTGGGCCAGCTCGAGTCGCGACGGGACGAGGATCGCCAGGTGGAAGAGGCCGGTGCAGTCATCGGCCGGCGGGGCCTCCCGATCCTCGATCAGGATGATGAGATCCTCGTCGCCCGCGCCGAGGGCGGCGACCCCGTCGTCCAGGCGGTGGATCCACAGCCCGAGCAGGCCGGCGTAGAAGGCGAGCGCGCTCCGGATGTTCGTCACGAGCAGCGTGACCGCGCCGAGCCGCATGTCGGGTCCGGCGCCGCTCCCGGCTTCGACGGGCACCGGGGTGGTCATCGATCGGAGGTCGTCGAGGTCGCCGGGCGCATCCCCGACACACCTTAAGCCGTCCCGGGCCCGCGCACGGCCAACCTGCGCGCGCCCCATAGCTTTCATAGGCACAACCTAGATATAGGCGTTTTTTCTTATCCGTGCCGCACAAAGTTCCGCGCACCGGGCTGATCCAACCGGGCGCGGCCGCCGTAGTCTGGGCATGATTACTGACCCTCTCAAGGACGGCCACGGCCGTCTGATCGGAGACCTGCGGATCTCGGTCATCGACCGCTGCAACTTCCGCTGTCAGTACTGCATGCCGGCCGAGGGCCTGCCCTGGCTCGATCGCGCCGATCTGCTGACCTTCGAGGAGATCGAACGGATCGTGGCCATCCTCGCCCCGATGGGCGTCCACGACATCCGCCTGACCGGCGGCGAGCCCCTCGTCCGCCGGGAGCTCCCCCGCCTGGTCGGGATGCTCAAGGCGATCGACGACGTCCACGAGATCTCGCTCACCACCAACGGCTACCTGCTCGAGCGCCAGGCCGAGGCGCTCGTCCGCGCCGGCGTCGACCGCTTCAACGTCTCACTCGACTCGCTCCAGCGCGACCGCTTCTTCGAGCAGACCCGCCGCGACTCGCTGCCGCAGGTGCTCCGCGGCCTGGCGAAGCTCGCGACCTTCCCCGAGGCCCACCCGATCAAGGTCAACGCCGTCGGGATCCGCGGGTTCACCGAGCAGGAGCTGATCCCGTTCGCCGAGTTCGCCCGCGAGCAGCCCTACGAGATCCGCTTCATCGAGTTCATGCCGCTCGACGGCGACCGCAACTGGAAGGCCGACCAGGTCCTCACCGGGCGGGAGATCCGCGACGCGATCCACGCCGTCTACCCGCTCGAGGCCGAGCCCCGCGCCCCGAGCGCGACCGCCCGGACCTACCGCTTCGCCGACGGCCGCGGCCGGATCGGCTTCATCAACCCGGTCTCCGAGCCCTTCTGCGCCGACTGCAACCGGATCCGCCTGACCGCCGACGGCAAGCTCCGAACCTGCCTCTTCTCCCTCGGCGAGACCAACCTCCGCGATCCGATGCGCGACGGCGCGACCGACCTCGAGCTCGAGCGGATCCTCCGGGACGCCGTCTGGCGCAAGGAGCTCAAGCACCACGTCGGCGAGGCCGGGTTCATCCAGCCGGCCCGGTCGATGTCGGCGATCGGCGGCTGAGCCGAGTCCGCTCCGGCGGGATCGGCGCTGGGGGCCGCCTCGCCGCGCAGGCCCGCGCGGCGCCGGCGCGAGCGCGCATCCTCTCGGCACGGCGGTTGTTACCGCTTCTGGGAGGCGGCGAGGTGCCTCCTCGTAATCGCCCGTCACGGGGTACACGCGTGAGCAGTGTTAGTGTCGCGGACGGCCACGACGGTGACTATGTGAGTCGCCGGCGGATCAGCCAGACCGCGAGCGCGGTGAGGACTCCGGCCAGTGTCACGAACACCGCTGCCTCGATTGCCTGGAGGGCCCAGAAGCGCGACGCCGGCTCATACACGAACGCCTGGAACAGGTGGTGCTGCGCGACGCACCGGTCGGAGAGGTCTCCGGCCGAGGTCGTGCAGTAGCGGAGGATGCCGGTGGCGTTGGCGGCGGCGTGCCCATGCTGGTCGCCGAAGCCTTGGTCGATGACCCAGGCCTGATGGATTCCCGCCGGGGCGTTGGCCAGGCTCCCCACCGCGTGCACGGGCGGGAGCAGCCGTTGACGCAGCCAGCCCTGGACCACGAGACGGGCGAGCACGAACGCGCCGAATCCGGCCGCCACGGCGAGACCGGTCCGTCGGGTCAGGCTCCCGATCGCGAGGACGGCGGCCGCCGCGAACACCGTGTACGCGAACGGGACGATTCCCTCGAGGTCGAACACGCCCGGGGCCATCCGCCCGTCGAGCTGGTCGAACGAGTGCCGCCACCACCCGGCGAGCTCGGTGGCCAGGATGCCGGCGACGGCGCTCCGATCAGGACCAGGCCGAGCCGGGTCACCAGCCAGCGTCGCGGGGTGATGCTCTGCGTCCACGCGAGTGCGTAGGTCCCGGACTCGAGCTCGACCACGAACGGGGCGGCAAGCAGGATCCCGGCGAAGCCGGGCAGGAGGTTGAAGACGGTGCGCAGGTTGCCGAGGCTGTCGAAGCGCGCGTGGAAGGCATCGACCGTCGGGTTGCAGGTCAGCGGGAACGGCGTCTGGGCCAGGCACGCCGGGAGTCCGCTCGTCCTGAAGCTCGCGTTCATGCGCAGGCCGGTGAGCACGACCACGGCCGCGAACAGGGCGTAGAGGGCGGCCAGGATCACGTTCTCCGACCGGTGTTGGCGCCACGCCACCCAAGTCGCGACGCGCCCGCCTCGCCGGCGATCGCCGGCCGGTACGGCTGGCTCAAGTAGGCGAGCACGACCTGCTCGAGGCCGACCGGGCTGATCTGCCAATGCGCGTCGTAGACATGACCGTTGGCGCGGACGAGGAGCGTCGTCTGACGCTCGGTGTGGCTGGCGGCGACGACCGAGTGCATGCGCTCGACGCTCGACGGGTCCCGGCGCGGCCCGGTCAGCAGGCGGTGGGAGCGCACGATCTCCTCAGTCGGTCCGGCGAGCTGCACCCGTGCGCGCGACAGGATCACCAGGTGGTCGCAGACCCGCTCGAGGTCGGCGAGGATGTGCGACGACAGAATCACCGTGACGCCGCCGTCGGCGATCGCCTCCATCAGCGACTGGAGGAACTCCCGCCGGGCGAGCGGGTCGAGCGAGGCGACCGGCTCGTCGAGCAGCAGCAGCTCGGGCCGCTTGGCGAGCGCCAACGTCAGCGCCACCTGGGCCTGCTCGCCGCCGGAGAGGCTCCCGAGCTTCTGATCCGGCCGGAGCCCGAGCCGGTCGATGCGGCGCTGGGCGAGTCGCTCGTCCCAGCGCGGGTTCAGCTTGCGCCCGAAGGTCAGGATCTCGGCGAGCGTGAACCCCTTGTACAGGGGGTGATCCTGGGCGACGAAGCCGATCCTCGGCAGCACCATCTGCGGGTGCCGGCGCGGCGACCAGCCGAGCGCGCTGAGCTCTCCGACGCTCGGTGCGCTGATCCCGACCGCGAGCCGCAGCAGCGTCGTCTTCCCGGCCCCGTTCGGCCCGACCAGTGCCGTGACCGAGCCGGCCGGCACCGTCAGCGTGCAGTCGCGCAGCGCCCAGGTGCGGCCGTAGCGCTTGCCCACCGCCTCGCACGAGAGGGCCGCGCCCGCGCTCATGCCACCTCCTCGACGAGGAACGCCCGCAGGCTCGACGCCACGAGGGCGTGGATCTCGGCGTCGTCGAGCCCGGCCTCGCGGGCCCGCGCGATCCACTGCTCGAGGGCCGCCCGCAGCGGCGCGTAGTCGCGTCGCGCATTCGGGGTGATCGTCGTCGCGACGAACGTCCCTTGGCCCCGGCGACCGTCGACGAGCCCTTCGTGGTCGAGCTCGCGGTACGCCTTGAGGACGGTGTTCGGGTTGATCGCGAGGCTGCCCACGACCTCCTTGATCGTCGGAAGCTGATCCCCCGGACGGAGCACTCCGAGGCTGATCGCCTGCCTCACCTGCTGGACGATCTGTAGATACGTGGGGACCCCAGAGCTCGGGTCCAGATGGAATTCGATCAGCACCGATATTTCACCAGGTAGCTAGTTATATAGCTATATAGCGATCCCGGCCTGGTGCGTCAAGGGTTTGGCAGCGCGCCGATCGGCAGCTCCCCGGTCCTCGACTTGCAACGACGGCTCACCGGGTCCGAGCGAGACGCCCCAACAGCCGTTGATCGAAGCGGCGCCGGGCGGCGGCGATCGGCGCGCGCCCGCGGAGTTCGGCGAGCACGCGGGCCGCGAGCTCGGCCGGCGTCTCGTCTTCGCGCAGGCCGCCGCCGGCCGGCGGGAAGAAGGTCACCCGCAGGCGCGGCCGGCGAGGGAAGCGGGGGATGTCGGTCGTCCCCGATATCGCGCAGCAGACGATCTGCGCCTCGGGCACGGCCGCGGCCAGCCGGCCGAGCCCGCTGCGCGCCCGGAGCACCCGGCCCTCGCTGCGGGTGCCCTCCGGAAAGATCCCGATGCAGGCGCCGCCCCGGAGCTCGGCGATCGCCCGGTCGAAGGCCGCGGTGTCGGACCGGCCGCGGTCGACCGGGATCTGGCCCATGCCGTCGAGGATCAGCGCGAGGACGCGAAACCGCCACAGGCCCGCCTTGGCCAGGGCGCGGATCTGGCGGCGGTCGATCGCGGCGCTACCGCCGGCGATCGGGTCCCAGTAGCTGTCGTGGTTGGCCGCCATGAGCACCGGCCCGCGCTCGGGCAGATGCTCGAGCCCGGTCACCGAGAGCCGGCCCCAGCGGCGGATGATCGGCGAGGAGATCGCCATCACCGCTCGGTAGGCCGGCGTGATCGGCTCGGCGGGGCTCACGCGACCGCCGAGCCCGGCCGGCTACGGGCCAAGGGTCGAGCAGGCACGCATTCCGTAGTTCTTGGCGAAGGTCAGCGGCTCGATGTCTGCGACCGCGAGGTTCCCGGCGAGCTTCGCCAGCTCGATCAGCGCATTCCCGTGGGCGACCTTGTCCGGCGCGGTGCTGACCATGCCGCTGAACGACGCGATCTGGGTTGTCCAGTGGGTCAGGGCGGCCCGGTCGGCCGCTGGCGGCGCGAGGGCCGTGAGCCGGTCGCGCACCTGGACGAAGGCCGCCGCGGCGGTGTGCAGGCGCCGGACGATCTCGGCCGTCGGGATCGGGCTCTGGAAGGCGAGCGACTGGATCTTCCCGAGCGCGGCCCGCCGCTTTCCGTTCGCGCAGATCGCATCGGCCTGGGCGATGTACTCGGCCTTCGTCAGTCCGGTCGGCGCGGGCGCGGTCGTCGTCGTCTTCTTGGCCGAGCTCCCGCTTCCGCCGCACGCGGCGAGGAGGAGCACGGCGGCGAGGGCCACGAGGGCGGCGAGGGCGGCGGGGCGGGGCAGGCGGCGCATCCCCTTCAACGCTACACCGCCTGCGGCCGTCGCGTTTGTGGCAGGCTTCGGCCGATCGCCCGCCGCCTCCTGATCCTCGGCTCGACCGGCTCCATCGGCCTCCAGGCCCTCGACGTCCTCGCCGGGTCGGACGAGCTCGAGCTGGTCGGGCTCTCGGCGCAGTCCTCCTCCGAGCGGCTGGTCGAGCAGGCCCGGCGCCACGGGGTCACTCGCGTCGCCCTCACCGACGAGGCGGTGGCCGCCGGCGCGGCCGCCGGCTGGCCGGAGGGGGAGGTTCTCGCCGGAGCCGCCGGCCTCGTCCGCCTGATCGTCGAATCCGACGCCGACCTCGTCCTGAACGCCCTCGTCGGGTCGGCCGGTCTCGGGCCGACGGTCGCCACCCTGGGGGAGGGCATCGATCTGGCCCTGGCCAACAAGGAGTCGCTCGTCGTCGGCGGCGAGCTCGTGATGGCCCTCGCCGAGGCGACCGGCGCCCGGATCATCCCGGTCGACTCCGAGCACTCGGCCCTTCACCAGCTGATCGCCGGCGAGCCCCCCGGGGTCGTCGAGCGCCTCACCCTGACCGCCTCGGGCGGGCCCTTCCGCGGGTGGAGCGCCGCGCAGCTGGCGGAGGTCACCGTCGAGCAGGCGCTCCGCCATCCGACCTGGGAGATGGGCGGAAAGATCACGATCGACTCGGCGACGCTGATGAACAAGGGGCTCGAGCTGATCGAGGCCCACCACCTGTTCGGGACCCCGTATGACCGGATCGGCGTGGTCGTCCATCCGCAGTCGATCGTCCACAGCCTGATCGACCTGTGCGACGGGGCGACGCTCGCCCATCTCGGCTATCCCGACATGCGGGTGCCGATCTCCTACGCCCTCCATTACCCCGAGCGGGCGCCGCTTCCGGTCGCCCGGCTCGACCTGGCCGCGGTCGGGAGCCTCACCTTCGAGCCGGTCGACACCCTCGCCTTCCCGTGCCTGCGGCTCGCCCGGGAGGCGGCGGCCGCGGGCGGGACGGCCCCGTGCGTGCTGAACGCGGCCAACGAGATCGCCGTGCACGCGTTCCTCGCCGAGCGGATCGCCTTCACCGCGATCGGTGACGTGATCGCCGCGACGCTCGACGAGCTCGGCTCACAGCCGGTGCGGGCCTTCGAGACCCTCTTCGAGGTCGACCGGCGGGCCCGGGAGCTCGCCCGCGACGAGGTCACCGACCTGGCCGACCGCGCCTCGGCGCGCGGAGGCTGAGGCGGCGCAGTCGTCTTCCGCGGCCCTTAAGGCACGCCTGTCAGACTCAGTCGGTGTCCTGGCTTCTCGCGCTCGCCGGCTTCGTCGCGCTGATCGTCCTCCACGAGCTCGGCCACTTCGCCGTCGCCAAGGCGGTCGGGATGCGGGTCGAGCGCTTCGCGCTGTTCTTCCCGCCCCTCCTGTTCAAGGTCCGCCGAGGGGAGACCGAGTACGGGATCGGCGCGATCCCGTTCGGCGGCTACGTGAAGATCAGCGGGATGAACCCAGCCGAGATCGAGGACATGGATCCGAGCGTCCGGCCGCGCGCCTACTACCTCCAGCCGCCGTGGAAGCGGGTCGCCGTGATCCTCGCCGGGCCGGTGATGAACGTGGTCATCGCGTTCGTCATCTTCTGGGTCCTCCTCCTCTCGGGCAGCCCGGGGGCGGCCTACTCGCTGAGCACGAGCCAGCCGAGCACGAGCATCGCGGCGGTCGAGCCGGCCCAGGCGGCGACTGGGGTGCTCCGCGCCGGCGACCGGATCGTCGCCGTGGACGGGGTGCGCGGGTCGCAGGCGGTGCTCGCCGCGCGGATCGCCGCCCACCCGTGCGCCGGGAAGCCGACGGCCGGCTGCCGGGCGGCGACTCCCGCGCGGATCACCGTCGCGCGAACCGGGAGCGAGCTGACCTTCGCCCTGACCCCGCGCTACGACGCGAAGCTCAAGAAGATGCTGGTCGGCTTCCAGTTCGCGCTCCCGACCGTCGCGGCCATCGGACCGCTCGACGCCGCCGGAGTCAGCCTCGATCGGATGTGGTCGATGACCACGAGCACCCTCGCCGGCCTCGTCCACGCCTTCTACAGCCCGGCGGTCCGCCACCAGCTCCACAGCGTCATCGGCCTGACCACGGTGACCCACCAGGAGTTCGCCTTCGACGCGTCGCGCGCCCTCGTCCTCCTCGGGTTCATCTCGCTCGCCCTGGCCATCATCAACCTGCTTCCGTTCCTCCCGCTCGACGGCGGCCACGTCCTCTGGTCGGTGGCCGAGAAGGTCCGCGGCCGGCGGATCTCGCTGATGGCGATGGCGCGCTACAGCTCGGTCGGGGTGCTTCTGCTCGTGTTCCTCGTGATCAGCGCGATCAGCAACGACATCAGCACGCTGGCTGGACCCGGCTTCAACTAGGGCTCGCAGCCGGGCCGGTTGGCCCTGGGGGACGCAGGAACTCCGTCGACGACCACGCCGGACGGAAGCCCATCCGCCGGTAGAGCGCCTTCGGGCGGTCTTCGTCGTCGGCGCAGATCCACAGGTCTCGGACGTCGCTCGCCGCGGCGATCGCCCGGCTGAGAAGCGCCGCGCCGCAGCCCCGTCCGCGATGGTCGGGGTGGACGAACACCTCGGTGATCTCCGCCACTGCGCCGTCACGATCGAGCTCGGCGAACCCGATCGGGACCCCGCCGTCGATGGCGGCCAGGACACGCACTCGGCGCCGCAGGGCCAGCGCCCGGGCCTGGACCCGGTGGTCCCCGGCCACCGGCGCGGGGGAGTCCTCGGCATCCCACGCCTCGCGGAGCCGGCGGACCGCGTCATAGGGGACCTCCTCGACCGGTAGCACCGGGGCCGGTGGGGGCTCGTCCCCGTGCCGCATCCACAGCAGGCGCATCGAGCTCCAACCGCGGAGCGCGAAGCCGGCGCGCAGCGGCTCGGCGACATCGGCCGAGTCGAAGTCGATGCGGCGGTGGCCGAGCCCGTCGAGTGCCACGTCGGCGCGCGCGATCAGCGCGTCGACGGCCATCGCCGGGTCGTCCTCGACCCGCAGGAGGTTGAACGAGAACCAGTCCGGGAAGGCGGTTGCCCGCACGACCGTCCCGTGCGCCCACGGCTCGACGACGTCGCAGACGGCGACCTGCCTGGCGTGGTGCCACGCGCGCGCCCGGCGTGCGGCGTCGTCCTGCGCCCGGCCGATCCTGGTCACGCACGGAGGTTATGTCAGCCCGGGCCGCACCGGCCGCGCCGGCCCGGCACGATGTGGGCGTGGACGCCGACGACCTCTACGGCCTGCCCCTCGAGCGCTTCGTCGAGGACCGGGGCGCGCTGGCCCGGGCGCTGCGCGGCGAGGGTCGCCGCGTGGAGGCAGCCGCGGTGGCCGGACTGCGCAAGCCGTCGGTCGCCGCGTGGGCGGTCAACCAGCTGGTCCGCACCCAGGACCCGGACGTGCGGGCCCTGCTCGAGGCCGGCGACGCGGTCCGGGAGGCGCAGGCGGCCCTCCTCGCCGGTGGGGGAGACGGCCGCGCCCTCCGGGCGGCGGCGGACGCCGAGCGGGCGGCGGTCGACCGACTGGTCGCCGCGGCGGGCGGGCTCCTCAGCGCGGACGGGCACGAGCTGAGCCCGGCGGTGATCGACCGGGTGGCCGACACCCTCCACGCGGCGGCGCTCGACGAGGACGCCCGCCGGGAGGTGGCGGGCGGGCGCCTCGCCCGGGAGCTCCGCCATGTCGGCCTCGGCGATGGGCTCCTCGCCGCGCCGATCCCGCCGCCGTCCCCACCCACGCGCCTGCGCCGGGCGCCCCCGGCCGTCAAGCCGGCCCCGGGCGGCCGGCCCGGCCGCCCCGGACGCCGCCGGACGGCGGATGCGGACGACGCGGACGCGGAGGCGGCGGCTCGCGCCACCCAGGCGGCGGCGGCTGCCCAGGCGCAGGCCGAGCGGGCGGAGGCGGAGCGAGCCGAGCGTGAGCGGGCGGCGACGCTCGCGGCCGCCCGGGCCGCGAGCGTCGCCGCCCGGCGGCTGGCCGAGCGGGCCGACCGCGCCGTGCGCAGTGCGCAGGAGCGCCGGGAGCGAGCGGCCGGCGCGCTGGAGGAGGCGCAGGCCACGCTCGCCGAGGCCCGGGCCCAGGCGCGGGCGGCGGCGCAGGCCAGGCAGGAAGCCGAGGCGGCGCTCGAGCGGCTCGGCGGCGGGAGCGCCTCGACCCCGACACGGCGGCCGGGGCGCGCATGAGGCGCGACGAGCCGGCGAGCCCCGAGGCCGTTCAGCGGCCGTGTGACTCCAAGGCGGCGGCGAGATCGCCGACCGAGTCGAACGACACGGACGCGAAGTTAGCGTGGCGGTAGGCGATCCGGCCGTCCTCGTCGATGATGAACACCGTCCGCTTGGCCATCTTCAAGCGCTTGGCGTAGACGCCGTACGCCTTCGAGACGGTGGCGTCAGCGTCGGCGAGCAGGGGAGTCGTCAGGCCGTACTTCGCCTTGAACGCCTCCTTCGAGGTCGCATCCTGGGTCGAGATGCCGACGAACACGGCGTCGAGCCCGGCCATCTCGTCCGCCGCATCGCGGTAGGCGCAGAACTGCCGGGTGCAGACGGTCGTGTCGTCGCCGGGGTAGAAGAGGAGCACCACTCGCCGGCCGCAGTGCTCGCTCAAGGTGAAGGTCCCGTCGGGCCCGTCGAGGGTGAAGTCGGGGGCCGGGTCGCCGATTTCGGGTGAGCTCATGCCCACTCCTACGACGCGGCCGGCCGCGCGGATGCCCGCGGCCGCCGAGCGGCCGGCCGGACGCTGATCCAGCTCTTGGTCAGCGGACCGAACCGCTCGGGCACGGCGGGGCCGAAGAGGGACTCGAGCTCCCGGCGGGCGAGGAGGCGGACGTCCTCCCAATGGCCGGCCGCGCCGAGGTGCCAGTAGGCCCGCCGCAGGCCGGGCGTGAGCCAGTGGGCGGCGGGGAGCAGGGAATGGGGCTCGATCGGAAACGAGGCGGCCGGTGTCTGGACGTACCAGCCGCGGGCCACGCGGCGGCACTCGGCGGCGAAGCGGACGCGCAGGGCGGGGGCGACGTGCTCGATCACGCTGTTGCAGTAGACGAGATCGAACTCGCCGTCGGCGAAGGGGAGCCGATCGGTTGCGTCGGCGATCACGAGCGGCCCGGCGTAGGACGGGCGGTCGACGAGGTCCACGCCAGTGACGTCGAGCTCCGGGGCCCGGGCCCGCAGTCCGGCGCTCCCGCAGCCGACGTCGAGGATCCGCGTGCGGCGGTCGACGCCGGCCAGGGCGAGGAACTCCGCGTGCCGGCGGCGCCGGGCGCGGAGGGCGAACGGCTCGGCCAAGCGCGGAAGCGGGCCCTGGGCGGTGTCGTAGACGCTGAGCCCGGCCATCCCGGGAGGGTAGCGGGGCGCCGGCTCTACAATGCGCCAATGGCATCCAAGCGACAGATCAGCGTGGGCGGAGTACCGATCGGCGGCGGGGCGCCGGTCGTCGTGCAGACGATGACCAAGACGGAGACCGCGAACCTGACGGCGACGATGGACCAGATCCGCCGGGTCGCCGAGGCCGGGGCGGACATCGTCCGGGTGGCGGTGCCGCGGGAGAAGGACATCGAGGCGCTGAAGACGATCGTCCGGGACTCGCCGATCCCGGTGATCGCCGACATCCACTTCAACCACACGCTCGCGCTCAAGGCGATCGACGCCGGGGCCCACTGCGTGCGCCTGAACCCCGGGAACATCGGCGGCCCGGACAAGGTGGCCGAGGTCGCCGAGCGGGCCCGGGCGGCCGGGACCCCGATGCGCATCGGGGTCAACTCGGGCTCGCTGCCCAAGCACCTGCACGAGCTCGAGCGGACCAACCCGGTCGACGCCCTCGTCGCCGCGGCCCTCGAGTTCGTCGAGCTGATGGAGCGGCTCGAGTTCGAGGACTTCAAGGTCTCGATCAAGTCGACGAACGTCCCCAACACGATCGCCTCGAACCGGCTGCTCAGCGAGCGCATCGACTACCCCCTCCACCTGGGGATCACCGAGGCCGGGACCAAGTGGTCGGGATCGCTGAAGTCGGCGGTCGGCCTCGGCACGCTCCTGGCCGACGGGATCGGCGACACGATCCGGATCTCGCTCTCGACGTTCCACGCCGAGGAGGAGGTCAAGGTTGCCTGGGAGATCCTCAAGGCGCTGAAGCTCCGCGAGCGTGGCCCGGTCCTGATCGCCTGCCCGACGTGCGGCCGGCTCCAGTTCGACATGGACACGGTGGTCGCCGAGATCGAGCGCCGCCTCGAGGCCTACCCCGACCCGATCGAGGTCGCCGTGCTCGGGTGCGCGGTCAACGGCATCGGCGAGGCCTCGCACGCCGACTTCGGGATCACCGGCGCCAAGAACGAGGGCCTGATCTTCTCCCGGGGCAAGCCGCTGCGCAAGGTGCCGACCGCGGAGCTCGTCGACGCCCTGTTCGTAGAGATCGACAAGTTCGCCCGCTCCAAGCGGATCGACGTCGACGCCGCCGAGGCGGCCGACGGGGCGCAATGGCTGGCCACGGTCGAGGCGGAGAACGCCGACGAGCTGACGCCCGAGCGCCTCGCGGCGATGGAGCTGGCGGCAGCCGACGACGAGCAGTCCGACCAGGATCTCCTGGCCGCGCTCGCCGCGGTCCCGGTCGTGCTCGACGAGGCGCAGTCGCCGGTCGCCGGGCGAAGGTTCAGCCGGGCGTAGTCCGTCCCTGCGCCGGCGCCGCGGCGCCGCGTAGCACCCGGGCGCGGCCGACGGTTCGGCAGGCGAGGCGAGGCGGGACGGGGCGAGGCGAGGCGGGACGGGGCGACACGGACGCTCCCGTCGACGGCCCGCGCCCTAAGCTCCGCCGGGTGAGCACGAAGCTTGGCTACGCCGGGGTCGTCACCCTGCTCCACGGCTGGGTCGGCGGGCCGGTGGCCGTGACGGTGAGCCACGCGGACGCCCGCCGGCCGGCGCTCGAGCTGGGAGGCATCCTCAACCGGGGCGAGGGACCGGCCGTCGGGTTGGGGGAGCTGCCCCCGGGCGCCGAGATCCTCTACTTCTCGGTCGGCGCCGAGACGGCGGGGGAGTACTGCTGGATCTCCCTCGACGAGGTCGAGTTCGTCGACGCGTGGCTGACCGCCGGCGACGAAGCCGGCGGCCCGCCGACCCTCAGGGTGCGGGCGGGCGGCCTCGACCTCGGCGTCTCGCCGGCCCCCGACCGTCGGGAGCCGGCCTGAGGCTCGCCGTTCCGGGCGCCCGCTGCTACGGAGTCAGCTGGTAGGGCGTCGAGTCGGCGGGGACGGCGGCCAGGCGGCTGATCACGAGGAACGGGGCGACGTGCCCGCGCCAGGTCGCCCGGATCAGGCCGGGCCCGGGGTTGGGCACGGTCCCGGTGAAGAAGTCCTGGCCGTTGGTGATCGCGACCGGCGGGCCGAGCCCCTGCCAGCCGGTGGAGCCGGGACGCTGGTACTCGATCTGGACCTGGTCGGGCGCGGCCAGATAGGGGAAGCCGTGGGGGCGGAAGCGAAGTTGGCCCCAGAAGCCGGTGAGCGGGGCGCCGGTGGTCGGGTTCTTCCCGGCCGGGTAGAGGACGAGCGGGAGCATGTAGGCGCCGAAGGCCGTCTTGTGGCGGCCGGCGTTGGTCTCGAGGCCCGACTGGTAGGTGTCCCAGTAGGCCTTGGTCCCCTTGTGGTGGAGGCGGTTGGGCGGGGCGTCGCGGAGGAGGAACTGGGTCATCGCGACCACCCGGGGGTCGGCGTAGGCGAGGAAGTCGCCGAGGTTGATCCACTGGGCCTGCTTGTCGAGGCTGACGCCGGCGAAGGGGTCGGGGGGGTTGGACTCGTAGCCGAACTCGGAGGCGACGATCGAGAGCCCGGAGTTGATGTGACCGGTGGTGACGGCGAGCTGGTCGAGGAGCGTCGAGAGATCCGAGAGGTTGGCGATCGTGATCGCGTCCGGGTCGGTCGGCAGGGCGGTGGGTGGAATCTTGCGGGTGTAGGGGTGGTGGGCCCAGCCGGAGGCGCGGATCGGCCCGAGGGTGCTGAAGTCGCCGCAGTTGCGGGCGCTGGCCTCGGCCCCGGTGTAGGGGACGCCCCGGGGGTCGACGCAGAGGAGCTCGCGGATGAAGAGCTTCGGGGAGAGGGGGTTGCGGCTGCTCGGGGCGCCGCGGCCGGTCGGCGAGGTCTCGCCGATCGCGATGAAGTCGTTGTTGTGGCCGGTGGCGGCGAGGGCGGCCCGGCCCTGGAGGTAGAGCCGCCGGTAGAGGAAGGGCGAGTAGGGGATGACCCGGCCGAGCGTGGGGCTGCGGTAGGCCTGCGGGGTGAGCCAGCCGCCCTGGTTGGGCTCGTTCCAGATCGACCAGAAGTTGACCCGCGGGAGCAGCCCGTGGTCCTTGGGCAGCTCCTTGTGGTAGGTGCCGGAGTATCGCTTGCCGACGGCGTAGACGAACTTGTAGAACTGGGCGGCGTTGGGCATCCAGGTCGGCTGGCTCTTGCGCTGGCTGGGCGGTGCCGTGCCCATGGCCCAGCGGGGACCGGGGCCGGTCACGTCGAAGTAGACGCTGATGCCGTCGTTGCGGGCCGAGCGGACGAGGTTGTCGAAGCGGTCCCAGTTGTGGTGGGGGTAGGCCCCGGGGTTCGCCGCGTTGAAGTGCCCGGGCTTGGTGCCGTGGGCGACGACGCTCCAGAGGACGGTCGCCCGGACGTACTGGACACCGAGGGCCTTCATCTGGAGGAGCGCCTTGTCGCGGCGGGCGTCGCTGCCGTTGACGAGCAGGTCGTCGTCCATCATGATCGAGATCTGGAGCGGGTTGGCCCGGGCCGGCGCCGTACGGATCGCCCCGAGGGGCCCGATCGCGGCGAGCAGAAGCAGAAGCGAGAGCAGCTTTGTGCGGTTCATGGGCCTCGAGGCTGGCGGTGATCGGCAAGAGAGGACGCCCGTGAGCATCGGTGCTCCTGGGCGTCCTCCCCGTAGAAACGGGTTCTCGATGCGAAAGTAGCGGTCGGCTCAGCCGAGGGCAGCCAGCCGGCTGGCGACCATGTCCCAGTTGACCGTGTTCCACCAGGCGTCGAGGTAGTCGGGACGGCGGTTCTGGTAGAGGAGGTAGTAGGCGTGCTCCCAGACGTCGACGCCGAGGAGGGGCACCTGACCGCCGGAGAGCGGGTTGTCCTGGTTGGGCGTCGAGACGACGGCGAGCCCGGAGCCGTCGTG
The DNA here is from genome assembly GCA_963817865.1 of uncultured Solirubrobacterales bacterium. GTDB lineage: Bacteria > Actinomycetota > Thermoleophilia > Solirubrobacterales > Solirubrobacteraceae > Palsa-513. The sequence continues at coordinate 86,020 of CAWFQO010000011.1, read as the reverse complement.
GACGAGCCAGGCCCAGCCGGACCCGAACTGGCCGATCCCGGCCGCCTTGACCTTGGCCTGGAAGTCGCCGAAGGAGCCGAACGCCTCGTCGATCGCCGCCTTGAGGTCGCCGGCCGGCTCGCCGCCCCCGTCCGGGCTCATGCTCTCCCAGAACAGGCCGTGGTTGTAGTGGCCGCCGCCGTTGTTGCGTACGGCCGTGCGCTTGTCCTCGGGGACCTGGCTCAGATCGAGGAGGATTTCCGAGATCGGCTTGCCGTCGAGATCGGTGCCGGCGAGCGCGTCGTTGAGCTTGTCGACGTAGGCCTGGTGGTGCTTGTCGTGGTGGATCTCCATCGTCCGAGCGTCGATGTGGGGCTCGAGCGCGTCGGAGGCGTAGGGGAGGGGCGGCACGGTGTAGGGCATCGGGTCTCCTTGCGAAGGTCGCGTACGGGCTCTGCGGACACTACCGCCGCCGAGGCGTCGCGCGACTCGACGGCCGCCGCGGGTGGCCGGCCGCTCGGGACCCGACGGTCGGCGGCCCGGCGGCGCAACGCGCGGACCGCCGGCTGCGGCGCCGCTAGGCTTGCGGCGATGACACGCCTAGGCGGCTACCTCCTGCCGACCGAGAAGGAGGCTCCGGCCGAGGCCGAGGCGATCTCGCACAAGCTGATGGTCCGGGCCGGGTTGATCCGCCAGGTCGGCGCCGGTTTGTGGACCTGGCTGCCGGCCGGCTGGCGGGTCCACCAGCGGGTGGTCGGGCTGATCCGCGAGGAGCTCGACGCGATCGGGGCCCAGGAGATCCTGATGCCGGTGCTCCAGCCGGCCGAGCTGTGGAAGCGGAGCGGGCGGGCGGGGATCGAGGAGCTGTTCAAGCTCCACGACCGCAAGGGGGCCGAGCTCGTGCTGGCCATGACCAACGAGGAGGTCGTGACCTCCCACGTCGCCCAGCTCGTGCGCTCCTACCGGGACCTGCCGCTCCTGCTCTACCACTTCCAGGTCAAGGAACGGGACGAGCCCCGGCCGCGGGCCGGGGTCCTGCGGACGCGGGAGTTCATCATGAAGGACTCCTACAGCTTCGACCGGGACGCGGAGGGACTGGCCGCGAGCTACGCGAAGCACGAGCTCGCCTACGAGCGGATCTTCGAGCGGACCGGCCTGCGCTGGTACAAGGTCGAATCGGACGTCGGGATGATGGGGGGGACCGGGGCGCACGAGTACATGGCGCCGTGCCCGGCCGGGGAGAACGAGGTCGCGCTGGCGCCGGGCTACGCGGCGAACGTCGAGGTGGCGAGCGCGCAGGCGCGGCCGGTCGCGCTCCCCGAACGGCTGGCGGCGCCGGAGGCGGCGGCGACACCCGGCCTCAAGACGGTGGCCGAGGTCTCGGCGACGCTCGGCGTGGCTCCGGGGGCCCTGCTCAAGGCGTTCCCGGTGATCGTCGAGGGCCGGGGCCTCGTGCTCGTGGTGCTCCGGGGCGACCACCGGGTGAACGAGATCAAGCTGACCAACGCGCTCGGGGCGGAGTGGCGGGCGGCCCGGGAGGAGGAGATCGCCGAGCAGCTCGGCCCGGCCGGGTTCATCGGACCGGTGGGCGTCGCGGCGCCGATCCTGCTCGACGCGGCCGTCGAGCCGGGCGGCTATGTGACCGGGGCGAACAAGCCGGACACCCATCTGCGGGGTGTCGAGCCGGGACGTGACTTCGCCGGCGAGCGGGCCGACGTCCGGTCGGTCGAGCCGGGCGACCTGGTCGACGGGAATCCGATCGAGATCGAGCCGGCGATCGAGGTGGGCAACATCTTCAAGCTGGGGACGCGGTACGCGAAGCCGCTGGGGGCCACCTACCTCGACGAGCAGGGACGCGAGCAGCTCATCCACATGGGCTCCTACGGCCTCGGCCCGGCGCGGATCGCCGCGGCGGCGGTCGAGCAGTTCGCCGACGAGCGCGGGATCTCCTGGCCGCGGGCGATCGCCCCGTTCGACATCCATCTCGTCGTCATCGGCAAGCCGGGGACGGCCGAGCGCGAGCTGGCCGAGGCGCTCTACGCGGGCCTCGAGGCGGCGGGCCGGGCGGTGGTCTACGACGACCGCGACATCGGCCCGGGCCAGAAGTTCGCCGACGCCGAGCTGCTCGGGGCGCCGCTGCGCCTTACGGTGGGCCGCCGGGCGCTCGAGACCGGGGAGATCGAGGTCCAGCAGCGGCGGGGGCGGGAATCGCGGCCGGGAGTCAGAGCGGAGCCGATCGAGGCGGCAGTGGCCGCGGTGGAGGAGCTGTGGCGGGCCGCCCCCTGACGAAGCGGCGCCTCTTCGGGATCGACCGGTCCGGCCCGGCGCCGGAGGCCACGCTCCCCGGGGCGCCGCTGCGGCCGTGGACGATCCCCAACGCGATCGGCTACGTCCGGGCGGCGCTGATCCCGGTCTTCCTCGTGCTCGAGTACCGCAGCCCGGACGGGATCGACGCGCTCGCGGCGACGCTCTACTTCGTCGCCGGGGCGAGCGACTACGCCGACGGGATCGCCGCCCGGATCACGGGCCAGTACAGCCGGATGGGCGCGCTCCTCGATCCGCTGATCGACCGGGCGCTCGTCGTCTCGGGCGTCGTCGTCTGCTGGTCGTACTCGCTGCTCCCCCGCCCGGCGATCATCATCCTGCTCGCCCGCGAGATCCTGATGCTGGGGGTCGGGCCGATCTGGGTGAAGAAGGGGCTCGAGCTGCGCATCAACTGGCCGGGCCGGATCGCGGTCGGTCCGACGATGCTCGGCGTCTTCCTCGCCCTGACCGGGGCCCGGGCGGTCGGCGAGGGCTTTCTCTACGCCGGCCTCGGGCTCGGCTGGGTGGCGACGGGGCTCTATTTCCGCGACGGACTGCGCCAGCTCGAGACCCGTCGAGCGCCGGCCGGACCGGTGCGCTAGCCTCAAGCTCAGCTTGACCCTACGGGGGCGGCGGATATACTCCCGCAGCCCCATCCGCCCGGAGGAACCAAACCATGGACACCTTTCCCGACCTCGGCTCGTTGACTGATCCGGAGTTGAAGGACCTGATTCACCAGCTGAGCGAGGAGGAGGTCGAGATCTCCTACCGCCGCCGCATCCTGCACGGCAAGATCGACATCCTGCGGGCGGAGCTCGTCAACCGGCTGCGCAAGAAGAACGAAGGCGGTGAGGAGATCATCAGCGGCGCCGACGTGGAGCGGTTGAGCCAGATCCTCGCGGGTCGCGGCGGCGACAAGCCCGCCGGCCAATAGGCCCAGGGCGGAGCGGCTCCCGTGGCTCTGCACTGTCCGGAATGCGGGTTCGTCAACGCCGAGGGAGCGAACTTCTGCCAGAAGTGCGGCGCCCATCTGGCGGCCCTCGAGCCGAGCGGGGATCCGGCGACGGCGACCTACCGGGTCGGCGAGACGGGCGAGTTCATCCCGGTCGACCTCGATGAGGTGGTCGCCCAGGGGGCGGCCCTCGTCATCCGGTCGGGCGGGGGCCGGGCCGGGGAGAGCTTCCCGCTCGACGGGGAGCGGATGACGATCGGGCGCCGGCCGGACGCCGACGTCTTCCTCGACGACGTGACCGTCTCGCGCGACCATGCGATCCTGATCCACCGGGGGAGCGAGTGGTTCCTCGACGACTGCGGGTCGCTCAACGGGACCTACGTGAACCGGACCCGGATCGACTCCCAGCGGCTGGCCGACGGGGACGAGCTCCAGGTGGGGAAGTACAAGCTCACCTACCGGTCGCGATGAGCTCGGTCCCCGACATCGAGCTCCCGGCCGAGGCGCCGCGTCCGGCGCAGAAGTCGATCACGATCGGGGCGGTGTGCAAGGGCCTCTCCCAGGAGTTCCCGGACATCTCGATCTCGAAGATCCGCTACCTCGAGGACCAGAAGCTGCTGACCCCCCGGCGGACACCGGGCGGCTACCGGCTCTACAGCCCGAACGACGTCGCCCGGCTGCGGACGATCCTCCGCCTCCAGCGGGACGAGTTCCTGCCGTTGCGGGTGATCCGCCAGGAGCTGGCGTCCGGCCGGGGCTCCGAGCCGGAGGTCCCGCCGGTTGCGCCGGGCGGGGCGCAGGCGGCGGCGGAGCCGCGCCGGCGGTGGCGCCCGACGGTCAGCGTGACCGAGGCGGCGGCCTTCTACACGCTCGAGGACGTGATCGAGGAGACCCAGGCCGATCCAAAGCTCGTCCGGGAGCTCGAGGAGTACGGCGTGGTCAAGGGCGTCCAGCGCAACGGGGTCAAGTACTTCGACGACACCGAGCGGGAGATCATCCGGGCGGTGACCGAGCTCGCGCGCTACGGGGTGGGGGGGCGCAACCTGCGCGTCTTTCGGAGCTCGGCCGACCGGGAGGCGAGCCTGCTCCAGCAGATCCTCGAGCCGGCGCTACGGTCGCGCAACCCGCAACGGCGCAAGGAGGCGGTCGAGGCGCTCGAGAACCTGGCGGTCGTGGCCACGCACCTCAAGCACCTGCTGCTGATCCGCGATCTCCGGAAGATCGCGAACTGATGGACCGGGCGCTCGTCGCGTTCGGGTCCGCGGGCGCCGACCCGTGCGCCGGCGGCCCGGCCGGCTGATGACCCCGGACCTGCGGTCGTTCATCCGCGACATCCCGGACTTCCCGAAGCCGGGGATCGTCTTCAAGGACATCACCCCGCTGCTCGCCGACGCGGCGGCCCTGGCGGCCGCGGTCGACGGCCTGGCCCGGGCGGCGGCGCCCCTCGAGGCGGAGCTCGTGGTCGGAGCCGAGGCGCGGGGCTTCATGCTCGGGCCGGCGGTGGCCACCCGGATCGGCGCGGGGTTCCTGCCGGCGCGCAAGCCGGGACGACTCCCGGACGCGACGATCAGCGCGACCTTCGACCTCGAGTACGCGAGCGCGACGCTCGAGCTCCACACCGACCCGCCGGTCGAGGGGCGCCGGGTCCTCGTGCACGACGACCTCCTGGCGACGGGGGGGACGGCGCTCGCCCTGTGCGAGCTGGTCGAGCGGCTGGGGGGGACGGTGGTGGGGACGAGCTTCCTCATCGAGCTCGGGTTCCTCGGGGGGCGGGCGCGCCTGGCCGAGCACCCGATCGCGTCCCTGATCGCCTACGACGAGCCGGGCTGATGGCGACCACGCGCCGGAGCGCGACATTCGCCGACACGCCGGAGAGCCTGTGGGCGATTGTTGGCGATCCGTACCACCTGCCCCGGTGGTGGCCGGGCGTGCAGCGGGTCGAGGACGTCGATCCGGATGGCTTCACCGAGGTCCTCGAGAGCAAGAAGGGCAAGACGGTGCGGGCGGCCTTCGCGGTCGTCGAGCAGACCTCCCCGGAGCGGTGCCGGTGGCGCCGGAAGTTCTCCGGGACCGGCTTCGAGCGCATCCTCCGGCGGGCGGAGGTGACGATCGAGTTGAGCTCGGAGACCCGCGGGGCGCCGGATCGGGTCGCCACCCGGGTGACCCTCACCCTGCGCCAGCTCGCCGGCGTCCAAGGCCTGGGAACGGTGCGCCGGGCGGGCCGGGCCGAGCTCGACGAGGCTTTGGCGGAGCTCGGCCGGATCCACCGTTAGTGGCCGACCGGAGCGTGCTGGATCCGGGCGACCGGGTGACCGGGTGACCGGGTGACCGGCCAGGACATGCGCTGGTGGGGGTGGGGTCGCCCGGACCAGCCGACGGCGGTCCCCGAGCAGGCGCTCGCGCTCCTGGGGGCGGAGATCGGGGTGGCGGCGGCGGCGCGACCGCCGGTCGCCCTCGAGGAGGTCGCCCTGCCCCGGCCGCGGCTGCGCCGGCCGGCGACGGCGGCGCTGATCGGCGTGGTCGGCGCCGAGCGGGTCCGGACCGATCACGCGACGCGGGTGGTCCACGCGGCCGGGAAGGGCTACGCGGACCTCGTTCGCATGCGGGCGGGGAGCCCGGACGGGGCCCCGGACGCGGTCGTCTTCCCGGAGTCGGACGAGCAGGTCGGGGCCCTGCTCATGGCCTGCCGGCGCCTGGGCGTGGCGGTGGTCCCGTTCGGCGGGGGGACGAGCGTGGTCGGCGGCGTCGCGCCCGAGCGGGGCCGCCACCACGCGGTGATCGCCCTGGACCTGCGCGGGCTCGACGGCCTGGCCGAGGTCGACCGGGAGTCGTTGACGGTGCGGGTGGGGGCGGGCATCCGGGGACCGGCGCTCGAGGCGCGGCTGGCGGCGCACGGCTTGACGCTCGGGCACTTCCCGCAGAGCTTCGAGTACGTGTCGCTCGGCGGGTGTGCGGCGACCCGGTCGGCCGGCCAGGCCCAGTCCGGGTACGGGCGCATCGACGACCTGGTCAGCGGCGTGCGCCTGCGCTCGCCGATCGGCGATCTCGACCTGGCGGCACTCCCGGCCAGCGGGGCGGGCCCGTCGGTGCGGAGCCTCGTCGTCGGATCGGAAGGGGTCCTCGGGGTGATCACCGAGCTGTCCCTGCGGGTGCGCCCGCGACCGGAGCTGACCCATTACGAGGGGATGTTCTTCGAGGGCTTCGAGCAGGGGGCGCAGGCGCTGCGCCTGGCGGCCCAGGAGCGCCGGGCACCCGACGTGGCGCGCCTTTCGGACGAGGAGGAGACCCGGCTGTCGCTCACCCTGGCCGGCGAGGGGGGGATCAAGGGGCTGGCCGGCCGGGGGTACATCCGGGCCCGGGGCTACGCGGGGGGGTGCCTGGCGATCCTGGGGTGGGAGGGCGAGGCGGAGGACGTGGGCCGCCGGCGATCCGACAGCCTGGCCATCCTGCGCCGGGCGGGCGGACTGCCCCTGGGTACGAGCCCGGGCCGGGCGTGGGCGGCCGGGCGGTTCGCGGCGCCGTACCTGCGCGACGGCCTGCTGACCCACGGGGTGCTGGTCGAGACGATCGAGACGGCGGCCCAGTGGTCGCGGGTCCACGGGCTGCGCGCGGCGGTCGGCCGCGCCCTGCGGGAGTCGCTGACCGGACGGGGGACGCCGCCGCTCGTCCTCTGCCACATCTCTCACCTCTACGAGTCGGGCGCGTCGCTCTACTTCACCGTCCTCGCTCGGCAGGACGAGGGCCGGGAGCTCGACCAATGGCGGGCGGCGAAGGTGGCGGCGAGCGAGGCGATCGTGGGCCACGGGGGGACGCTCACCCACCACCACGCGGTCGGCCGTGACCACGCCCGGTGGCTCGATCGGGAGGTCGGGACCGTCGGCGTCGAGGTCCTGAAGGCGATCAAGGCCCGCCTGGACCCGACCGGCGTGATGAACCCGGGGAAGCTCCTCCCCTAACCGAGCGCCCGGGCGGGGATCGTCCCGCTGAGGAGGATCTGCCCGGGGGTGGTGGCGCGGCTGGAGGCCTCGCGGGTGAGGACGAGGGTGCGGAACCGGACGGCGCCGGTGGGGATGTCGGCGAAGGCGCTGACCCGGCCGTCGGCCTTGACCGCCGGGAGGAAGCCGACGAGCTGGGAGTCGGTGGGGGTGTTGTAGAGCCAGACGCCGTAGGCGACGTGGGCCGAGGTCGGCCGCAGGCCGCTGGCGGCGATCGCGACGCCGCGGCGGGCGGCGCGGGCGAAGACGGCGGCCAGCCCGCGGGCGGCGGTCCCGGGAGCCGGCGTGAGCGTGATCTGGCCGGCGAGGGTGGCCTGGGGGGTGGTGGCCGTGGCGGCGGGGGCGGGCTTGGGGGTCGGCTTGTGCCCGGCGCCGCCGGTGAAGAGGAGGACGGCGGCGACGACGCCGGCGGCGAGGACGAGGACGGCGCCGCCGATCAGGAGCGCGCCCCCGCGGCGGGAGACCGCAGGCGCGGGCAAGAGGGTGTCCTCGGCGGGCGGATCGTCCTCCTGGGGAGCGGTTTCGGGCGGGCGGGCGGGTGGGGGAGAAGCGGCGGCCGGGGGCTCGGCCGGGGCGGCGGCGGGAGGGGTTGGGAGGTCGGGGTCGGCCGGGATCGGGGGGAGGCGGCCGTCGGCGAGCGGCTCGAGCGCCCGGGCGAGGGCGCGGGCCCAGCCGCGGCCGGCGACCGAGGATTCGAGGTAGGCGAAGGTGGTGGCGGCGGCGTCGAGCTGCTGGCCGAGGAGATAGTTGCCGATCGCCGCCCGATGGCGGGGGGCGGGTCGGGCGCCTTCGCGGGGGGCGAGGGCGTCGAGGGCGAGGTGGGCGCGCTCGCGGACGGCGGCGACCTCGAGGCCGAGGAGGCCGGCGATCTCGTCGTAGGTCTTGCCCTTGGCGAGGATCAGGGAGAGGACGGCGCGCTGGGGCGGGGGAAGCGTGTCGAGGGAGGCCACTCAGCGGGAGGGTAGTGGCCGGTGCGGTTTGGTCTCATCCGGTCACTCGCGAGAGCAGGCGCATGCCCGGCGTGAGCCGGGTCGGCTGATCGACCACCCCATCAGGGGATCTCACGATTACGTTCGGGCCGCTGGCGGTCGCTAGGGCGACCGTCGCCCCGCTGGGCGCGAGACCCGCCAACGCGCGCGCGGGCCCGGTGCCCACGAGCATCAGTGCTCGGCCTCGGTCGATCTCCGCCAGCGTCCAGCATCGAACCGCGAACGGGCCTCCGAGAGTTCCGGTGACGAGGCAGGCGCCCGGGGCGACGGCGGCGTTGAGCATGGACGGGCAGGGCGCGCCGATGCGGTCCCCGTCGAGCTCCAACACGTCAGCTGAGGGGATGACGTAGATCGAAGGGATGTGATCCCGGACGCGGCGCACCCCGTTGAAGTCGACGCTGCGCGCCGGCAACCAGCTGGTGTCGCTGCTTCCTCCGCCGTCCCCTGCGGCGCCAGCTTCAGGCGCTTGGCGACGCGGTCGAGCTGCGCTTGAGCGCCCCGCCGCAGCTCACGAGCACCGCGGACGCGAGGACGAGCACGCCCCCCGGTCGGATCAGGCGGGAGTGCGATCGGGCTGCTTGGTGTCCTCGCGCCGGACGCCGCCGTCGTCGGCCCCGGGGCCGCGCTGGGTCTCGCCGAGATCCTGGAGCGTCCGCTCGTACTCGTCGTAGGAGTTGAACGCCGGGAGCCAGGCCCAACCCGACCGGGCGGCGAGCTCCTGCATGCGGCTCGGCCGGCTGACCCGGACGACGGGCGCCGGCACCGGCGCCGGGGTCGCCTCGACCGGCCGACCGGCTTCGATCTGGCGCGCCGCTTCGAACTGGCGGGCCGCTTCGGCCGGCCGGGTCGTCTCGACCGGGCGGGCCGGGGCGGCCGGGCGTGGCCAGGCGCGACTGCGCAAGGTCGACGCCTGGTTGGCGACGATCGCCCGGGCCCGCTGGCGCTCGAGCTCGGTGTCGGTCTTCTGGGCCGGAGCTCGGCGGTCGGCGCCGATCGCGCGGACGCGGGGGGGCGGCGGGGGCGCGCCGTGTCTCGCGGCGGGACGGCTCCCGCGGGGCGGGCGCCTCGGCCGAGGCGACGGGCGCCGACGCGGCGGCGGCGGCGACCCGGGGGGCCGGCAACGTGGGGACGTGATGGCCGGAGGCCTCGAGCGCGCGGATGACCTCGAGCCGGGCGGCCGCGGTCAGCGTCTGCTGAGCCTGGGCGAGCTCGGCCACGGCCGGCTGGGGGATCGCCGGGCGGGCGGTGACCGCGGTCGGCGGCTCGGCCCGGGCGCTGAGCTTGAGGCTGGTCTCGAGCATCGTCTGGAGGACCCGGAGGTCCCGCTCGCTCGCGGCGCGCCGGTTGACGTTGACGAACGACGTCCCGGTGTACTGGTCCCAGGCGGTCGCGAAGATCTCAGCGAGCGGGGTGACGGCGAAGGCGTTGCGGTCGGCGGCGAGCATCGGGCAGACCCCGCCCCGGCGGTCGGTGTTCGCCCCGGTCACGATCCGGTTCTCCTGGATCCCCTTGAGCATCGCTCGCTGGGTCTCGGGCGGCAGGGACTCGACGGCAAATCTCAGGCGCTCGGCACGCTGCTTTCTCATCGGGTCTCCACGTCGTCGCTTTGCACAACCCCACCAGTCGGGCAAGAGCGTATGGCGGCCCATCGGCGAGCGCAACCTCAGTCCTTCCCCTGCACGGAGACTTGCAGCCGGTCGGGGCGAGGCGCGCTTGCGGTCGCTATCTTGGCGGCGGATGGACCCGCTCCTGCCGGAGATGCCCGGCTTCGATCGCCTCTACGGGCTCGAGCTGCTCGCCGTCGGCCCGGAGGAGGTCAGCGCCCGGGTCGCCGTGCGCCCGGAGATCCTCCAGCCGTTCGGCCTCGTCCACGGCGGCGTCTACGCCTCGATGGCCGAGTCGCTCGCCTCGGTCGGGACCGCCGTCGTGGTGATGGACGGGGGGATGACGGCGATGGGGATGTCCAACGACACGACGTTCCTCCGCTCGATCACCGCCGGCACGATCCATGCGGTCGGACGCCCGCGCCACCGGGGGCGGACGACCTGGGTCTGGGATGTCGAGATCACCGACGACGACGGCCGCGCCTGCGCCGTCTCCCGGGTGACGATCGCCGTGCGCCCGGCCCGTCAGCCGCGGTAGGCGTTGGTGATCGGCATCCGCCGGTCGCGGCCGAAGGCCCGCTCGGTGATCTTGATCCCCGGAGGCGCCTGGCGGCGCTTGTACTCGGCGACGTCGACCAGCCGGATCACCCGGTCGACCTCGTCGGCCGGAAGGCCGGCCGCGATCAGGTCGTCCCGGCCGCGGACCTCCTCGACGTATCCCCGGAGGATCGTGTCGAGCAGCTCGTAGGGGGGGAGCGAGTCGTCGTCGCGCTGGTCGGGGCGCAGCTCGGCCGACGGCGGCCGGTCGAGGATCGCCGCCGGGATGCCGCCCCGGTGCCGAGCCAGGCGGAAGACGAGCGTCTTCTCGCAGTCCTTGATCACCGCGAAGCCGCCGGCCGAGTCGCCGTAGAGGGTCGAGTAGCCGACCGACATCTCGGACTTGTTCCCGGTCGTCAGGACGAGCCAGCCGAACTTGTTCGACAGGGCCATGAGCAGGTTCCCGCGAATCCGCGCCTGGAGGTTCTCCTCGGTCAGGTCGGCCGCTCGCCCGGCGAAGACGTCGCCGAGCATCGTCTCGTAGGCCCGCATCGCCGGCTCGATCGGCAGCTCGACGCAGGCGATGCCAAGGCGCGCGGCCAGCTCCCGGGCGTCGGCCTGGGTCTCGGCCGACGAGTAGGGCGACGGCATCACGACCGCCGTGACCCGGTCGGGCCCGAGGGCGTCGACCGCGATGCAGGCGACGAGGGCCGAGTCGATGCCACCCGAGAGGCCGAGGACCGCGCGGGCGAACCCGTTCTTCTCGAGGTAGTCGTGGACGCCGCACCGGAGGGCCGCGTAGATCTCCGCCTCGATCGGCTCGGGGCACGGCGGCGACGCGCCGCCCCGGCGGCGGGCCGCTCGCCGCCGGGAGCTCGAGTCGGGCGAGGAGCTCGGCCGGCGGGCCGTCGCCGGGCTCCCCGGGCGCCCGGACGACGTGGGGTGCCGGGAGGTCGAGCTCGCAGACGAGGATCTCCTCGACGAACTGGCCGGCCCGGGCGAGGACCCGGCCGGTCGGGTCGAGGACGAAGGAGTGGCCGTCGAAGACGAGCTCGTCCTGCCCGCCGACGAGGCCGCAGAAGGCGAAGGCCACCCGGTCCTCCCGGGCCCGCCGGCCGAAGAGGAGCTCCCGCTCGGTGCCCTTGCCGGCGTGGTAGGGAGAGGCCGAGAGGTTGACGATCAACGTCGCCCCGGCCAGGGACTGGGTGCTCGCCGGCGGCCCGGGCTCCCAGACGTCCTCGCACACCGTGAGGCCGATCCGGTGCGGCCCGACGTCGATCAGGCTCGACGCCGCTCCGGCCCGGAAGTAGCGCTGCTCGTCGAAGACCCCGTAGTTCGGGAGGTGGACCTTCCGGTGGATCGCCGCCACGCCCCCGTCGGCGAGGACGGCGGCCGCGTTGTAGACGCGCCCGTCGGTGCTCTCCGGGAAGCCGACGACGGCGACGATGCCCGCCGTCCCGGCGGCCAGCCGGTCGAGCGCCGCCCGGGCGTCGCGGAGGAAGTGGGTCCCGAGCAGGAGGTCCTCCGGCGGGTAGCCGGTGATCGTCAGCTCGGGGAAGATCGCCAGCTGGGCCCCGGACGCCCGTGCTCGGTCGAGGGCGTCGACGATGCGCCGCTCGTTGCCGGCGATGTCGCCGACCGTCATGTTGATCTGGCACAGGGCCAGCCGGAGGTGCCCCACTAGCCGGGCACCGGCGCTAGCCGCGGGTCCTCGGCCGGGCCCGCCGGCCGTTGCCGGCCGCGGCCTTCGCCGGCCCGCGGCTCGCCGGTTTTGCCGGCTTCGCCGCAGGGGCCGGGCGCCCGTCGACCCGGCGGGCCCGGCCGGGCCGGCGGGCGGACCCGGCCAGCGCGGCCAGCTCGTCGATCGCCGCCGCGAGCTCGGTGGCGATCTCGTCGAGGTCGGGGATCGCGTCGTAGTCGGCGAGGATCCCGAAGCCGACCCGCCCGTAGTAGCTCATCACCGCGATGCCGAGGGCCTGGCGCTCGGCCAGGGGGACGACCGGGTAGATCGTCTCGAGGCGGCGGCCGAGGAGGAAGAGCGGCCCCTGGGGGCCGGGGACGTTGGTGACGGTCAGGTTGGCCAGCCGGGCGTGCGGCTGGAGCCGGGCGGCCTGGCTGATGATCGTCGACGGGGCGAAGCCGGCGAGCTCGGTCAGCACCCGGGCGTCGACCGCCCGGCCCGACTCCTTGAGGCCCTCCATCGCCTGGCTGATCTCGGCGAAGCGCTCACGCGGGTCGACGATCCCGACCGGGAGCGGCGCGTAGACCATCTCGACGCGCCCACCGGCCAGGCCGAGGTCGGACGGGGCCCAGACGGGGAGGAGCGCCCGGAGGACGAGGCCGTCGGTCGGGTGGCCGTGGCTGCGCAGATAGCGGCCGAGGGCGCCGGCCACCGCGGCCAGGATGACGTCGTTGACCGTCCCCCCGAGGGCGGTCTTGATCTCGCGGAAGCGGTCGAGGTCGCTCCCGACCCAGGCGTAGCGCCGGTGGGGGCCGATCGGCACGTTGAGCGGCGTCCGCGGCGGCGGGTCCCCGCCGAGGACGGAGAGGGGCCCGCCGACGCCGGCGAGGCGGCGCCGGAGGCCGTCGGCCAGCGCCCGCGGGCGGCGCAGGAGCTCCTGGACGCCGCGCACCGCCTCGGCCGGGTCGCTCGCCCGCTCGGCGATGGCCGCGGCGAGGAGCTCGGCCCGCGACGGGGCTGGCCGGGCGACCCAGGCCGAGCTCCGCGCCGGCGCGAGCGAGCTCGCCGGGTCGGCGTCGAAGAGGATCGTCGTCAGGTCGAGGTCGTCGCCCCCGTCGACCAGCACGTGGTGGGTCTTCCCGACCAGGGCGAAGCGCCCGTCGGCGAGGCCCTCGACGAGCCAGAGCTCCCAGAGCGGCTTGGTCCGGTCGAGGCGCTGGGAGAAGAGCCGCCCGGCGACCCGGGCCAGGGCGGGCTCGTCCCCGGGGCGGGGGAGGGCGGCATGGCGGATGTGGTAGCCGGGGTTGAAGTGGGGGTCGTCGATCCACACCGGCCGGCCCTGCCCGTAGGGGATGCGGGCGAGCTTCTGGCGGTAGCGGGGGACGAGCTCGAGCCGGCTGATGACGTGCTCGGTCAGCGCGGCGAGGGTCGGGGCCGGGGCCTCGAAGACGAGCACGGAGGCGACGTGAGCGTGGAGCGCCGAGCTGTCCTCGAGCTCGAGCAGCTCGGCGTCGAGGACGCTCAGGCGGTCTGGATTGGTCACGCCCGGGATTGTGGCATCCGCCGCCCCGCGTCCGCCCGGGCCGGCCGGCCGGCCGGCGTTCCGTCCGACGGCTCGGTACCCTTCGTCGAACAACTGTTCGTCTGCCGAGTCGCGCTCGCCCAATGTGGGCGCGAACGGGGAACCCATCTGCCGGAGCCGGGCGCAGCACGCGCGGAGCTCCGGTCGGGGCGAATCGGCCGGATCATCGCGGCCGTAGCGACCGTGCCAGGAGCTCGCCCAGCGAGCGTCCAGCCGGCCGCGAGCCCGACAGCTAACCCCGTAGGCAAGGAAAACAAGGAGGCCCATGAGGCCGCAACTGGATCTTCGCCCTGGTCGTGTCATGCTCGCTCTCGGAGCCGCCGGACTCGGCGCCACCGCCACCGCCACCGCCACGACCAGCGCCCCGGCCGAGGCCGACGTCGTCGTGGTCGCCCCGACTCCGCCGAGCGTGGCGTCCGGGCTCCAGCTCGATCCGGGCTTCGCCGGCGGCATCACGAGCGGCGGCGTGCTCGCCCCGCTCCTCGCCGCGCCCGGCGCCCGCGCTTCGATCTCCGCCTGGCCGACCCGCCGGAACCTCCTGGTCGGCCGGAGCGTCTCGGTGTCCGGGACGGTCCGGCCGGGGAGCCCGGCCGGCGTGGTCGCGCTCCAGGCGCGCCGTGGCCCCGACTGGACGACGATCGCCCGGGGGAGGACGACCCGGACCGGGCGCTACGACCTGAGCTTTCGCCCGGGGGCGCCGGGGAGCCTGTCGCTGCGCGTACGCTTCGCCGGGGACCGGATCCGCCGGCCGGCCCTCCGGCCCGTCGGAGCGATCAACGTCTACCGCCTGGCCGGCGCCTCCTGGTACGGGCCCGGCGGCCCCCTGGCCTGCGGCGGGACGCTGACCGACTCCCGGCTCGGGGTGGCCCACAAGACGCTGCCCTGCGGCACGCTCGTCCGGCTCCATCTCGGCAACCGGACGGTGGAGGTCCCGGTCATCGACCGGGGGCCCTACGTCGCCGGCCGCGACTACGACCTGACCCCGGCGACCAGGCGGGCCCTCGGGTTCGGGGACACCGGGGAGATCTGGGCCACCCGCTGATGCGCCGGGTAGCATCCACCGGCTGTGAGGCTGGGCATCATCACCGGGTCGGGCACCTACGCGCTCGAGGCGTTCGAGTCGCCGGCGGCCCGGCCGATCGAGACGCGCTTCGGCTCGGTCGTGGTGACCGAGGGCCGCTTCGGCGGGCTCGAGGTGATCCACGTCTCGCGCCACGGCGAGGGCCACGTCCGCCTCTCGAGTCATGTCAACCATCGGGCGAACATCCTTGCCCTCCGGGAGGCCGGGGCCGAGGCGATCCTTGCGGCGACGGTCTGCGGGGCCGTCGACCCGACCATCCGGCTGGGCAGCCTGATCGTCTTCGACGATCTCCACTTCCTGGCCAACCGGCTCCCCGACGGGGCCCTCTGCTCGCTCTACGCCGAGGGCGAGCGGGGACGGGGACACTGGATCTTCGAGCGGCCGTTCAGCGACCCACTCCGGCGGGCGCTCCTCGCCGGGGCGGCCGCCGCCGGTCACGAGGCGCGCGACGGGGGCTGCTACGGGCACGTCGACGGGCCGCGCTTCAACACGCGCACCGAGATCCGGATGCTCGCCCAGTGCGGGGTGAGCGCGGTCAGCCAGACCGCCGGCCCGGAGGCGACGCTGGCCGGCGAGGCGGAGCTCCCCTACGGGCTGATCGGCTACGCGACCGACTACGCCAACGGCGTCAAGGACGAGGCGACCCCGGTCGAGGAGCTGATCGCCCTGATCGGGGCGAGCACCGACACATTCGCCCGGACCCTGGTCGCCGCCGCGGGCGAGCTCGGACGGTCGGGGGAGCCGGTCGCGCCGACCGGCGCTCACTTCCGCTTCGACTGACGGGCGCTCAGGGGTGCTCGAGCGAGGTCGCGTACGCCATCGCCTCGGCGAGGCGTCCGAGCTCGGCGAACACCTCGGCGGCGCTCCGGCGACGGCCCGACGCCCGGTCCGCCTCGGCCAGCTCCTCGAGGTGGAACCTCGCTCGGGCGAGGACGGTGTCCGCGGAGTCGCCCGGCTCGATCGGGATGATGGCCACGAGGGGGGCCCCGTGCTTGGTGACGACGGCCGGACGGCCGGTGCCGGCGACCGCGGCGAGCACGGCACTCACGTTCCGGGCCAGCCCGCGGATGCCCACCTGGGTCACTCCGGCCCAGGCCTCGGCGGCGGTCGGCTCGGCGCCTCGCGGCGCTCCCGGCGACGGAGCCGGCTCGCAGCCGGCATCACCTCCTCGTCCCTGCTCGGCGCTGAGGCGGACGTTCCTCATGCGCACCTCCCGTGGTTTCTGTGCGGTGGATTCTGCGGTGTGGTCGACCCGGCCCGGCCGCTACTGGCGCGAAACCCGGGGGACGGCCTGCTTGGGCACTGCGACGGCGGACCCTGCTCGTCGGAAGCTGACGGGCCGGTCAGATCCACTTACAACGTAAGGGGGACGATAGTCGAGCGAATGATAGATTTCCATTAGACGCTTCTCAACTAACGAATAGACAAGATGCGCGTCATCGCCCATCTCGACATGGACGCCTTCTATGCGTCGGTTGAGCTCCGCCGGCGGCCTGAGCTTCGGGGCAAGCCGATCGTGGTCGCCGGCTCCGGACCGCGGGCCGTCGTCACCACCGCCTCCTACGAGGCCCGGGCGGCGTACGGGATCGGCTCGGCGATGCCCCTGGCCCGGGCACGCCGCCTCTGTCCGGACATCGTCGTCGTCCCCCCCGACTTCACGGCCTACCGGGCGGTCTCGGCCGAGGTGATGGGGATCGTTCGCGGCCAGCTCGAGCGGGTCGAGGTCGTCGGCCTCGACGAGGTCTACGTCGATCTGACCGGGCTCCTCGCGCCGAACGCGGCGATGGCCCGGGTGCGCACGGAGATCGGCGCGCGGACCGGCCTGACCTGCTCGATCGGCCGGGGACCGAACAAGCTCCTGGCCAAGATCGCCAGCGGCCTGCGCAAGCCGGCCGGTACGGTCGCCCTCACCCGGGAGGAGGCGGCCCGCCGCTTCGCCGGCCTCTCGCCGCGCCTGATCCCGGGGATCGGGCCGAAGACGGTCGAGCGTCTCGAGGCGATGGGCATCGCCACCGTCGCCGAGCTGGCTCACCAGCCGACCGAGCGCCTCCAGGCGGTCTTCGGCGCGCGCCACGGCGCCGACCTGCGGCGCCGGGCCAACTTCGACGACGACAGCCCGGTCGAGCCGGTCCGGGACACGAAGTCCCAGTCGGCCGAGACGACGTTCGACTATGACCTGGTCGACCGCGCCCGCCAGCGGGCGGCGATCGCCGCCCTCGCCACCGACCTCTGCGGCCGGCTCGAGGCCAGGGACCTGCGGGGCCGGAACATTGCGATCAAGGTCCGCCTCGACGACTGGACGACGGTCACCCGGGCCCGGACCATCGCCGAGCCGACCCGCGATCCGGTGCTCGTCGGCCGGGTCGCGGCCGAGCTCTTCGAGGAGTACGCCCCGGCCCGGCCCGTCCGGCTGCTCGGCGTGCGGGTCGCCGCCTTCGGGACCGCCGCCCCCCCGGTCCCGGGCGCCGACCCCGGGGAGCCCCAGACGCGCCTGGCGCTCTGACGAGGCGACCGCGCCCCACATCCTCCGCCAGGCCCGGAGGTGCGCCTTCTGCGGGTCGCCGCAGCCGGCCGCGAGTCAGTAGAGGGCGGCGGCCAGCCGCCGGCGCATGTCCCGGGCGAGCGGATCGTCGGCGCCGAGCCGGTCGAGCTCGCCGACGATCACCCGGCGGATGTCGTCCTGGGTCTCGCCGGCGTCGGGCACGGCCTCGAGCAGGAGGTTGAGCCCGCGGACGACCTGGTCGTCGCCGAGGGCGGCGAGGGCCGGGGCGAGCCGGTCGTCGCCGGCCAGGCGCAGCCGGGCGGCGAGCCCGTCGGCCTGGAAGTCGCCGACGACGGCGGCGAGCAGGGTGAGGGCCTCGTCGTGCTCGCCCCGACCGACGAGGCGGCGGGCCAGGGCCACGGTGGCGTCGGCCCGGCCCGGCTCGAGGGCGAGTGCCGCGCGGAGCGAATCCTCGTCCCCGGCGGCGACGAGGGCGTCGGCCGGCGAGGGGACCAGGTCGTCGAAGAAGCGCTCGACCACGGCCCGAGCCTGGACGCCGACGAACTCGTCGACCACCCGGCCGTCGCGGAACGCCTTGACCGCCGGGATTCCCTGGATCCCGTAGCGCTCGGAGACCGCCGGGTTGGCGTCGGTGTCGACCTTGGCCAGGACGACGTCGCCCTCGCGCCGGCCGGCCACCTCCTCGAGCACCGGACCGAGGGCCCGGCACGGGCCGCACCAGCCGGCCCAGAAGTCGACGACCACCGGGACGGAGCGGGACCGCTCGATCACCTCGCGCTCGAACTCGGCCTCGCTGACGTCGATCACGGTCATGGACACAGCCTACGGCTGGTAGACATCGGCCGGTGCAGCTCGCCTGCGAGGAGGCCGGCGCCGGGGTCCCGGTCGTCTGCCTCCACGGCCTGACCGCGACCCGGCGCTACGTGCTGATGGGCTCCGGCGCCCTCGCCCGGACCGGCCACCGCGTCGTCCTCTACGACGCCCGGGGCCACGGCGCCTCGCCGCCGGCCGCCGCCCACGCCTACACCTACGCCGACCTGGCCGGCGACCTCGGCGAGCTCATCGACCGCCTCGGGATCGGGCGGGCCGTCCTCGCCGGGGTGTCGATGGGCGCGCACACGGCGATCCGCTTCGCCCTCGAGCACCCGGACCGGGTCGCCGGCCTCGCCCTGATCACGCCGGCCTACCTCCCCGAACGCTTCCCGTCCGGCCTCGACCGGTGGGACGCCCTGGCCGCCGGGCTGCGCGCAGGCGGGGTCGAGGGCTTCCTCGCCGCCTACGACCTCGCCGCCGTCCCGCCGGCCTGGCGGGAGACCCTCACCGCCGCCCTGCGCCAGCGCCTCGCCGCCCACGAGCACCCGGACGCCGTGGCCGACGCCCTGTCCGCCGTGCCCCGGTCGCGGCCGTTCGACCGGCTCGACGAGCTCGGTCGGATCGCCGTCCCGACCGTCGTCGTCGGGAGCCGGGACGAGGTCGACCCGGGTCACCCGCTGGCCGTCGCCCGCCGCTACGCCGGCGAGATACCCGGAGCCCGCCTCGAGGTCGAGGAGCCGGGCCGGGCGCCCCTGGCCTGGCAGGGCGGACGCGTCGCGCGGCTGATCGGCGCCGTCGCCGCCGGGTAGCCGCCTCACGGGGCCATCGGCAGGAGTCGGGTGAGGGCGGCGTTCTCCTCCGGGTCGTAGACGGCGTGCTGGGCGCAGGCCGGGATCAGCTCGCCGGTCTCGGGATGGGCCATCGCGTAGGAGCAGGCCGAGAGGCGCTCCTGGGCGGCCCGGACGGCGGGGTCCGCGGCGATCGCCCCGGCCCGCATGAGGCTCCAGGCCGGCCGGACGACGGCGGCGTCCATGAAGTTGTGCATGACGAACGTGACCGGCCGGAAGCCGTGACGGCGCAGGGCGCCGAGGCCGCCGGCCCGGGCGACGAAGCGTGCCGCCCAGCGCGCGGCCAGGGCCACGACCCCGGGCCGCGGGACGAGGACCCGGGCGAGACGGGCGGCGAGGACGGGGCCGGGGACGTCGAAGTCCATCGGCCCGAACGTCCGGTAGAAGGCGTCGCGGGCGGCGAGGTCCGCGGGCACCCGGTCGTCGAGGAGGGCGATCCAGCGGTCGCCGACGTAGCCGCCGTAGGCCGTCCGGTTGCAGCGCAGGTCGCCGGTCTGGAAGACGCGGTAGGGGAGCCGTGTGCCGGCTCCCCGCTCGATCAGCGCCCAGACGTCGTCGTCGGAGACCGAGCGGAACTCGCCCTTCCAGCGGGCGGTGTTGCCGATGAAGGCGGCCGGCTGGAAGGAGAACATGCGGAAGCCCATCGCCCGGGAGTCGGCGATGACCCGGGGGATCTCCGCCGCGTTGGCCGGGGTCACGGTCATGTTGTGGGCCAGGTAGTGGGTGACCCCGTGCTCGCGCTCGAGCCGGCGGAAGTGCTCGCAGAAGCGGGCGCGGTAGGGGTGGAGGGCGGCCTCGCCGGCCGGCCGGCGGATCCCCCGGCGGCCGAACATCATCGAGTCGAAGTGGCCGGCGAAGGACAGGTGGCCGAAGCGGACGCGCCCGTCCGGGCCGACGGCCAGGCGCTCGAGGTAGTCGTAGTCGAAGTCGCCGTGGGACATGCTCATCGGCTTGCGTCCGTGGCGCTCCATCGCCGCCAGGGCCCGGGCGTGCTCCTCGGGTCCGAGGAGCGTGACCTCCCCGCCGATCAGCTGGGCGTTCTGGCCGGGGCCGCGGATCGTCTCGAGCAGGGCCATCTGGGCCTCGACGGCGACCGCCGTGTGATCCCCGTCGACCCGGACCCGGTTCGCCTCGCGCGAGTGGTAGCAGGGCGTGCAGGCGAGGTTGCACCGGGGGAAGACCCCGTGGGTCCCCTCGCACCCGGCCGAGCGCCGCCCGAGCGCCTGGGCCGGGGTCCGGACGTGCTCGGGGAGCTCGGCCCAGCGCCGGTCGAGCGCCGCCCGGAGCTCGGGTGAGACCGGCCGGGTGGCCTGCTCGAGCCGGCGGAGGAGCTCAACCATCGAGCAGCCCGAAGACGTCGGCCACCTGCTGCCAGCCGACCCCGAGGAGGAAGCGGCTGTCGCGGCCGTAGGACTTGGCCCCGAGGATGAAGAACCCGGGCTCGGGGTTGCGCAGCGCCTCGGCGCCGTGGCCGGCCTGGGCCAGGCAGTCGCCGCCCGCCTCGCCGAGGAGCGCCGCGGCGAGATTGACCGGCCCGCACGTGGCGTAGCACTCGGCGACCTGGAGCTGGCGGTAGATGGCGAAGTCGCCGACCCCGCCGTTGAGGGCGAGGATGCGATCGAACTCGCGCTCGATCATCTCCCCATTGCGGAGCAGGACCGCCACGCGACCGTCGCCGCCGTCCCGCAGTGCCTCGGTGACTCGGCCGGGCTGGAGCTCGACGGCCGGGCTCGCCCCGGCGGCGAGCGCGCGGGTGGACGCGCTGAGGCGGGCGCGCTCGGGGAGGGGGTCGCCGCCGACCGCCGACCAGTCGGGTGCCGGGTTGCGCACGGCCCAGACGACGGAGGTCGTCGGGGCGTCGCGGGCGAGCTCGGCGAGCGCGCGGGCCGCGGTCTGGGCGGAGTGGCCGGCCCCGGTCAGGAGGATCCGCCGGCCGGCCCAGCCGGCCGCCTCGCGGGCGAGGTCGGGCAGATCGCGGCGGATGCTCGCGGCCTGGCCGTCCTCCCCCGGGGCGGGGATCCCCCCGTCGCCGAGGGCGTTGGGGTTCCCGTAGGTCCCGGTCGCGTCGATCACGACGTCGGCCCGCTCGATCCGCTCGGACCCGTCGCGGGTGTCGCGGACGAGCAAGCGAAACGACCGGACGGCGCGGACCGGGGAGCCGATCGCCTCGTGCTTGAGGAGGCCGTCGCGGCCGACGGCGACGACCTCGGTCGCGAGCCGGAGCATCGGGGCGAGCGCGGGGAGCCCGGCCAGGGGGTCGAGCAGGCGGTCGGCCAGCTCGGTCCCGGTCGGGAGGCCGGGGCCGTCGGGCGCGGCGTCGCCGAGGGCCGCCCGGGCGCGGGGGGAGACGTTCATCGTCCAGGGGGTGAACAGCCGGACGTGACCCCAGGCGCGGACGTGGCCGCCGACGGCGGCGGCGCGCTCGTAGACCGTGCACGGCCAGCCGCGGCCGGCGGCGGCGAGCGCGGCCTCGAGGCCGATCGGGCCGGCCCCGAGGACGGCGAGGCGGGGAGCGGGGGGCATGGCGATATCTTCGCGGGTATGCGGCTTGCGGTCTGCGGCGGCGTCTACGCCAACCCCTACGCGCTGCGGGCGTTCCTGGATGACGCCGCCCGGCGCGGAGCCGACCGCCGCTTCTGCCTGGGCGACCTCGGCGGCTTCGGCGCCGAGTGCGACGCCGTCTGGCCCCTGCTCGACGGGGTCGAGACGATCGCCGGCAACTACGACCTGGCGATCGGCCGGGGGGACGAGGACTGCGGGTGCGGCTACAGCGATCCGCGCGACAACCACTACGCCCAGGTCCTCTACGACTACACGCGCGCGCACACCGGGCCGGACTTCGCCGCGTGGATGCGCGAGCTCCCGGCCGAGCGCCGCTTCGCCTGCGCCGGGGTCGACGTCCACATGGTCCACGGCTCGCCGCTCGCGGTCAACGACTTCATGTGGGAGTCGCTGGACGACGAGGAGCTCGGCGCGCGGGTGGCGGCGAGCGGGGCCGGGCTCCTCCTCTGCACTCACACCGGGATCCCCTGGCAGCGGCGGGCGGCCGGGACGCTGGTCGTCAACGTCGGGACGATCGGCCGCCCGGCCAACGACGGCCGCCGGGTCGGCTGGTATGCCCTGATCGACTGCCGGGACGGGGAGGCCCGGGCCGAGCTCGTCGCGCTGCCCTACGACTGGCGGGCCCAGGCGGCGTCGATGCGGGCGGCCGGGCTCCCCGAGGCGTTCGTGGTGACGGTCGAGACCGGCTGGTGGACGACCTGCCTCGAGGTCGTGCCCCCGGCCGAGCGCAGCCGCGGCCGCTTCCAGGTCTACCGCGATGCGCTCCCGCTCGGGGCGGCGGTCGGGGTGGGGGAGGGGCCGCCGAGCGTGGCCGGGGACGACCTGCCGGTCGCGCCGCTCTTCGGCTCGGCGGCGTTCCCGCCGCGGCTGTGGATCTACACCAACTTCCACTGCAACCTCGCCTGCTCGTACTGCGCCGTCGCCTCCTCGCCCGCGGCCCGGCCCCGATCCCTCGGCCTCGACCGGGTCCGGGCCGTGGTCGACGAGGCAGTCGGGGAGGGTTTCACCGAGCTCTATCTGACCGGCGGCGAGCCGTTCGTCGAGCCCGAGATCGCCGCGATCCTGGCCTACGCGGCGGCGCGGCTGCCGACGGTCTGCCTGACCAACGCGATGCTCTTCGACACCGGCCGTCGCGCCCGGGTGCTCGAGGGCCTGCGCGGCCTCGAGAACCTGATCCTCCAGACCTCGCTCGACGGGGCCCGGCCGGAGACGCACGACCGCTGCCGGGGGGCCGGCTCGTGGGCGCGGGCGCTGGCCGGCCTCGAGCGGGCCCGGGCGCTCGGCCTGCGCGTCC
This sequence comes from uncultured Solirubrobacterales bacterium, assembly GCA_963817865.1. Taxonomy (GTDB): domain Bacteria; phylum Actinomycetota; class Thermoleophilia; order Solirubrobacterales; family Solirubrobacteraceae; genus Palsa-513. The sequence goes on along the minus strand of CAWFQO010000011.1, from coordinate 63,296 downwards.
GGGTCGCGATGACCGAGACCCCGGAGAACGCCGGCGAGGCGCCGGCGCTGGCCGCGCTCCTGGCCGCGCGCGGGATCCCGGCCGCCGACTTCGCCGTCCGGCCGCTGGTCGCCCGCGGGAACGCCGAGGCCGGTCTCGAGGTCGCCGACGCGGTGCTCGTGCCCGAGCTGACCGTCACCGCCGACGGGAGCCACTGGCATCCGGTCGGGGCCGACCTCGAGACGAGCCCCGACCTCCTCGTCGCCGGCCCGGATGTCGGCCTGGCCGAAGCCAAGCGGCTCGTCGTCGAGCGCTTCCTCGGGCACCGCCTGGCCGACGGCAGCCTCCCGTCCGCCTATCGCTGCGCCGTGTAGTGGCCGGTCCGGCAGGTCCGCACCAGTAGTGGCCGCCGCCCTCGTCCTGGCCCGGGCGCCGGTGGCCGGCGCCTGCAAGACCCGGCTCGAGCCCCTGCTCGGCCCCGACGGCTGCGCCCGGCTCCAGGCCGCGCTGATCGCCCGGGCCGCGCGCTGGGCGTGCGCCGCGGCTCCGGGGGCCGCGTTCCTCGGCCACACCGGACCGCCGGCCCTCGTCCGGGGGCTCGTCCCGGCCGGGGTGCGCCTCTTCCCCCAGGTCGAGGGGAGCCTCGGCGAGCGGATCGCCGCGGCGGCCGCGCACGTCCTCGAGCGGGCCGGCGGGCCGCTGCTCGTCGTCGGAGCCGACGCCGTGGCCCTCGGGCCCGGGCACGCCGCCGCGGCCCTCGACGACCTGGCCCACGGCTGCGACGTGACGCTCGGGCCGGCGACCGACGGGGGCTACTACCTGGTCGGCCTGCGCGAGCCCCGGCCCGAGCTCTTCGCCCTCGCCGCGGCTGCCTGGGGGGGCCCGGGGGTCCTGCGCCTGACCATCGCCGCGGCCGAGGACGCGGGCCTGCGGATCGGCCTGCTGCGGGCCGAGCGCGACCTCGACGAGCCGCAGGACGCCCGCGCCCTGCTCGTCGACCCGCTGACCCCGCCCGACATCCGCGCCGTCCTGGCATGAGCTTCTCGGTGCTCGTACCCGTGCTCGACGAGGAGCGCGCCGTCCCGGGGCTGCTCGACCACCTCGACGGGCTCGAGGGCGACTGGGAGGTGATCCTGGCCGACGGCGGCTCGGGCGACGACACCGTGGCCCGCGCCGCGCCCCGGGCCCGGGTCATCGCCGCGCCGCGAGGCCGGGCCGCGCAGATGAACGCGGCGGCCGCGGCGGCCGGCGGCGAGGTCCTCGTCTTCCTCCACGCCGACTCGCGCCTCCCGCCCGGCGCCCACGCGGCGATCGCCCGGGCCCTCGGCGACCCGCTGACCGTCGGGGGCAACTTCGCCCTGCGCTTCGACGGCGACGATCGGTTCGCCCGGGTGCTCGGCGCCTGGTACGCGCTCCAGCGCCGGCTCGGCGTCTACTACGGGGACTCGACGATCTGGGTCCGGCGGACGGTCTTCGACGCGCTCGGCGGCTTCCGGAGCCTCGCGATCATGGAGGACTACGACTTCGTCCGCCGCCTCGAGCGCCACGGCCGGACCGCCTGCCTCCCCGGACCGGCGCTGACCTCCGGGCGGCGCTGGCGGCGCCTCGGCGTGCCCCGGACGGTGGCCACGTGGGTCCTGATCCGCTGGGCCTTCCTCGCGGGCGTCCCGGCCGACCGCCTCGCCCGCCTCTACCGGGTCGTCCGCTGAGGCCGGCTGTGGCGGCCGACCGCCGACATCGGGCAGGCGCGGGATCTCTCCACCTTCGTGTTGTCAATGTGCAACACTGTAATCATATCTGTCAACGTCTCCGTCCGCCTTGACGATGGCCTCGCTGAGCGCCTGCGTCTCCGCGCCCGCGCGGCGGGCGAGAGCCTGTCCGACCGCCTGCGCCGCTACGCCGAGGAGGGCGCGCGTCGTGACGAGCATCCGATGATCACGTTCCGTGACGGGCCGACGGGTCGGCGCGCTGGACTGATCGCCGGACCCGACGTGTGGGAGATCGCGATGTGGCTCGATGATCTCGGATCGGTCGAGGACCCAGCCGCCGAACTTGCGTCGGACGGAATCGTTGCCCGCCCGCTGATAGACGCAGCGCTCGGTTACCGCGTCGCCTATCCGGACGAGATCCAGGCCCGTATCGATCTTCATCGCAGCGAGACCAGCGCCGCCGAAGCGCGGTGAAGATCCTCGCCGACGAGATGTACCCGGACGCGCTCGCGGACGGCCTCCAGGCGGTCGGAGTCGACACCCGCAACGTCAGCGCGCTCAAACTGGCGGGCAGCCCTGACATTGAGGTCTTCGCGGCAGCGATCGCCGGCGGCTATACGGTGCTCACCGAGAACGTCGCGGACTTCACGAGGATCGCCGCCGAGCGCAGCAACGCCGGCGGCCATCACCACGGCCTTCTGATCGCCCTCTCCTCACGCTTCTCACGGCGCCCGCACGGGATCGAACCGCTCATCGGAGCCATCCAAGCCGTCGCCGGGGAACGGCTGGACGACCGCATCGTCTATCTCGAGCAGCCAGACCGCACGTAGGACCGCCCGCCAACGCTGACCTGGGAGCGAAGGCTCGAGGGCGCCACCGGCCGCTGGCGGGCGATCTACCATCAGGTGACCGTGGTGGCCCCGACCAACGACTCGGGATGACCGATCCGGCCTCGGGCGTGGGCGTGCTCGCCGCCCTCGCGGCCGGGCTCGTCTCGTTCCTCTCGCCCTGCGTCCTCCCCCTCGTCCCCGGCTACCTCTCGGCCGTGGTCGGCGTCTCGCCGCGCGACCTCGAGACGGCCGGGGCCCGCCGGGTCCTCGGGCCGAGCCTGCTCTTCGTGGCCAGCTTCTCGGCCATCTTCATCTCCCTCGGCCTCGGGGCGACCGCGCTCGGCTCATCCCTCCAGTCGCACCGGGCGACGCTCGAGCACGTGGCCGCCGGGGTGATCATCGCGCTCGGGGTCGTCTTCGTCGCCTCGCCCGTGATCCCCCGCCTCAACCGGGAGTGGCACGTCGACGGGCTCCTCGCCCGGGCCGGGAAGGGCGGCCCCCTGGTCGCGGGGGCGGCCTTCGCCGTGGCCTGGACGCCGTGCGTCGGGCCGACGCTGACCGCGATCCTCGGGGCCGCGTCGCTCTCGCGGTCGGAGGCCCACGGCGCCCTCCTGCTCGCCTTCTACTCGGCCGGCCTGGCCATCCCCTTCCTCGCCACCTCGCTCGCCTTCGGCCGGATGACCGCCGTCTTCGCCGTCGTCAAGCGCCACTTCCAGGCGGTGATCGTGGTCGGCGGGGCCGTCCTCATCGCCATGGGCATCCTGATCTGGAGCGGCCAGCTGACGATCCTGAACGCCCATGCCCAGAGCGCGCTCGACAGCGTCGGCCTCGACTTCTTCAACATCTGAGCCGTCGGTCACGACAGCGCTGCGGGGTCACGATCGCCGGCCGGCGACCGTGACCCGGGGCTCGATCAGTAAGCGGCGCTGCGCCGCTTCTGGCCGGTGGCCGTGGCGGATACCACCGCGACGAGTACCGCCGTGGCGCCGGTCACCAGATGCAGGATGTTGTCGGCGTTGCCGGATGTCGTGATCGTGAGAATCGGGATGTGGGCGTAGATCAGGCCGGTGATCCCGGCCACGAGGTAGACCCCGCCGCCCCCGAGGAGGACGCCCTCGGTGACCGCCGTGTCGCGCGTCGAGGCCCAGATCAGGAGCAGCCCGATCGCCAGGTGGACCAGGTCGTGAAACGGGTTGAGGGTGAAGCCGATGAACGTATGGCCGGTCTGGGCCAGCGGGTGGGCGAAGCCCGTGATCGCGAACCCGATCACCCCGCCCAATAAGTAGGCAATCCCGACCACCACCGCGGCTGCCTGCGCCAAAGACTTGCCTTCAAGCTGTCCCATTCGCTGCACTCCTCCGCTCGTTCAATTTCTCGGCGGACCGAGCCGGAGCGAGCGGTCCGGGGCGGTGAAATCCGACCGTCCCCGCGCTCGCCGCCCAGGCAGCCCACCCCGAATCGCACCCCTCGTCGCGTGCCCGGCCCCGGGACGAACGTCGGGTCGAGTGGACCGGACGACGAGAGGGCCTGAGCTCCACGGGAGGCATAATACCGCCCAAGATCTTGTTGACAACTCCCGGGGAGCGGGCGCGCCTACGCCGGGGTGGCGTCGTAGCGCCACTCGGCGAGCCCGAGGAGCGTGGCCACGGGCACGGCGGTGGCCGAAATCACGCACGTGTGACCGGCCCGGCGCCAGGTGACGATCGTCCGGGTGCCGCGGGTCAGCTCGAGGTAGCGGGTGCCGGAGCGCACCGCGGCGGTGGCGCCGGCAGGCTCGGGGAGGGCCGGGCCGCTGACGATCGTGTAGTCGACCGTCGCCTCGGCCGGCTTTGCGTAGTAGACGGTCGTCGCCGTGCGGCCGTCGAGGCGGTCGGTCCGGGCGCCGGCGCCGCGGAACCCGAACGGCTCCTGCCAGTCGGGGTAGCGGACGCCGTCGACCTGGCCGCGGAGCGTGTGCGGGTGGGCCGGATCGACCGGCGGCGCCGCCGCGGCCGGTCCCCGGACGGCGAGGGCGGCCACCGCGGTGACCGACGGGGTCCCGGTGCTCGGGAGCAGGGCGACGACGGCGAGGGCGATCACCCCGGCCGTGGCCACGGCGAAGCCGAGCATCGGCCGGCGCGGGCGCGGCGGCGCCGGACGGGCCGCTCCGGCCAGGGCGCTGCGCAGGGCGGGCGGGGCGCCCGGCTGGGCGGCCCGCGTGAGCGCGACCGCCCGCCTCTGCTCGTCGAGGAGGGCTTCGAGCTCGGGCGAGGCGGCGATGCGCTCGCGCAGGCCCGGCGCCTCGTAGGAGCCGTCGGCGAGCGCGGCGATATCGCGATGCAGGCGGCTCATCGAGCTATAGGACTCCGTCGGGCGGCAATCCATCCAGCGTACGGACAACCTGCTGGCGGGCACGGTAGAGGCGGCTGGTGATCGTCGCCTCCCGGGTCCCGAACGCCCGGGCCGCCTCCCGGTAGGTGAGGCCGACGACGTCGACGGCGACCAGGGCCTCCCGGTACTTCGGGGGGAGCCCGGCGATCGCCGCGAACGTCTCCCGCGCCTCGAGCGAGGCCTCGGCGCTCGCCCCGGTCCGCCGGTCGGGTGGCTCGAGGTCCTCCGGCGTGGCCACCGTCCGGGGCCGGCGGCTCGCCGTCCGCCGGGTGGTCAGGAACGTGTTGCGCAGGACCCGCAGGAGATAGCCGATGTCGTCGTCGCTGCGCAGGAGCCGCGGCTTGGCCAGGACCCGGGCGAACGTCTCCTGGACCAGGTCCTCGGCCTCCTCGCGCGAGCCGGAGAGGGCCCAGGCCGCCCGGAAGAGGCGATCGACGTGGTCGGGCAGGGAGGCCGGGTCGAGCGTCCGGGCCGGCGCCTCGGAGGCCACCCGGCCCGGTGCCGAGGCCGTCCCGAGCCGCCGGGCGCCGGTCACTGGGCTGCCGCTGATCGGGGCACCGCCCAAGGGTAGCGCCGGCTTCGCCGGCGATCGCCGCCTGCCCTCCGGCGTGCGCCGGAGGGGTCGGGTCCGGCGGTTGCGGGCCGGACCGCGGGATGTACGCTCCCCCGGCTGCCCGCCCAGCCACCGGAGGTAGTCGCATGGAACGCACGGTCGCCGACTCGCGCTCGACGCTCGTCCGCTGGATGGGCATCGTCGACGCCAACAGCGCCGGGTTCGTCCACGGCGGGACGGTGATGAAGATGTGCGACGAGGCGGCCGGCCTCGCCGCGGTCCGCCACGCCCGCCGCCGGGTCGTCACCGCCGGGATCGACCGGATGACCTTCCTCGTCCCGATCAGCGTCGGCGAGCTCGTCACCTTCTCGGCGAGCGTCAACGCCGTCTGGCACACCTCGATGGAGGTCGGCGTCCGGGTCGAGGCCGAGAACCCGCGGACCGGCGAGGTCCGGCACACGAACTCCGCCTTCCTGACCATGGTCGCCGTCGGGGAGGACGGCCGGCCGACGCCGACCCCGGGGCTCCGGCCGCAGACGCCGACGGAGGAGCGGCGGGGACGGGACGCCCAGATCCGCCGGGCCAACCGCCTGGCCGAGCGCGAGCAGATCCTCGCGGAGGGGACGGTCGAATGACGGGGACTGCTCCAGAACCAGACGAGACGAAGCCCGAGGCCGCGGCCGAGCCTGCCGGCCAGCGCTGGCCCCTGGCCCTGTGCCCGTTCATCCCGGTCGCCGGCGTGCTCGCCGTGCTCGGGGCGCCCGACCTCGTCGTCTTCGGCTGCTCGGCCGTCGGGGTGATCCCGCCCGCCGCCCTCATGAGCCGCGCGACCGAGGAGCTCGCCGCCCGGTCGGGACCGGGGATCGGCGGCCTCCTGAACGTGACCTTCGGCAACGCCCCGGAGCTGATCATCGCGATCTTCGCGCTCGCCGACGGTCTCCACGAGGTGGTCAAGGCGTCGCTCGTCGGGTCGATCCTCGGGAACATCCTCCTCGTCCTCGGCGCCTCGATGCTCGCCGGTGGCGCCCGGCGCGAGCGCCAGCAGTTCAGCGATGCCGCGGCCACCGCCCAGTCGTCGGCCCTGATGCTGGCCATCGCCGCCGTCGTCCTGCCCGCCGTCTACGAGCTCTCCCGCGGCGGGCACCTCCCGGCGGCCGGGGCTCAGCTCGTCGACTACGGGCGGAGCGTCGAGTCGCTCTCGCTGGTCATCGCCGCCGTCCTCGTCGCCGGCTACGCCGCGCTCCTGCTCTTCTCGCTGAGGACCCACCGTGACCTGTTCAACCCGCCCGAGGAGACGGTGCAGACGGCCTGGTCGACCCGGCGGGCCGTCAGCCTGCTCGGGCTCGCCGGCCTCGTGATCGCCGTGATGTCGGAGATCCTCGTCGGCTCGATCACCGGCGCCGCCCGGTCCGCCGGCCTCAGCCAGTTCTTCATCGGGGCGATCGTCGTCGCCGTCGTCGGCAACGCCGCCGAGCACTGGGTGGCCGTGTCGGTCGCGTTCAAGAACCGCATGGACCTGGCCGTCAACATCGCGATCGGGTCGAGCTCGCAGATCGCCCTCTTCGCGATCCCCGCCCTCGTCCTCCTCTCCCCGTTCGTCGGGCCGCACCCGATGGCCCTGATCTTCAACGGCTACGAGATCGCCGCCCTCGTCCTGGCCATCCTCATCTCCGTCCAGGTCACGAGCCGGGGCGAGTCGACCTGGCTCGACGGGGTCCAGCTTCTCGCCGTCTACGCCGTGACCGCCGTGACCTTCCTCTTCGCCTGAGGGGCCGGGTAGTCTGAGTCGGGCATGGCGGTCGACCACACTCCGGAGCCCAAGCCGCCGGCGACGCGCCGGCCCCGCGCCGTCGCCAGCGCCGTGATCGGCGCCGTCGTCGCCGTGTTCGCCGTGCTCAACTCCCAGTCGGTGTCGGTCGACTGGATCGGGACGACGACGAAGACCCCCCTGATCGTGGTGATCGTCCTCTCGCTGATGATCGGCTTCGCCGCCGGCGCGCTCTACGACCGGCGGTCGGGCGGCGGGCGCAGGCGCTGAGCCGAGCGCGGTCAGGCGGGCGGTCCGGCGGCGATCCGGGCCCGCCGGCAGCGGTCGGGGAGGTCGGCCATCAGCTCGGCGACTTCCGTCCGGTCGCGGTCGCGCACGACCGCGTGGACCCGGCGGCCGGCCGTGTCGAGGTGGATGCTCCCGAGGCGCAGGCGACGCTGGACGGGGCCCTCGACCCGGCGGACGCTCTGGACCTTGGCCAGGGGGACCCAGTCGGTCACCCGCCGCAGGCGCCCGCTCGTGGTGACCGCGTAGCGGTCGTTGGCCGCCCAGGAGAGGAAGCGGAAGCGCAGCGGCGACTTCCACCGGGCCCGCGCCGGCGGCGCCGACCGTCCGGTCGGAAGGTCGGGAAAGACGCGCCCGAGGAGGAACGCGCCGTCCTCGCGGCTTCCGACCGGGAGCAGGGCCCGCCCGGCTCGGGCCTGGTTTCGGTCCTGGCGGCCGCGGGACTTCTGGCCGGCGACGTCGACCTCGATGCGACACCACCCCAACGGTCGCCAGGCGAGCGGCTCGACCATCCGGATCGCCTGGATCCGGCCCTCCGGGATCGTCTCGGCCGAGATCTGGACGAGGCCCGAGCGGAGGCGGAGGCCGTCGGGCGCCTCGGCGACGGTCAGCCGGTACTCGAGGTTGAAGCGGCGGGTGAGGCCGAAGGCCACGCCGATCAAGGGGGCGGCCCCGCCGCTGAGGACGCCGGCGAGGGCATCCGGGGCGAGGTCGGCGAGGAGGACGATGGCCCCGACGAGGAGGGCGAGGGTCAGCCCGGGCCCGCTCAGGAGGATCGAGACGGCGAGCCTCCCGGGCGCGACGACGAGCAGCGGCCGCTCGGGCGGTTCGGGCGTCGCCTCGGCGAGGCCGTGGCTGAGGGCGAGCAGGCGCGCCCGGAGGCGCTCGGCCTCGGGACCCGAGAGGTAGGCGAGGCGGCCGGCCCGCCCGCCCCCGGCGGCCAGGCGGATCCGCAGCTCGGCGAGGCCGAAGACCCGGGCCAGCCCGGGGCGGACCGTGTCGATCGCCTGGATCTGGCTGAGCGGAAAGCGCTCGGAGGTCCGGCGGATGAGGCCGCTCTCGACGCGCAGGACCCCGTCGGCCACCCGCCACCGGGTGACCAGCCAGGAGATGACGCCGAGCCCGAGGATGACGGCGACGATCGCGACCTGGACGAGGTCGTCGGTCCGCGTCCGGTGCTGGCTGCCGAGCACGGGGACCGCCACGACGACGAGCAGCGGGATCGCCCCCCGCCCGGCCCTGACCACGGGCGAGAGCGGGTGCAGGCGCTGCCAGTCGCCGCCGAGCCCGGGCAGCGGGGGGCCGTCCGGACCGGCGGCGGCGGACGGCGACAGTGGGGGTGCGGGCGGGCGTGGGGGCGGGGCCGGCGGGGGCGGCGGCGGGGGCGGTCGGTGACCGTCGGGGTCGGTCACAGCCCGGTGGCCTGCGCCTCGCCGAGCGTCGTCAGTTGGTCGCGCAGGCGCCCGGCCTCCTCGCCGGTCAGCCCGGGGATGCGGGCGTCGCTGGCCGCGGCCGCCGTGTGCATCTGGACGGTGGCCAGGCCGAAGGCCCGCTCGAACGGACCGGCGGTCACCTCGACGTACTGCATCCGGCCGTAGGGGATGACCGACATCCGCCGGAACATGACCCCCCGGCGGACGAGGAGGTCGTCGGCCCGCTCGGCGTAGGACCAGGCGCGGACCCGGCGGCCGGCGAACCGGTCGGCGAGGCCCCCGGCGAGGAGGACGCAGGCCACGGCCGCGGCGGCGGTGGCGGCGCTCCCGGCGAGGAGCGCGATCGCCACGGCGACCGCGCCCGCCGCCAGGGTGGCCGCGCCGACCTCGTAGTGGCGCAGGGCCCCGAGGCGGGCCGACGGCGCATGCCAGGCGAGGGCGGCGTCACCGGGTGGGTCAGCCGGGGGCACGACCGCGACGATACTCGCCGGCCGGCGGTCCTTGACCCGGCCGGCGAGGTGCGGTCACCTGATTCCCGAGCGAGGCGAGGCGAAGCGCCGAAGCGCCGCGCCGAGCGCGATCAGGGCCAGACCGCCGAGCAGGAGCCACAGGGTGTTGAGTCCGGTGTACGGAAGCTCGGCGGAGGTCGTCGTCACGGCGGCCTTCGGGCGGGTGCTCGCGACTCTGTCGTTCGTGGTACCGGCCGTGGCCCCGGTGCCGGTCATGGAGCTGGCGAGTGACCTGTTCGTGCTGGTCGCGCCGGCGCCGGTTGGCACTGTCGAGCTGTTGGCACGACCTAGGACGGCCGCGGTCGACGGGGTCGGCGTGGGCGACCCGGTCACCGACGGCGTCGCGGCCAGCTTCGGCGATACGACCGGCGCCGCGACGGGGAGGGCGACGACCGGGAGTGGCACGACAGTCGGGACGACGAGCCGCGGGGTGACGACCGGGACCACGACCGGCGGGGTGACGACCGGGACCACGACCGGCGGGACGACGACCGGGGGGACGACTGGCGGGACGACGACCGGGGGGACGACCGGCGGGGTGACGACCGGGGGACGACCGGCGGGACGACGACCGGGGGGACGACCACCGGCGGTACGACGGGCGGGACCACTACCGGCGGCACGACCACCGGGGGGACGACTGGCGGGACGACCACCGGGGGGACGACGGGCGGGACGACCACCGGGGGTACGACCGGCGGGACGACGACCGGCGGGACTACCACCGGGACGACGACCGGCGGGACGACGACCGGCGGGACCACCGGGGGGACGACGACCGGCGGGACCACCGGCGGGACGACGACCGGCGGTGCGACCGGCGGAACTACCACCGGGGGGACGACCGGCGGGACGACGACCGGGGGGACGACCGGCGGGACGACGACCGGCGGTACGACCGGCGGGACCACCACCGGGGGGACGACCGGCGGGACGACGACCGGCGGTACGACGACCGGGGGGACGACCGGCGGTACGACGACCGGCGGGACGACTGGCGGTACGACGACCGGGGGGACGACCGGCGGGACGACGACCGGCGGGACGACTGGCGGTACGACGACCGGGGGGACGACCGGCGGTACGACGACCGGCGGGACGACCGGCGGTACGACGACCGGGGGGACGACCGGCGGTGCGACGACCGGGGGGACGACCGGCGGGACGACGACGGGCGGGACCACGACCGGCGGGACATCGACCGGTACCACGACGGGCGGGACGACGGCCGGGGGGACAACCGGCGGGACGACGACCGGCGGGACCACGACCGGTGGCGGCACGGCGGGGATGCTCTCGATGAAGTTGTTGGTGATCGTCGCGGTGCAGGTGACGGTGCTCGCTCCGGTCTTCCCCGAGGCGTTGCATTGGTTGATCGTGATGGGGAGCCCGGTGCTCTGGGTGGGCGGAGCGGTGGCGGTGCAGGTCAGCGTGCCGCCTGCCCCGCCGGAGCTGTTGCACTGGTTGACGGCCTGTCCGCCGGGACCGGCCGTACCGGCGCGGTTGTTGCCGGGCGGGGTGGCGACGCAGGTCAGCGTGCCGACTACGCCGGGCGTCTGGCACTGGGCGACCGTAGAGTCGCTCGCGGAGCCGACGGGGTAGCCGGTGAGGTTGTTGGTGACGGTCACGGTGCAGGTCAGGGTGCTGGCTGCGCCGAGGCCGGCGTTGTTGCACTGATCGATGTTGGTCACCGGGGTTGTCGAGGTGGTGGTGCCCCCGGTCGGGCAGACCGCCGACCCGGTGCAGTTGATCTCCGTGACGATCGTCGCCAAGCCGGTCGGGTTATTCGGAGTCGCCGGGTTGTAGGCGAAGTCGTTGGTGACGGTGACCGTGCACTTGATCGTGTCGCCCCCGACTGACCCGGTGTCGTTGCACTGATCCACGGTTCCGATGACCGGGGCAGCCGCGTTCACGACGGCCGCGCGGGCCATCGACTCGCCGTTGGGGTCGCAGGGGCGTGCTCACTGCGACGATGGGCATGGCGGCGGCCATGGTCGGTCCGCCGGAGGTGTTCGGCGCCCCGACCGAGGCGACGATGGGCGCACCGGTCGCGCTCGACGCGGCAGAGCCGCCGGCAGCCGGCCCCGAGGGGACACCGGCGGGCGCCGGAGGCAACGCCGCCGGTGCGGCGGGAGTGCTGGGCGGCGCGGCGGTCGTGGTCGCGGTGGGTGCGGCAGGGACCGCCCGGTGTCGCGGGGGTGCTGAAGGTGGAGGTGGCGGCGGGGCGCTGGGCGGGGTGGCCGTGGGTGCGGCGGGGGCGCTAGGCAGTGGCCGCGGATGCGGCGGGGGCGCTGGGTGTGGCAGGGGGTGTGGCCGGGGTGCTGGGCGGGGTGGCGGGGGTGCTGGGTGGGGTGCTCGGTGCGGTGGCGGTGGGAGCGGCGGTGGTGCTCGGAGCGGTGGCGGTGGCCGTGGGTGCGGCGGGGGCGCTGGGTGGGGCGGGGGTGCTCGGAGCGGAGGCGGTGGGTGCGGCGGGGGTGCTGGGTGGGGTGGCGGTGGCCATGGGCGCACCGGTCACGTCAGCCGCCGAGGTGGTGCCGGACGGGGAGGCGACGACGGCGACCGGCACGGTGACGGCGGTAGGTGTCGAGACCGGTTGCTCGGCCAGTGCAGCGGCGGGCTGCGAGGCGAAGGCGCCGAGTCCGAGTCCGAGTGCGATGAGCACGCCGAGGCACACCGAATGAGTACGAGCAGGTTCGGTCCGGGCTTGGGGGACGTACATCGCTGCCTCCTCCTGAGCTCCCGTGGGGAGCTCGGATGCCGTCTGCTGACGGGGTCGTCTAGAGAGCCGTCATCCCGGGCCGCCTGCTCTCCCGGTGGTGTGGGCTTGGTTGTGGCAGGCTCCGGTGGGAGTCCGCCATGCTTCGACTCAGGGACGGTTACCGATTACGAGAGTCGATTCCTGAACGCAGTATCACGTTCAAGTCACGGCGGTACAATCCCCCTATTGACGTACCTTGTTTCCGGATTGACGTACCTTGTTTCCGGATTGACGTATCATGCGTCCCAGATTCACGTATCAGACTCCCTTACTTAGAGATTTGGCGAGCGACTTCGATTACGCAGCGGTTGGGCTAGCGAATGCCGGGTACGCAGGATTCCACCGACGCTCCCGGGCACTCAGCCGCAACACCGACGCCCCCACTGCAGCGTCCCTCCCAAGGAGCACTCATGTCCGAGCGCCCAGCCCGGAATTTCCAAGACGTACCCGTCCCGCAGGCCAGTCCATGGCTCGCTCCTGGTCCGAATTCCGGGTCCCGCTCGGCGCGCGACTGGCGCCACGACCACCTCGAGGCGGTGTTTGAGCGGACCCGCAACGCGATGTTGATCGTCAACAACGCCCGCGTCTTCGTCGATTGCAACCAAGCCAGCGGCCTCCTGCTGGAATGCCCGCACGAGGAGACCATCGGTAAGCGGATCGATGACTTCATGCCCGACGAGGATCGCGAGCTCCTCGAAACGCTGTGGCCGCGGTTCGTCTCGGGCAACACCGGCGGTGGGGGCACCTGGGTTCTGTGCACGGCCAAGTCCACGCGCATAACGGTCGAGTACAGCGCGACGCCGAACTTCGTGCCCGGGCTCCACCTCTCGATCCTGATGAAGGCCGACGGTCCCTTGTCGGTCCCCGTGACCACCGGCGGCCGAAGCCTCTCGCCCCGGGAGCGCGAGATCCTCGTGCGCGTCGCCGTCGGCGAGAGTGGTCCGCAGATCGCCGCCGAGCTCTTCATTTCGCCGGACACGGTCCGCACCCACCTACAGCACGTCCTGGTCAAGCTGGGCGCTCAGACGCGCCCGCACGCGATCGCGCTGGCCCTGCAACGAGGCGAGATCACCGCCGAGGAGTTCGCCAGCGCGTCTCCCTGACTCCCCCTGCCGGAGCTCGCCACCCTCGCCGGCAAGCGGCGCGGACCCCGACCCCCCGCGTCTATCATCGCCCGGCTATGGACCAGCCGGTCAACGCCACACGCACCGGCCGGTCGATCCTCGTCACGACGCCGATCCTGACCCTCGCGCTCGCCCTCTCCGCCGGGGCCGTCGACTCCGGGACGGCGGCGGCGGCCGGCGCCCGCCCGGGCGCTCGGGCGGCCGACGCGTGCGCCGGGACGGTCGGCCTCGCCGTCTCCGACCGCCGGCCCCGCCAGCTGCTCCCGGTCCGCTTCGGGGCCGTCGCCTCGACCGTCCCGGCCGGGTCGGTCGCCTTCTACGACTTCAACTACGGCGACGGGAGCGACGACGCCGGGGCGATCCCGACCGCCGTCCACGCCTACGCCCAGTCCGGGACCTACGTCGCCAAGGTGAGCATCGTGACCACGTGCGACACGGTCGTCAGCTCGCCCGACCTCCACATCGACGTCGTCGACGGGCTCCCCCCGGCGGTGACGATCGGCTTCCCCCACGCCAACCAGACCGTCCACTTCGGCCGGACCGGGCTCCTCCTGACCGGGACGGCCACCGACCCGTCGGGGGTGCGCAAGGTCGAGATGGCCATGCAGATCCTGGGCGTCAAGCGGGCCGGGACCCGGGCTCAGGCGGCGGCGACCCAGCCCGGGTGCTACTGGTACGACGGGAAGCTCAAGCTCCGCCTCCGGTCGTGCGTGAAGCCGCTCTTCTTCCCGGTGCGCGTCCACGCAGGTCACTGGTCGTTTCGGATGAACCCCCGCTCCCAGATTCCGCCGGGCGTCTACACGGCGCGGGTGAGGGCGACCGACCGGCTCGGCAATATCACGACCGTGTTCTCGCCCAAGCTCGGCAACATCCTCGCCTTCCTGCTCGTCGCGTGAGACGGACGGCCCGCATCCGCCGCCGGCCGGGGCTCCTCCTCGCCGCTGCCACCGCCGCCGCCGCTGCCGTGCTCGCCCTCGCCGGGGCCGCCGTCCCCGGGCTCGCCGCCGCGGGGACGGGCGGGTTCGTCGCGACCGGGCAGCTCCCGGGCCCGCGGATGCTCGCCGCCCCGGCGGTGCTCGGCGACGGGCGGGTGCTCCTGACCGGCGGCTTCGGCTACTCGGGCTTCTTCGCCTCGAACGAGATCTTCGACCCGGCCTCGGGCGTCTGGACCGCGGCCGCCCCGCTCGTCTCGCCCCGGTTCGGCCACACGGCGACGACGCTCTTCGACGGGCGGGTGCTCGTCGCCGGGGGCGCGAACCTGACCGTCCAGTTCCTGGCCAGCGCCTCGCTCTACGACCCGGCGACCAACGCCTGGACCGAGCTCGGGCCGATGACCGTCCCGCGGGCCTTCGCCACGGCGACGCTCCTCCTCGACGGACGGGTGCTGATCGCCGGCGGGCGCAACCTCACCGGCCACGCGATCGCCGGCGCCGAGCTGTTCGACCCGGCGAGCGGCGCCTTTACCGCGGTCGGGAGCCTGGCCGGCGCCCGGGACCACGCGACGGCCAACCTCCTGCGCGACGGGCGCGTGCTCGTCGCCGGCGGCTACGACGCCAAGGACCGCCAGCTGGCGAGCGCCGAGCTCTTCGACCCGCGGACGAACGCCTGGTCGCCGGCCGGGCGCATGCACGTGGCGCGCGCCAACCACACGGGGACGCTCCTCGGCGACGGCCGCGTCCTCGTCGCCGGGGGCGGCGACCGGCCGTCGGGCTTCACGGCGACGGCCGAGACCTACGACCCGGCGACCAACGCCTGGTCGGCGGTCGGTTCGATGGCCGACGCCCGCGGGTTCGCGACCGCCACCCCGCTGCCCACCGGGCGCGTCCTCGTGGCCGGGGGCTTCGGCGACCTCGGGGACCTGGCGAGCGCCGAGACCTTCGACCCGGGGAGCGGGCGCTGGTCGAGCGTCGGGGCCCTGGCCACCCCGCGCGGGCAGGCCACGGCGGCGCCGCTCCCGGGCGGGCGGGTCCTGATCGCCGGGGGGCAGCGCTACGCCGGGACCTTCCTCCAGAGCAGCGAGGTGTTCAGCCCGACCGCGGTCGGCCGCCGCCTGACGCCGGGCAACCTCCGCGTCTCCCCGGCGCGGGTCGCCGGCCAGTCGCGCTTGACCCTGACCTACACCTCACCCGACGCCGCCCGGTCGGTGATCCGCATCGAGCGGGCCGGGGGGGCCGGGGCCTGGACGCGCCTGCCGGTGCGGATCGTCCACGCCGACAGGGTCGGGACGAACCGGGTCTCGATCAGCCTCATTCGGAGCGGTCGCCGCCTCGTGCGGGGGAGCTACCGGCTCGTGGTGGGCCGGCCCTCGGCCGGGTCGGTCGCCGTGACGGTCGCCTTCACGATCGCCTCCTGATCAGCGCACGCGGAAGGTCGTGACGAGCGGCGCCGGGTCGAAGAGCATGCCGGGGCCGCCGGCCCCGAAGCTCAGGGTGTGGACGCCGCGGGCGAGGGTCGGGAGCCGGAAGCGGCCGAGCGGGCAGATCCGGCGCCGCGCGTCGATCAGGCAGAGCCCGAAGCTGGCGAACGGGTCGTCGGCCCGGTAGTCGATCGTCGGGCGGGCGCTCTCGATCGGCGCCGGCTTCCTGACGGCGATCGTCCGCGGGGCGGGGAGCAGGCGGATGAAGACGTTCTCGACGCCGTTCGACGCCGTTCCGACGAGGTTGTCCGCGCCCGACTCGAAGGCACCGATCGTCCCGGCGCGCGAGATCACCGGCTGCTGGAGGAGCCCGGCCTGGAGCTCCGGGCTCCGCGGGTGGGCATCGGTGCTCACGTCGACCGTCGTCGTCGTCGCCCGGCCGAGGTCGCGCACGTAGACGTTCGGCCCGGGGGCCGCCCCCGGGGCGAGGTCGTCGGCCAGGGAGTCGAAGATGACAAAGCGGCCGTCCGGCGAGATCGCCGGGGCGAAGCTGTCGTCGCTCCCGGCCGAGCCGGTGTTGCCGAGGCTGACCATCGCCGTCCGGTGGAGCGTCCGGTCGCGGACGTAGACGTTGGTGTGGCCGTTGGTCGCCCGGGGCGTCAGGTTGGTCGCGTCGGAGTCGAAGGCGACGTAGCGCCCGTCGGCGCTGATCGAGGAGATCTGGCTGAACGGGGGGGCGACGGCGGCGTTCTGGCGCTTGCCGCTGCCGCCGACGCTGACCAGGGCGGTCCGGTTGCCGGCCGTGTCGTGGACGTAGACCTCCTGCGCCGGCGTCTTCTGGTGGCCGACGAGGTTGGTCGAGGCCGAGGCGAACGTGATGAAGCGCCCGTTGGCGTTGACCGACGGGTTCGAGGACGGGCCGTCGGCCTGGGCGCCGCCCGCGCCGGTGCTGACCCGGCGCAGCGCGCCGGTCTGGAGGTCGCGCTCGAAGACGTCGGGCTTGCCGTTGTCGTCGCCGGCGATCAGGTTGTCGGCGTTCGAGGTGAACACGACGTAGCGGCCGCCGCCGGCGAGCGCCGGCTGGTAGGAGTTGCCGTCGGCCGGGGCCCCGGCGACGCCGGAGCTGACCAGGCGGACCGGCCCGTCGCCGGCGCGGACGAAGATGTTGGTCATCCCCTTGGCCACCCCCGGGGCGAGGTCCCCGGCCTTCGAGGTGAAGGCGACGACCGACCCGTCGGCGCTCAGCGACGGCTGGCTCGACGCGTCGCCGGCCGGGGCGCCGGCCGGCGTGGTCGAGACGAGGTGGGCCGCCTGCCCGAGCAGGTCGAAGACGTAGATCTGGGCCGGGCCCGCCGCGATGCCCGGGACGATCAGGTTCGTCGCCGCCGAGGCGAAGGCGACGAAGTGCCCGTCGGCCGAGATGCTCGGCTGCCCGCTCGGCCCGTTGGGGACGACGAAGGGCGGCGCGAGCATGAGCGTCCGCCCGTTGGGGACGCTCGTCCCGGCCGCGCCCGACGGCGCGACGGCGCAGGCGAGGACGACGGCGGCGAGGACGCCCGCCCGGCGGCCGGGCGGCGCGCCCCCGGGGGGCCGCTCAGTCGGCATGGGGGACGGCCGGCGCGGCCGGCGGTCGGCTGGGCGGGCGGGCGCCGGCTGCCCGGCTCGGGGCGGCTCGGCGGCGGCGGGCGACCGCGTCCCGGACGGCGAGGATCCGTCCGGCCGCCCAATCCGGGTCGACGAAGGTGATGTAGAGCACGAACATCCCGAGGCCGAAGAAGCCGACCCGGATCGACCAGCCGATCGACAGGTGGAGGCCGACCCCGACCAGAAGCACCCACGGCCGGGCCCGCCGGCTCCAGACGAGGATGCCGAGCGCGAGCTCGGTGGCCAGCGTCCCGTAGGTCAGGAGGTTGACCACCACCGGCGAGTGGCTGAGGAAGGCGGGGACCGGGAGCCCGTTGAGGTCGCTGACCCGGAGCGCGTAGGAGACGGCGGTCCCGTTGTTCCACGCCGTCCCCTGGACCTTGTCCCAGACCCCGGCGAGGTAGACCACGCTGAGCTGGATCTGCATCAGGCGCAGGCCCCACGGCGCCCGCCGGGGGAACTCCCAGAACGCGTCCGGGTCACGGCGCCGCCGGTCGACCGAGAGCGCGGACCCGGCCGGCGAGAGCATCATGTAGAAGGAGATCAGGCGCAGGAGGCCGTCGCCGCCGTTGAACACCCACGGGTTGCGCCGCTCGAAGGACATCAGGCCGACGAAGACGACCGCGGCGGCCAGCCGCGTGCACCACCCGGCGGCGAGGGCGAGCGCGGCGACGAGCAGGGCGGCGTAGACGCCGACGACCGCCCAGCCGCTCGGCACGAGGCCGAGGACGCCCCAGACGCCCGGCGCCTTGAGCTGGGCGGTGTAGACCCCGCCGGTGGTGAAGAAGGCGCTGAGGTCGGGGGTCAGGCTGACCGTCCAGGCGAAGACGAGCAGGCCGAAGGCGATGCGCGCGAGGGCGAGCGTCGAGGTCGCGATCGGCGCGAACCAGAAGTCGGTCCACGCCCGCAGCGGGCGGCTCACGCCGGGCCCCCGGTGATGTTGAGGGTGTAGAAGAGCTTCTCCTGCCACGGCAGCTGGGACGGCGAGACCCCGGGGCGCTGGAGCGCGCCGAAGCGGCGGGTGAGGGTGACCTGCACGGCCCGGCGGCCGGGGCGCGCCTCCTGGGTGGCGATCCAGATCGCCGCCGGGCGCCAGAGCTGCTGGTCGGCGTCGGCGATCAGGTTCTCCATCCACTTGCGCCAGCGGTAGTCGCGGAAGGTCCCGATGAACGGGTCGTCCTGGGGGATTCGCCAGGTCCGCGTCGACCCGTCGTCGTAGCGGACGACGGCCCGCAGGTCGATCGACGCCTCGCGCGGCTCGGGGGCGAAGATCGCCCAGCTCTGGTCGAGGCCGAGCGCGTTGAGGTAGGCCTGGCCCGATCCCATGAGGCGGTCCCGGAGGGGGGAGGCCGGGAGGTTGGTCGCGACGATCAGGCCGAGCAGGACGACGAGGAAGGCGCTGATGATGCCGCGGCCGAACTCGCTCGACTCGGCCCGCTCCTGGATTGAGGACCAGCGCTTGAGCCAATGCCGCACCCGCAGGCTTATAGAGCGCCCGGGCGCCCGATGCAACCGGGAACCGGCGGCCCTTGCGGCGGGCGCTGCCGCCCGGTAGAACATCCGTCCAGGCTGGTACGGTACAGTCGGGTGTATGGGGGGTGGTGGTGCGCTCCCGTACGGAGGAATCGAACAGGGAGCGTCACGGTGCGTCGGAAATTTGGGGCCTCAGCAGTCGGTTTGGCGATCACGGGGCTGCTCGTCGCGGCGCCGCTTTCTAACGGAGCGGGACTGCTCGGTAACGGGGGCCTGAACATCGGCGGCCGCTCCGGCGCCGTCTCCGGCGCCGCCTCGCCGCCCAGCGGGCTGGCCGGCACCCTCGGCGCCGTCACCTCGACCGTGACCGGCGGCGGCTCGGGCTCGGGCTCGGGCTCCAGCCTCTCGGGCACCCTCGGCGCCGTCACCGGCGGGGTGACCGGGCTCACCGGCGGCGGCTCGGGGTCGGGCGCGGGCTCCGGCCTCTCCGGCGTGACCGGCACCCTCGGCGCCGTCACCGGCGGCCTCACCAGCTCCGGCGGCCTCCTCGGTACCGTCCAGGCCGCGCTCGGGAGCGCCCTCAGCGCCACCGGCCTGACCGGCCTCACCGGCCTCGTGCGCGCCGGGACCCCGGTCGCCGGCAGCTATACGCCGAGCCTCCACGACCTCGGCAACCCGCACGGCGAGGGCACGGTCGCCACCGCCGAGCTCGGGGCCAACCTCCTGCCCGGCGGGGCGAACGGCGGCGAGGTCGTCGTCGGCCGCTCGCTCGGCGAGTACCAGACCTCGGCCAAGCAGTTCCACGGCCACATCACGATCCTCTCGCTCTTCGGCACGGAGATCTTCGGGGTCGACAGCACGCCCGGCCAGACGAACACCGGGATCCTCGGGAGCGGCTCCTCGGCGATCCAGAACCTCTGCACCGGGACCGGGGGCACGATCTGCCTGAACGTCCTCGAGGCGACCTCGACCACGACGAACGTCAGCTCGATCAACTCGTTCGAGGCGACCGGCGTCAGCATCCCCGGCGTCCTCACGGCCAAGTCATCTCCTCGGACGGCAACATCACGGTCAACCCGACCACCGGCTGCGAGACCTCCTTCGGTGACTCCCACGCGACCAACGTCACCCTGGGCACCGCCCTCCCGGTGGCCGACGCGGTCGACTCCCAGTCGGGCGCGACGACCTGCAACGACCCGTCGAAGAACGTCGCGCCGAGCAGCCTCTCGCAGGTCGTCCACCTGCTCAACTCCCCGCTCGGCGTTCCGATCGTCGCGCCGCCCGGATGCTCGGCCGGCGGGCTGAGCTCCAACGCCTTCAACACCCCGCCGAACACCGGCAGCCGCCAACTCGACGGGCATGCCCGAACACGGACACGGGTATCGCGCTGATCCTGCCGATCACCTGCAACGCCGACGACACGAACGGCATCTCGGTGAACGGCGTCAACCAGGACACGATCCCCTACGCCGTGCGTGAGGCGCTGGCCATCCGCGTACTCCAGCTCGGCTGCACCACGCCGTCAAGGTGACGGCCGGTGCCTCTCAGGCGAGCGCGACCGCCCCGGGCACGATCGGGACGACGACCGCGACGACCACGGGGACGACGACCGCGACGACCACGGGGACGACGACGGCGACGACCGGCACGACGACGGCGACCACGGCCACGACGACGACCTCGACGGGCACGACGGCTACGACGACGACATCGACGGGCACGACGGCCACGACGACGACCTCGACGGGCACGACGGGCACGACGACGACCTCGACAGGCACGACGGGCACCACGGGCACGACGTCCACCGGGACGACGAGCACCGGCGTCCCCGGGACGTCGAACAACTCGACGGGCACGACGACCACCTCGACGGGCACCACGGGCACGACCGGGACGGCGGGGACCACGACCGGCGTCAGCACGAGCTCGGCCAAGCTCCCGTTCACCGGCCTGAACGTCCTCTGGCTCCTGCTCGGCGGCGTGACCATGCTCCTGGCCGGGACGACGCTGCGGCGCTTCGGCTCGCGCCGTCACCCGACTGAGTGACGACCCCCTCGGCAGGCGCGACGCCGGCGGCTCGGCCGCCGGCGTCACCAGCCGGGCGCCGGCCGGCGGCGAGCTCGGTGAGGTTCGCGGCCGGCCTGTTCGTCGCCGGGGTCCTGATCGCCGCCGCCCTGATCGCCCTGACCGGCGGCCGGACGTCCAAGCCGAAGGTGCTGGTGGCGCCCGCCCCGCTCCCCGCCCTGACCGCGAAGTTCCAGGACCGGGCGCTCGGCATCACCGGGCTGGCCACGCGCCGCTGGGTCATCGGCGGGGTCGGGCCGATCCTCCACCTGACGAGCGTCGATCGCAAGGCGCTGATCGCGATCGACGCTCCCGGCGCGGCCCGGACCGCCCACGGCGCGCTCCACGCGGCGATCGCGACGATGCGCAAGCTCTACCGGAACGTCGTCGTCAAGCAGTCGGCGGTCTCGAGTCTCGGCGGCCTGCCGGCCTACGTCGTGGTGATGGACGCGACCAACGTGGCCGGCGCCCGCATCCAGGTGCTCGTGGCCAGCGCCCAGGGCAAGAAGCTCGCCTACGTGATGGAGGCGTTCACGTCGCGCCACGCCCCCCAGCAGGACATCCAGGAGGCGCGCGAGATCATCGCCACCCTCCGCTTCGCCTACTGACCGGCGGGTCGGTCAGCGCAGGCCGGTGGTGCTGAGGACCGCCGTCGGGCCGGTCGCGGCCACGTTGTGCCCGCTGGCCCCGAAGGCGATCGCCACTCCGGCCAGGCGGGCCGACCGGGCCTTACGGAGGGTCCGGCGCAGGCGCAGGGGTACCGGGATGGTCACGGTCCGCGACTCGCCCGACCCGAGCAGGAAGAGCGACGACCCGAGCGCCGTGCCGCTGCGCAGGGTCGACCGCTGGCCCCGGCCGGGCAGGGTGATGACCCGGGCGACGCCCCGGCAGCGAGCGGCGCTCGCCGGGCAGCTCAGGCGCAGCGAGAAGGCGGTCGAGCTCAGCACGCGCGGGGGGGAGACCCCGACGACCGGCGGCGGGGCCGGGGGGGCCGGCTTGACCGCGGCTGGCGTCGGGGTAGTCGAGGACGTCGTCGGCTGCGGCGTCGACTCGGTCACCGCCGGGGGCGGGGGCGGCGGCGGGGGTGGCGCGGAGACCGTGGCCTGGGCCGTGCTCGAGGCCGTGCTCCCGCCCCGGTCGGTGACCGTGATCGTCGTCGTGAACGTCCCGGCCGCCGCGTAGGTGTGCCCGGCGTCGACCACGAACCCGCCGGCCGGGTTCGCCGCGATCGCCGGGTTGGACGTCGCCGAGCCGTCGCCCCAGTCGACCGTCGCCGTGTAGAGGCCGGCCGACCCGTTCGGGTCGGCGTCGGCGAAGCCGGCGACGGTCGTGTCGAACGCCGTCCCGGCGACCGCGGAGATCGGCGTCGCCGAGGCGGTGAGACCGGCGTCGGCGACGACGGCCGAGGAGACCGCGGTCGTCTGCTGGCCGCCCGGATCGCCGATCGTCACCGTCACCGGGAAGCTCCCGGCCCGGGCGTAGGCGTGGCTGGCCGTGACGGCGAAGGCCCCGGCCCCGGTGGCCACGACGCTGGCCCCGCCCGCCGGGGACCCGTCGCCCCAGTCGACCGATGCCGTGTAGTAGCCGGGCGGACGCGGGGTCGGGTCCCCGTCGCCGAAGCCGGCGACCGTCGCCGTGAACGGCGCCCCCTCGGTCGCCCCGAACTGGAGGGTGGTCGAGGCGAGCACGGCATCGGCGACCCCGACCGTCGTGCTCGTCGTCGCCTGGGCCGTCCCGCTCAGGTCGGCGATCGCCGTCGTCACCGGGTAGGTCGCCGGGTTCGCGTAGGCGTGTGCCCCGTCGACCTCGAAGCCGCCGCCCGGCCGGGCGACGACGGTCCCGGCGCCGGTCGTCCCGTCGCCCCAGGCGATCGTCGCGCCGTAGTTGCCGGGCGCACGACTCCCGTCCCCGTCGGTGAACGTGGCCACGGCCCCGTTGACCGCCTGACCCTCGACCAGGGCGGGCATCGCCGCCCCGGTGGCGGTCAGCCCGGGGTCGGTCACCGTGATCGGGACGTCGACGCTCGTCGGGCTGCCGCCGACATCGGCGATCCCGACCGCGGCCGTGTAGGCGCCGGGCTGCGCGTAGCGATGGTTGGCGAAGACGCCGAACCGGCCGCCGGCCTCCACGGTGATGACCGCCGCCCCGCTCCCGCCGTCGCCCCAGGCGACCGTCGCCCCGTAGTCGCCGACCGCGCCGCCCGGGTCGTCGTCGGCGAAGGTGGCGATCGTCGCCCCGAACGTCGTCGCCTCGGGGACGCTGAACGACGCCACCGGAGCCGAATGGAGCGGCGCGTCGCTGATCTGGGCCTGCCCATTCCCCGAGCCGCTGCCCGTGCCGATCCCGGTGCTCGTCACCGCGACGGTGAACGCCTGCGCGCCCTCCTCGGCGAACGTGTGCCCGCCGCTCACCAGGTAGTCGCAGTTGGGGAACGCGCTCTTGACCGTGGTCACGCTCGCGCCCGTCGCGGGCCGTCGGGCCAGGTCACGCTCGCCGTGTAGCTCCCGGGTTGGCAGCGTCACGCCAGGTCGGTGAACGTGGCCAACGGGCCGCCGGTCGGGCTGCCCTCGACCCCGGTGATCGTCGTCCCCGTCACCGGGAAGGCGAAGGCCGCCGGGGCGAGGACCCCGAGGAGGACCGCGGTGGCAGCGAGTAGCAGCAGCCACCGGCGCGTCCGGCGCGGTCCGTGGCCTGCCTCGTCGACGTGCGCGCTCCCTCGCTGCATCCCGGGCTGACCGTACCACCCGCCCGGGGCGCGGCACGCCGATCGGCCGGCTACGATGGCGCACGTGGAGCCGAGCGGGGCAGTCGCACCGAACCTCCCCGCCCCGTCGCCGGCGGTCGCCGGGGCGCGCGCCGGCGACGAGCGCACGCCGGCCGGCCGGGCGATTCGCCGCGGCTCGACGATCCTCCTCCTCCTCGGACTCGCCGTCGTCTCCGACGTCGCCGGCACGCTGATCTGGCAGGAGCCGCTCTCCTCGATCTGGGCCCGGATCCAGCAGAACTCGCTCGCCGGGCAGGTCGCCCGGGTCGAGCGCCGCGCCCCGACGCCGGGCGAGACCCACGCGCTCGCGCGCCTGCACACCGATACCCAGCGCATCGCCCTCCTTGCCCGGGCGCTGAAGCGCACCGCTCCGATCGGGGCCGGCGTCGGCCGGATCGGCATCCCCAGCCTCGGCGTCACCTACCTGCTGGTCAACGGGACGGACACCGGCTCGCTCGTCAGGGGCCCGGGCATCTACCCGCAGACGCCCTTCCCCGGATCACCCGGGACGACCGCCGTGGCCGGGCATCGGACGACGTTCCTGGCCCCGTTCCGCAACATCGACCGCCTCCGGCCCGGACAGCTGATCCACGTCCAGATGCCCTACGGCGACTTCAACTACGCGATGACGAGCAGCCGCATCGTCGACCCGACCGACTTCAGCGTGATCCGGCCGGTCGGCTACCAGCAGCTCGTCCTGAGCGCCTGCGACCCCCCGTTCAGCGCCGCCAAGCGGATCATCATCTTCGCCCGTCTCGTCCACCGGGCCGGCCGCGGCCGGGCGTTCCCCCACGCCGTCGCCGCCGCCCCGCTCAAGCCGACGGGCCCGGGCGTCCTCATCCTCGTCCTGCTCGCCGTCGGCGTCCTCATCGTCGTCCCGCTCGCCGTCTTCGGCCTCATCGCCCGCGGGGCCCGCGCCCTCCGCCGGCGCTAGCCCGAGCGTCCCGCGGCACCGGCTCCGTCCGCCGTCCCCGGGTCGGCGCACGACGGCACCCGGGCGAAGCCGAGCTCGAGCCAGACGGTCGTCCGCGCGCTCGTCTCGACCCCCCAGCTGTCGGCCAGCCGCTCGATCAGGAACAGACCGAACCCGCCGACGACGCCCGGCTCCGGGAGCTCGGGCCCGAGGGCGAACCCGCGGCCGGCGTCGGTGACGCTCATCCGCAGCGAGGCCGAGCCCACCTCCACCCGGAGCTCGATCGGGTCGCCGGTGCCGGCCCCCGAGTGGCGCACGGCGTTGGTCACGAGCTCCGACGCCAGAAGCGAGGCGCTCTCCTGCTCGGGTTGCCCGAGCCCGAGTCCCTCGATCGCGCGCCGGGCGCGGGCAGGGGCATCCGCGGTCATCGGCAGGTCGAGCGCAAGTCTGTCGGCCAGCAAGTCACATCGCCTCTCGGTCAGCCGTCTCAAGGGCCTACCCCGGCGGCCGGCCGCGGAAACCGGCCGCATGTTTGCCGGTGCCCGGCACCGGGCAGCCTGCGGCCATGGGTTGGCGTCTTTCGGTGGGCGGGCGTGGCGGCGGTCGGGTTGGCGGCCCTGGCCACGGCCGCCGCGGCGGCGCCCGTCCCCGCCCACAGCGCGGTCGCCGTCGGGAGCCGCGGGGCCGCGGCGAGCGTCAACCCCTACGCCGCGCGCGCCGCGACCTCCGTCCTGCGCCGCGGGGGCAACGCGATCGACGCGGCGATCGCCGCCAACGCCGTCCTCGGGGTCACCGAGCCCTACGTCGCCGGGATCGGCGGCGGCGGATTCATGGTCATCTACCTGGCCCGCCAGCATCGGGTGGTGACCATCGACGGCCGGGAGACCGCGCCCCGGCTGATGCCGGTCAACGCCTTCATCGACCCGACCACGGGCAAGCCGATCCCCTTCTACCCGCAGCGGGTGACCAGCGGCATGGCCGTCGGCGTCCCCGGCACCCTCGCGACCTGGGAGGCGGCCCGGCGGCGCTTCGGCACGATGTCGCTCGGCGCCCTCCTCGCCCCGGCCGCCGCCCTCGCCCAGCGCGGTTTCGTGGTCAGCCAGACCCTCCACGACCAGACGCTCCAGAACCTCCCGCGCTTCGCCGCCTTCGCCGCGTCCCGCGCCCTCTTCCTCGGCCCCGACGGCCAGCCGCCGGCGGTCGGGAGCGTGCTGCGCAACCCCGACCTCGCCCGCACCTACCGGCTGATCGGCCGCCGGGGCACCCAGGCCTTCTACCACGGGCCGATCGGGCAGGCCGTGGCCCTCGCCGCCGACTACCCCCGCCCGCAGGGGGCCCTCGGCTTCCCGGTCGCCGCGGGCGTGATGCGCCGCGCCGATCTCGCCTCCTACACCGCCCCCGAGCGCGCCCCGACCGTCGTGCGCTACCGCGGCCTCGACGTGTACAGCATGCCGCCGCCCTCGAGCGGTGGGACGACGGTCGGCGAGGCGCTGAAGATCCTCTCCGGGTTCGACCTCGGCGGCCCCGACCGGACGCTCGCCCTCGAGCGCTACCTCGAGGCGTCGAAGCTCGCCTACGCCGACCGCAACCGCTACGTCGGCGACCCCGGCTACGTCCGCGTCCCGGTCGCCGCCCTCCTCTCCGACGCCTACGCCGCCCAGCGCCGGTGCGCGATCGGCCCGACGGCGCTGGCCACGCCGGTCGCCTTCGGCGATCCGCTCGGCCCGCTGACCGGCTCGTGCCCGGTCGGCCCGGCGACCCAGGCGAGCGTGCCCGAGGGCCCGTCGACCAACCACCTCGTGGTCTCCGACCGCCAGGGCAACGTCGTCAGCTACACGTCGACGATCGAGCAGATCGGCGGCAGCGCGATCACCGTCCCCGGCTACGGCTTCCTGCTCAACAACGAGCTCACCGACTTCAACCCCCAGCCGGCGACCCCCGGCGTCCCCGACCCGAACCTCCCGGCCCCGGGCAAGCGCCCGCGGTCGAGCATGGCGCCGACGATCGTCCTCCGGGGCGGGCGCCCGCTGCTCGCCCTGGGCAGCCCGGGCGGCGCGACGATCATCACCACCGTCCTGCAGATCCTGGTCGACCGCTTCGACTTCGGCATGCCGATCGACCAGGCCATCGCCGCTCCGCGGGCCTCGCAGCAGAACCAGGCGGCCACGAGCGCCGAGCCCGGCTTCATCGCCGCCTACGGCAGCCCGCTGACCGGCCTCGGCGAGCGCTTCACCGCGACGCCGGAGATCGGCTCGGCCACGGCCCTGGAGTTCCTCGGCCGGGGCAGGGTCGAGGCGGCCGCCGAGCCGGTCCGGCGGGGCGGGGGCGACGCCGAGGTGGTCGGACCCTAGGCCGGGCCGGAGGCTGGGGAGCCGGTCGGCGCGAGGTCCTCGGTGCGGCTGCCCTCGCCGCCGAGGGCGACGGTTGCCCGGGCCGTGGCCAGGTGGTAGAGGATCAGCAGCTGGACGAGGCCGAGCGATTCCGAGCGGTGGGGCTCGTTGCCGAGCTTGAACTCGCCGAGGTGCTCCGAGCGCAGGTGGCTGGCGAAGTGCATGCGGTCCCAGATGACCGCCTCGATCTCCGCCGCCTTGTCGCGGTCGAGGTCACCCGGGATGCTGAGGACGCACAGCTCGCCCTGGTCCTCGAGCGTGATCGCCCCGTGGCTCTCCTCGACGAACACCCCGAGGTCGGGGTGGGGGAGGCTCTCACGGAGGGTCAGCTGGGCGGCCAGGTGCTCCTGGTCGGCGTGCTCGCCCGGCATGAACGAGACGATGATGTCGGCGTGGCGCTTCTGCGGGCGGATGAACGACGCCGAGTCCGGCTCGCGGCGCTCGAGGTCGGCCAGCACCTCCTCCTCGGTGTAGCCCCGGCGGGAGGAGTCGCGCGAGACCTTCCACTGCCGGCGGAGCTCCTCCGGCGGGTCGAGGTAGACCCGGACGTCGTAGGCGCCGCGCATCTCCGGCGTGTGGAAGCCGAGCAGCCCCTCGATGACGGTGAACCCCTCCGGCTTGATGTAGACCGGCGGCCCGAACGTCCCGTCGCCGTGGTTGTAGACCGGCTTGAGGATCGGGTCGCCCTGGCGCAGGAGCAGGAGGTGCTGGGCCATGATGTCGAGGTAGTTGCACTCCGGGTCGAGCGGGGTCATCCCGACCTCGGCCCGCTGCTTGCGGTCGTACTTGTGGTAGTCGTCGGTGCACACGTGGGTCACCGTGTCCTCGCCGAGGAGCTGGACGAGGCCGCGGCTGAGGGTCGTCTTGCCGGCGGCCGAGTCGCCGACGATGCCGAGGATGATCGGGCGGGGAGCCATGGTCGGTCAGTCTACGTGATGCCCGACCGCGTTGGCGGCCGCCCATTACCGCGCGCGCGCAAGCGCAGTGGCGGGCGCGGGGCGCGAGCGTCCCGCGGCGGGGCGACGCCCGGCGGACGCCCGCCGGCGCCGCCGCGTGACGCGGTCATCGGCCGGCGGGCGTGCGACCATTGGCCCGCGATGCGCCGCCGTCTCATGCCCCTCCTCGGCGCCCTCGCCGCCCTCGTCCCCGCCGCCGCCGCGTCCCCGGCCGCCGCCCCGCCGCCCGTGCACGTCGAACAGTCGCAGCGCACGAGCGGGCCGCTCGACCTCGCCGCCGTCACCCTCGAGCAGGCCCAGGGTCGCCTGGTCGTGACGATCGCCACCCGCGGCGACTGGACGCCCGGTCAGCTCACACCCCCGCGCCGGCGCCGGCTCTGCCTGACCGTGACCCCGGCCGGCGGGCCCCCGACCGTCGCCTGCCTCGCCGCGCGGGGGGCCGGCCGCCTCGGGCTGCGCGTCTCCGGCCACCTCACGCCGGTCGACGGCGGTCGCCCGGACGGGCACACGGTCGTCCTGCGCATCCCGCCCGCCGTCCTCGGGCTCGTCCCCGGGCCCTTCGCCTGGCAGGTCAACTCGGCCTGGACCGACACCGTCGCCTGCCCGCCCACCGCGGCCTGCCACGCCGCCCTCCCGGCCGAGCGTCCGGGCGCCGATCGGCTGCTCGCCACCCCCGCTGTCGGCTGTACCCGCTCCAGAAGCCCACTCGTCTACAACGGCGCACGCTCCGCCCGTGTCGTCGCGTTGACCTTCGACGACGGGCCCTGGCCCGACACCCCCGCCTTCGTATCCGTGCTCGAGCGCGAGCGGGTGCCCGCCACCTTCTTCATGATCGGGCGCCAGGTCGCCGGGCACGGGGCGCTCCTGCGCCGGGAGCTGGCCGACGGCGACGCCCTCGGCAACCACACGTTCACCCATCCGAACCTCGTGGCCACCGGCGACGTCGCCACCCAGGTCGCGCAGACGAGCGCGGCGATCGAGCGGGCCGCCGGCTACCGGCCGTGCGTCTTCCGGCCGCCCTACGGCGCCCAGGACGGCGCCGTCGTCGCCGGCGCGCTGGCCCTCGGGCTGACCACGGTCGTCTGGGACGTCGACCCGAGCGACTACACGCTCCCGGGGACCGACGCGATCGTCCGCCGCGTGCTCGCCGGGGTCCGGAGCGGGTCGATCGTCCTCATGCACGACGGCGGCGGACCGCGCGCGCAGACGCTGGCCGCCCTGCCGCAGATCATCGCCGCCCTGCGCGCCCGCGGCTACCGCTTCGACACCGTGCCCGGGCTCCTCGGCTATCCGACCGTGTATGGGTAGGGGCCGATCGGGTAGCGTCAGACGCTGATGGAGCCGGTCAGGATCGCGATCGCCGGGGGTGGCTACGGGGCCAAGGTGGCCCTCCCGGTCTACGCCGGGCTCGACGAGTTCGAGCCGGTGGCGATCTGGTCGCGCCGGCCCGACCGGGCCCGGGAGCTCGCGGCGGCCGCCGACCTCCCGCTCGGCACCTCAGACCTCGACGAGCTTCTCGCCGTCCCCGGCCTCGAGGCGGTCCACGTGGCGACGCCCGTCGTCACCCACGCCGACTTCGCCTGTGCCGCGGCCGCCCGCGGCCTCCACGTGATGTGCGAGAAGCCGCTCGGCGACGACCTCGCCGAGGCCCAGCGGATCGTCGCGGCGATCGAGGCGGCCGGGGTGGTCGGCGCCGTCAACTACGGCCGCCGGATGCAGGCGACCCGGGCCCGGCTGATCGAGCTCGCCCGGGAGGTG
Organism: uncultured Solirubrobacterales bacterium; assembly: GCA_963817865.1. Lineage (GTDB taxonomy): Bacteria > Actinomycetota > Thermoleophilia > Solirubrobacterales > Solirubrobacteraceae > Palsa-513. Next base: position 33,657 of record CAWFQO010000011.1, on the reverse strand, counting down.
GTCGGCACCCCGCGGATGGTGAAGGTCTCGCTGATCCACGCCGATCACGCCGATCCCGACTCGCGGCCCTTCACCTGGGTCAACGACGCCCGGCTCGGCGGGGGGCGCCTCCAGGGCTACGGGGTCCACGACCTCGACCTCCTGCTCGAGCTCTACCCGGTCGAGGCGGTCGCCGCCGCCACCGAGGTCGGCGTCCCGCTGCGCGACGACGGCCACGGCGGCCTGCTCCGGGTCACGGCCGAGGACGCCTACGCGATCCTCCTGCGCTTCCGGGGCGGCGGCCTCGGCCTGGTCGACCTCGCGGCGACCGTCCGCCACCCCCGGGGCGAGGTGGTCGAGCTCTACGGCGACGGCGGGACCGTCCGCCTCGACGCCGACCGGCGGATCTGGTGGGGGCGCGCCGGGGACGAGCTCCGCGCGGAGGGGCCGCTCTCGGCGAGCTCGACCGACGCGTTCGAGCGGATCGCCCGGGCCTTCTTCGCCGCGATCCGCGACGGGGCCCCGCCCGCGCCGTCGCTCGCCGAGGGGCTCCGGGTCCAGGCCGTCTACGACGCCGTGCGGGTCGCCGAGCTCGAGCGGCGGTGGGTCGCCCCGGCCCCGGTCGCCTGACCGGTACGGTCTGGCCGATGACCGACCCAGACACGATCGAGGTCCTCGAGCGGGGCCACCCGATCAGCTTCACCTTCGCCGACCTCATGCGCTACCACGGCCCCGGGTCCCCGGGCGGGGTGGCCCACGCCTTCAAGGTCATGCAGCGCGGCTTTCCCCTCCTCGACCCGGCCGCCCCGCCCGAGCGCCGGGAGATCAGGATCGAGACGCCGTTCGGCGGGCCGGGCGCCCGCGACGGCTTCGAGCTCGTCACCCGCGCGGTGACCGGCGACCGCTACCTCGTCGACCCGAGCCTCGCCCGGACCGCCCGCGGGCGGACGCTCGAGCGGTTCGTCTTCCGGCTCCTCTACCGCGATCGCCAGGTCACCCTGCTCGTGCGCGACGGGTTCGTCCCCGACGAGTTCATCGATCTCGCCCGCACCGAGGACCGGACTCCCGCGCAGGAGGCCCGCCTCGACGTGCTCAAGGCCGAGATGGCCGAGCGCCTGACCAGCAGCCCGGCCGAGGACGTCTACGACGCCACCGCCGAGGTCTAGTATCTCGGGTGCCATGCGCGCGACCTATGCGCCCGACGACGAGCTCCTCGCCGAGACCCTCCGCGGCCCGTCGGCCGCGGACGCGGCCCGGTCGCTCGCCTACTGGCGGGCCCGCCTCGAGCGGCTCCCCCGCCACCGGGTCGGCGCCCGACGGGAGGCGCGGGCGATGGTCGTCACCTGGGAGGACCGGGTCCGGCGGGCGGAGATCGAGCGCTACGGCGGCGGCCCGCTCGCCCGCCTGCTCGCCGCCGTCGCCGTCCTGCGCGGAGAGCGCCCCGGGGCGGTCGTCCGCCGGGCCGCCCGGTGGCTCGTGCCCCGGCGGATCCTCAGCGGCTTCGTCGCCTGCGTCCTCGTCGCGGCCGTGACCTTCGGCGTCGTCCTCGGTGTGATCGTCGCCCGGCTCCTCTGAGTCGGGGACCGCGGCGGCCGAGCGGCGTCAGCCGGTGTTGCGCAGCCCTCCGGCGATCCCGTTGATGGTCAGGAAGCTCGCCCGCACGAGCTCCTCGCCGCCGGCCCCCGCTCGGGCCCGGCGCAGGAGCTCGACCTGGATGAACTGGAGCGGGTCGACGTACGGGTTGCGCCGGTCGATCGAGGCCTGGAGGTGGGGCTCGCGGTCGAGCAGGCGCTCGCCACCGGTGACGGCCACGAGCTCCGCGCACGTCAGTTGGAACTCGGCGGCGATCATGCTCCAGATCCGCTCGCGGTTGTCCTCGTCGTCCCAGAGCTCGGCGTACCGGCGGGCGATGTCGAGGTCGGTCTTCGCGCAGGCCATCTCGGCGTTGGAGATCAGCCCGGAAAAGAAGGGCCACCGATCCTCCATCTCGGCGAGGAGCTCGAGCCCGAACCGCTCGCGCGCGGCTCGGAGCGCCGTGCCGAGTCCGTACCAGGCCGGCAGGACGATGCGCGCCTGGGTCCAGGCGAAGACCCAGGGGATGGCGCGGAAGTCCTCGATCCGGGTCGAGCGCCGGCGCTTGGCCGGGCGCGAGCCGAGCTGGAGGCGGGAGATCTCGTCGACCGGGGTGATCGCGTGGAAGAAGGCGCTGAAGTCCGGGTCCCCGTAGACCAGCCCGCGGTAGACCCGCTCCGAGTGCTCAGCCATCAACCGCATGACCTCCTCGTAGCGTCCGAGCCGGGGCGGGTCGTGGGGGGCGGCGGCGTCGAGGGCGCTGATCAGCACGGCGCTCGTCGTCAGCTCGACCTCGCGGCGGGCGATCACCGGGATCGAGTACTTGGCCGAGAGCACCTCGCCCTGCTCGGTGACCTTGAGCCGGCCGTGCACGGTGCCCGGCGGCTGGGCGAGGATTGCCACGTTGCTCGGCCCGCCGCCCCGCCCGACCGAGCCGCCGCGGCCGTGGAAGAACGTCCAGGTGATGCCTTGCTCGCTCATCAGCTCGGCCAGGCTGATCTGGGCCCGGTAGATCGCCCAGCCCGAGGCCACGTAGCCGACGTCCTTGTTCGAGTCGGAGTACCCGACCATGATCTCCTGCTCGTCCTCGACCGCCCGCAGGGCGGCCCGGTACACCGCCATCGAGAGGAGGGCGCCCATCGTCGCGGCCGCCGCGTCGAGCGTCTCCCGGGACTCGAAGAGCGGCACGACGCGGAGCATCGCCCCGCTCCCGCCCGCCCGCGTGAGGCGGTTCTCCTTCATCAGGAGGAGGACCTCGAGGAGGTCGGACGGCCCGCTCGTCCCCGAGATCACGTAGCTGCGCACGGCCCCGGAGTGGTGGCCGCAGAGGAGGTCATAGAGCTGGCGGAAGGTCGCGACCACCTCGCGGGTCTCCGGCGAGAAGCCCGAGAGGTCGGCCGGGATCAACGGCCGGCGCTCGGCGATCTCCCGCTCGAGCAGGACCGCCCGGTCGGCCGGGGAGAGCGCCTCGTAGTCGTCGTGGACGCCGAGGACGGCGAAGATCTCGGCCAGGGCCTGACGGTGGCGGTCGGCGTGCTCGCGGATGTCGAGGCGGGCGAAGTGGAAGCCGAAGACCTCGACGATGCGGATCACGTCGCGCAGGTCGCCGGCCGCGACGAACCCGCCGCGGTGCGCGCGCAGGGACGAGTCGACGAGGCGCAGGTCGGAGAGGAGCTCGTCCGGGTCGGCGTAGCCGCTGTCGTTCTGCTTGCGGGTCGCCCGGACCCGCTCGCCGAGGAGCGCGAACACCCGCCGGTAGGGCTCCTCCGGATGGCGGACGGCGAGCGAGTCGGCGAGCTTGGGGAAGCGGTCGCGCCCGGCGGCGAGGAGCGCGTCGAGCTCGCCGGCGGCGCCGGTCACCCGCGCCGAGAGCGAGACCCGCGAGGCGAGGTCGTGGAGGCGCTGCTGGAGGAGGCGCAGGCAGGCCGCGCGCATCAGCTCGAGCGTCTCGGCGGTCACCGCCGGGGTGACGTTCGGGTTGCCGTCCCGGTCGCCGCCGATCCACGACCCGAAGGAGAGGAGCGGAGGGATGCGCAGCTCGGCGTCGGGGAACGACGCGCTCACCGCCGCCTCGAGCTCGCGGTAGAAGGTCGGGATCACGTTGACCAGGGTCGAGGTGAAGTAGACGAGGCCGGTGCGGACCTCGTCGAGCACGGTCGGCGAGACCGCCCGGAGCTCGTCGGTGCCCCACAGCTCCTGGACGGCCGAGGCCAGCCGGTCCCGGGCGAGATCGATGTCCCCCGGGAGCGGGTGGCGCTCGTCGAGGGCGCGGAGGATGGCGAAGATCCGCGACAGCTTCTCGACCGTCGTGCGCCGCCGGGCCTCGGTCGGGTGGGCGGTCATGACCAGGCGCACCTCGGCCCGGGCGAGCATCTGCGCGAGCTCGCCGCTGCTCGTTCCGGTCTCCGCGAGGTGGTGCATGGCGTGGCGGGGGGAGCCCCGCCGGGGAGCCGGGGCGGAGCGGGCCTCCGCTGCCCGGAGGCGACGAATCCGCTCGTTGTCCTCGGCGAGGTTGACCAGGCCGAACCAGCAGGTCAGCGAGCGGATCAGGGCCTGGAGGTCGGCGACCGAGATCTCGGCGACGAGGCCGGCGAGCTCGTCCGCCGCGGCCGCGTCACCGGCCCGGGCCTGCCCGGCGAGGCGCACCGAGCGCTCGTGGAGCACGAGCGCCGGCTCGCCGTCGGCGCCGCTGATGACCTCTCCGAGGGCCCAGGCGAGGAGCTCGATGTCGTCGGCGAAGGACCGGGGAGCGGGCGCAGCGGGGGGGAGGGTGACGCGTCCCGAGGCGGGATCGAGCGCGGCCCGGAAGAGCGGGGGGCTCGTGGGTGGGGAGCCCATGGGCCACCATTATCGCCGACGCCGGCCGCCGCCACGCAGGACCGGCGGTCGGAAAGATCGCACGGCGCGCTCGACACTCGGTCGGACCGCCGGTCCGCCACGAGGGGGCTACAGTGGGAGTCGATGGAATGGCGCCAGCTCGACGTCGAGATCCTTCCCGGCCACTATCACTTCGCGCCGCAGGCGCCGCGCGTGCCGATGCGCTTCCGCCGGGCCGCGGTGATGCGCGGGTACGACACCGACATGGGCGCGCTCGGCGCCGGCGAGGTGACCCTCACCGTGCACGACCGTCCCGGCCCCGGCCGGACGCCGCTGCCCGACGAGGATCTCCCGCACTTCGACGTGGGAGAAGACGGCATCTCCCAGCCCCGGGCAAGCTGATCGTGGTGCGCCGATCGGTCATCCGGGCGACCGGCTGCGGACCGGCGGTCCATTGACTCCGACGGCCGCGCGGCCTACGGTGTCGACGTGAGCGATCGCGCCTCCCGAGGCGACCGGCTCTCCCCGCTCGACGGCTCCTTCCTGCGTCTGGATGCGGCCGGCTCGCTGATGCACGTCGGCTGGAGTGCCATCTGCGCCCCACCGGGCGACCGGCCCCGCCCGAGTGCCCGCGCCCTGCGCGAGCGGGTGGCCGGCCGCCTCCACGAGGTCCCGTGGTCCCGCTGGCGCCTCGAGCCGGCCCCGTTCGGGCTGACCGAGCCGCGCTGGATCGAGGATCCGGACTTCGACCTCGCCGCGCACATCGTCGAGCTCACCCCCCCGGCTCGGCGCGTGTCCTACGCCGACTTCGCCGCCCTGCGCGACGCGGTGCTCTCCGAGCCGCTCGATCGGTCCCGACCCCTCTGGAAGGTCTTCCTCGTCCCGCGGCTGAGCGACGGGCGGGTGGCGATGATCGGCAAGATCCACCATTCCCTGGTCGACGGGATCGCCGCCCTCCAGATCGTCAACCTCGTGCTCGACGGCGAGCCCGACTGCGCCGCCGAGCCGGCCGCGGACTGGGCGGCGCCCCGGGCGGCCGGCGGCGCGGTGGCCTGGACGCTCGACGGGGTCGAGCGGGCGGCGGGCGACGGCGTCCGCCTCCTGCGGTCCTGTGCCGGAGCCGCGCTGCGGCCGCGGAGCAGCCTGGGCGGGGCGCTGCGCGGCGTCGGGCAGGTGGTCGAGGCCGTGCGCACGGACATCTTCCCGCGGGCGCCCGACTCCGGTCTGAACGTCCCGATCGGGCCGCGCCGCTCGCTCGTCGGCTACCACTCCCCGCGCGCCGAGCTCCGGGCCGCCCGCGCCCGCGGAGGCACGCCGAACGACATCGGCCTCGCCGTCGTGGCCGGGGCGCTGCGGAGCCTGGCCGCCGTCCAGGGCGACGACCCGCCGGCCGCTCCCCTGAAGATCATGGTTCCGGTGAGCATGCGCCAGCCGAACGAGACCGGGTCGGGCAACCGCTTCTCGATGGTCTACCTCCGGCTTCCGGTCCACCTCGCCCGGCCGGAGGACCGCCTGGCCTGGGTCCGCGCCCAGACGGAGGAGCTCAAGTACTCCGATCGGGCCGTCGGGACCCAGATCCTCTTCGCCACCGCGGGCCTCGTCCCGGCGCCGCTCCGCTCGCCGGTGGTCGCCACGCTCGCCGCGCCGCGGGTGTTCAACCTGACCGTGTCGCAGTCGCCCGGGCCCCGGGGGACGTTGTACCTGCTCGGCTGCGAGGTTCAGGAGGCGTTCTCGGTCGTTCCGATCGCCGCGGGCCACGCCCTGGCCATCGGCATGGTCCGCTACCGCCAGGAGCTGTTCTTCGGCTGCTACGGCGACCCCGACGCCCTCCCCGAGCTCGACCGGCTGCCCGGGCTGATCGGCGCCGAGATGCGCGCGCTCGGCGCGCTGACCGGGCCGCGGATCCCGGCGGCGGCGCTCGCGGTGGCCGGCAGCTAGCCGCCTTCAGAGCCGCCGTCCGGCGGCGGCCAGGGCCTCGCGCGCCCCGGCGGCCAGGCGCGCGACGACTTCGGCGGCCGGCCGCGCCTCGGCCAGCTGGTGGGCCTCGCCGGCCCAGAGGTTGATCAGCCCCGTCTCGCCCCGGGCCCGGGCGGCCTGGCGCAGCGGAGCGGTCAGGTAGTGGACCTCGGGGTAGGCGATCGGCGCGGCTGCGTCATGGGCGTCCATGAACTCGTTGCGGATCCCCCGGGCGAGGCGGCCGGTGAACGCCCGGGTCAGGGCGGTCGGGTCCGCCGAGGAGAGGGCGCGCCGGTGGGCAGGGCTCGTCCCGGCCTCGGGGCAGAGCATGAACGCCGAGCCGGCCTGGGCGGCCGCGGCTCCGGCGCAGAGCGCGGCGGCGAGGGCCGGGCCGGTGGCGATCCCCCCGGCGGCCACGAGCGGGCGCTCGACGGCGGCGCCGATGACCTGGAGGAGGGACAGGAGACCGTCGAGGGGGAGGTCGGGCCGATCGACGAACGACGCCCGGTGGCCGCCGGCCTCGGCGCCCTGGACGACGAGGGCGTCAGCCCCGGCCCTGGCGGCGACCTCGGCTTCGCCGACGCTCGTGACGCTCACCCACGCCTCCGAGCCGACGGCCTTGAGCTGCTCGATGATGTCTTGAGGCGGGCAGCCGAAGGTGAAGGAGACGGCGGGGACCGGATCGGCGACGAGCGCGGCCAGCTTCCCCTCCCAGTCGTCGTCGCTCTGGCGGGGCTCGCCGAGCGCTCCGTCCGACCAGCCGCGCAGGCGCCGGCGGTAGGCGTCGACCGCGCCCGGGTCGGCCGCCCCGGAGCCCGGGACGAAGAGGTTGACGCCGAACGGCCGGTCCCCGACCAGGCGGCGGACCGCCGCGATCTGCTCGTCGGCCCGGGCGGCGGACAGGTAGCCGAGCGCGAGGAACCCGAGGCCGCCGGCGCCGGAGACGGCGGCGACGAGCTCGGGCGTCGACGGGCCGCCGGCCAACGGGGCGAGGACGAGCGGGACCGGCAGCCGGTCGAGGACGGTGCCCCCGTCGATCACGACCCCGGCGCCCCGAGGCGATCCTGATCGCCGATCGGCCGCTGGACCCGGGCCGGTGAGCCGACGGCGACGACCCCGGCCGGGAGGTCGCGGGTGACCACGGCGCCGGCGCCGACGACCGTGTCGTCGCCGATCCTCACCCCCGGGCAGACGATCGCTCCCCCGCCGAGCCAGACGTTGTCACCGACCGTGATCGGACGCGCGCACTCCCAGCCGGCCCGGCGCGGCCCCGGGTCGATCGGGTGGGTGGCGGTGAGGAGCTGGACCCGGCTCGCGATCTGGCAGGACTCGCCGATCTCGATCCGGGCGACGTCGAGCATCACGCAGTCGAAGTTGACGAACGTCCGCGCGCCGATCGCGATCTGGGTGCCGTAGTCGCAGCGGAAGGGAGGGCGGACGATCACGCCTTCGCCGACGCGGCCGAGGAGCTCGCGAAGAAGCCGGTCACGCTCGGGCTGCTCGACGGCTCGGGTGGCGTTGTAGCGATCGGCCAGCTCCTGGGCGCGGAGGTAGGCGGCGGCGATCTCCGGGTCGTCGGCGAGGTAGAGCTCGCCGCGGAGCATCCGGTCGTGCATCCCGCTCATCGCGCCATTCTCGCGGAGGCGCGCGGCCGCCGCCCTGCTCACTCACCCCTGCGTCGGTCGGGGGGCAGCGGGAGCCGGTCGAGGAGGCCGGCGAGGCGGAACAGCCTCAGGGCCTGGTCCGAGGCACCGGTGATCCGCAGGCGGTTGCCGTCCGCCTCGGCGCGGACGTGCGCCTCGAGCAGGCTCCGCAGGCCGGTCGAGTCGATGAAGGAGGCGCCGGTCAGGTCGATCACGACGCGCGAGGCGGTGCTCGCCTCGGCCCGGGCGAGCTCCTCGTCGAGGGCCGGCGCGGTCGCCAGATCGAGCTCGCCCTCGACCTGCAGGTAGAAGGCGTCCCCACGCCACACCGTCTCGATGTTGAAGTCACGTTGCATCAGGAGTCCCCAAGTCTGGTCCGAATTGGTTGTCCGATTCGACGCGCTCCGCTCGTCCCTCGTCCGGCGCCAATATTAGCTCCCCACTTGCGGATCGGTCAACGGGCGGCGCGCGTGAGCCGGCCGGCTTGGTCTGCCAAGCAGCGATCGGCTCGCCCCGGGAGGGCGGGCGAGCCGATCTCGTGCGAGCAGAGGAGAAAAGGCACTCCCAATATCGGCAGCCGCCGCGGAGTCCTTTAGGGCTGCGGTTGCTCCGGCGCCTCGCCGTCCCGGCGCTCGACCCTCAGCCGGACGGTGCCGGCCGGGGCGATCAGCATCACGAGGCCGACGCGCCGGCCGCCGGACGGCTCGGTCCGGTATTCGCGCAGGATCGCGCCGCCCAACTCCTCCCCGCCGGCGATCCGCTCGGCGATCTCCGCCGAGATGGCGGCGGGAACGAAGCCGACCTGCCGCTCCCCGGACGCGTCGAAGACGGCTACGGCCGACGGGTCGACCGGATTGCCCGGGTCGGGACAGACGAGGACGACCGACCCCGGGGCGAAGCGCTCGTCCTGGGCCGCCTCCTCGTGGTGGGTCAGCCCGGCGACCTTGGACAGCCGGCAGCCGCTCACCCGCAGCCAGTCGTCGTCGCCGACCTGGGTGAACTCGCCGACCGGGTCGAGGAGCGCGTAGCCACGCGAGTAGATCGTCGACCCGTCCTCGGCCTCGAACGACCCGTCGTCCCGGACCACGGTCAGGGCCGTCTCCGGGCGCGGCGCGACCAGCGGACCCTCGGCTGCTCCCGGGCGATCGCCGAGCTGGCGGAGGATGTCGCGCAGACCCACGCTCAACCGCCGGCTCTTGCTCGTCGTCGCTCCATCAACGGAGAGGATGCCTGATCGGGCCGGTGGTCTCCGGCGGCCGCGTCGGCCGGCCGGGCTCGGCGCGGCGGCTGGCCGGCCGCTCCGGCCAGGTCGGCCCGCCGCACCGCCGTCGCCGACAGGCGGGCCGCGGCGAGCTCCTTGGCCGCGGCCAGGGGGGTCACCCCGGCCGCCCGGGCGCGGGACGAGGACGCGTCGGAGGACGGCCTCGATGTCGGCCGCCCGGTGGGTGGCCAGGCCGAGGTCGTAGCCGGTGAGCTCGAGGGCGACGTTGATCAGGCCGCCGGCGTTGACGATGAAGTCCGGCGCGTAGAGGATGCCCCGTTCGGCCAGGCGGTCGGCTCGTTCGTCGACGTCGAGCTGGTTGTTGGCCGCTCCGCAGACGATCCGGCAGCCGAGCTCCTCCACCCGCCGGGCGTCGAGCAGCCCGCCGAGGGCGCACGGGGCGAGGATGTCCACCCGGGCCGCGTGGGCGGCGGCCGGATCCTCGAGCCACACGGCGCCGAGCTCGCCGGCGAGGCGGCGCTTGGCCGGGTCGATGTCGCAGAGCTCGAGCCGGGCTCCGAGCTCGGCCAGCCGGCGGGCGAGATGCTCACCGACGCTGCCGAGGCCGATGATCGCCACCGAGCGCCCGTCGAGGTCTGGGGTGCCGAACACCTCGTCGCAGGCGGCGCGCATCGCTGCGAGCACGCCGGCCGCCGTGAAGTCCCCGGGGTCGCCGCTCCCGCCGCCGGTGGTCGGGCGCCCGACCACGTGGTCGGTCAAGCCGGCGAGGACGGCCATGTCGTCGCTCGTGCTGCCGACGTCCTCGGCGGTGATGTAGCGCCCGTCGAGGAGGTTGACCGCCTCGGCGAAGTCGCGGAGGACCGCCTCGCGCCGGCACACGCCGTCCGGGAGGCGGATCACCGCCTTGCCGCCCCCGAGCGGCAGCCCGGCGACCGCGGCCTTGAGCGTCATCGCCGCCGAGAGCCGAAGGGCGTCGTCGACGGCGGCCCCGAGGTCCGGGTAGCGCCAGATCCGGCAGCCGCCGAGCGCCGGGCCGAGGGTGGTCGAGTGGACGGCGATGATCGTGTGGGCGCCGCTCCGGCGGCCCCGGGCGACGAGGAGGTGCTCGTGCTCGGCCGCGTCCAGCCGCTCGAGCGGCCGTCCGTCGGCCCGCGGGTCAATAGGCGAGGAGCTCACGGCAGGCCTTTCTGATGTCGTCGGACTGGGGGAGGGCGGCCCGCTCGAGGACGGGGGCGAACGGGATCGGGACGTCGGGGGCGGCGACCCGGACGATCGGCCCGTCGAGGTCGCCGAACGCCTGCTCGGCGATCAGGGCGGCGACCTGGGCTCCGGCGGCGCAGGTCGCGTTGGCCTCGTCGACGACGACGACCTTCGCGCACCGGGCGACCGAGTCGAGGATCGCCGCCTCGTCGAGCGGGACGAGCGACCGGAGGTCGAGGACCTCGATCGAAGCCCCGTCGAGGTCGGCGGTCGCCTCGAGGGCAGCCCAGACCATCGCCCCGTAGGCGATCACGACGAGGTCCGACCCGGGGCGGGCGATCCGCGCCGTCATCGGGGTCTCGTAGGAGCCCCCGGCGACCTCGCCCCGGATTCGCCGGTAGAGGTTCTTGTGCTCGAAGAAGCAGACCGGGTTCGGGTCGTGGATCGCGCTGATCAGGAGGCCCTTGGCGTCGGCCGGGGTCGACGGGGCGACCACCTTCAGCCCGGGGGCGTGCATGAACCAGGCCTCGGGGTTCTGCGAGTGGAACGGCCCGCCCGAGAAGCCGCCGCCCGACGGGAGGCGGACGGTCAGGGGGACGGCGAGGCGCTGGCGGTAGTGCATCTTCCCGGCGACGTTGACCAGCTGGTCGAAGCCGCAGGCGACGAAGTCGGCGAACTGCATCTCGCAGACCGGACGCATCCCGGCGACGGCGGCGCCGATCGCCGTCCCGACGATGCCCGACTCGGCCAGCGGGGTGTCGATCACCCGCCGTTCGCCGAACTCCTCGAGGAAGCCCTCGGTCACCTTGAACGCGCCGCCGAAGGCGGCGACGTCCTCGCCCATGACGAACACCCGCGGGTCCTCGCGCATCGCCTCGCGCAGGCCGTCGGAGATCGCGGCAAGGTAGGTCATCTCAGACACGGCCGGCCTCCCGGGCGAAGCCGCTCCACGGAGCCCGGCCCTCGCCGAGCGGCTCGGCCTCGCCGGCGGCGAAGACCCCGTCGGCCACCTGCCCGGGGTCGGGCTCGGGCATGGCCAGCGCCTCGGCGGTCGCCCGCTCGATCTCGGCGGCCACGGCGGCCCGGACCTCGCCGGGGTCGACCCCGGCCGCCCGCAGACGGTCCTCCTGCATCTCGATCGGGTCGCGCGCCCGCCAGTGGTCGACCAGCTCGGTCGGGACGTAGCGCATGTCGTCGTGGGCGGCGTGCCCGTGCATGCGCATGGTCATCGCCTCGATCAGGGTCGGCCCCTCGCCGGCCAGGGCCCGGTCCCGAGCCTGGCGGGTCACCTCGAACATGGCCTCGACGTCGTTGCCGTCGACGACCACGCCGGGGAAGCCGTACGCTCCCGCCCGCTCGACCGGGTCGACCGCGAACTGAAGCCGCACCGGGGTCGAGAAGGCGTATTGGTTGTTCTCGAGCACGAAGATCACCGGCAGGCGCTGGACCCCGGCCCAGTTCATCGCCTCGTGGAAGTCGCCCCGCGAGGTGGCACCGTCGCCGAGCCAGGTGAGCGCGCACCGGGCCTCGTCGCGCATCCGGTAGGCCATCGCCATCCCGGTGGCCACGAGCATCATGTCCGGGAGCATCGAGACCATGCCGACGCAGCCGAGGCGAGCGTCGCCGAAGTGGACGTTCGCGTCCCGTCCGGCGGTCACCCCGCCGGCCCGGGCCATGTACTGGCCGAGGATCCGAGCCGGGGTCACGCCGCGGACGAGGTGGGCGGCGAGGTCGCGGTGGAGGACGCAGAGCCCGTCCCGGGGTCCCATGGCGAACGCGGCGCCGGCGGACACGGCCTCCTGGCCGAAGCCGTCGTAGAACGAGCCGGGAACCTTGCCCTGGCGGTAGAGGGTCATCGCCCGCTCCTCGATGCCGCGCATCAGCAGCATGTAGCGGAGGAGCTCGATTCGATCGGTCAGATCGAGGTGGTCCGGGGTCGACGGGATCTCCGCGCTCGCCCGGCCGGTTGCCGGTTGCGTCGCCATGGCTCGCTGCCTTTCTCGGGACCGCGGGATCTCCGCCCGACCCGATCCGGCGCCGGTGGGGTGACCTCCGGCGCCTCGATGACAACTTCTCTATTCAGTTGGACGGACCGCGCGGTCCGCTCCTTCCAATGTACTCCCCCGGTCGGCAGCCCCGGGGGTTCGCCCCGCCGAAAACGGGCATATGTTCGACCGGCGGCGGCCCCGTCGCCGTTGGCCAGAGGAGGATGGGATGGGATTCGATCAGTACCACGAGCCGGTCGCGGAGCTCTCGCAGGAGACGCGGACGTTCGCCCGGATGATGGTCTCCTTGACCGAGGAGGCCGAGGCGATCGACTGGTACGAGCAGCGGATGTCGGTCGAGCAGGACGACGAGGCGCGGGCGATCATGGCCGACGCGCAGAAGGAGGAGTTCAAGCACTTCAGCATGGACCTCGAGTTCCTGCTCCGGCGCAAGCCGGTCTGGCGGGAGATCGCCGAGAAGGTCCTCTTCACCGAGGGGAGCATCGTCGACGCCGGCGACGAGGCCGAGGAGGAGGCCGAGTAGGTAGAAGGCTGCGTCGCCTCAGGCTCGGCTCGGCTCCCGGGCCGGGAGGAACGGCTCCTGCCCGGGCGAGAGGCCGAGCTCGATCGCCCGTCGCCGCTCGAGCTCGGCGTTGAACTCGGCCCCGAAGACGAACGCGAGGTTCGAGAGCCAGAGCCAGACGAGGAAGACGACGACGCTGGCCAGGGCCCCGTAGGTCTTGTTGTAGGAGCCGAAGTTGGCCACGTAGAGGGCGAACGCGGCCGAGGTGACCAGCCAGAGGAGGACGGCGAGCAGGGAGCCCGGGCTGATCCAGCGGTAGCCGGGGTGTCGGACGTTGGGGGCGGCGTAGTAGAGGACGGAGAGCATGAGGGTGACCAGGAGGACGATCGCCGGCCACTTGGCGATGTCCCAGACCATCACCGCGCCCGAGCCGACCCCGAGCAGGTCGCCGGCCCTCCGGGCCAGGCCGCCGGTGAGGACGACGGCGATCGAGCTGACCGCCAGCAGGGCGAGCATCACCGCTGTGATCAGCATCTGCTGGGGTCGGAGCTTCCAGAACGGGCGCCCCTCCTCGATCTCGTAGATCGCGTTCGAGGCCCGGGAGAACGCCCCGACGTATCCGGAGGCCGAGAAGAGGGCCACGACGAGCCCGACGATCAGGGCGATGCCGGCCGAGCCCCGGCTGCGGGCGATCTCGTTGACCGCGTTGGTGAGGATCGTCGTCGCCGCGCCGGGCGCGAGCGTCTTGATGTTGGCCAGGAGCGGACCGGTGGCCGATCTGCCCGACGAGCCCGAGGATCGAGACGAGGGCGATCAGCGCCGGGAAGAGGGCGAGCACCCCGTAGTAGGTGAGCGCGGCCGCCCAGTCGGTGAGGTTGTCGGCCTTGGTCTCCTTGACCGTGCGCTTGATGGCCGAGCGCCAGTCGCGACCGCGCAGGTCGCGCAGGCGCACGGGCGTCGAATTCGAGGGCAGCGACTCGGGTCGCGAGCGCGACCGGCCGCGCTCGGAGGAGCGGCGACCGCCGCCCGGCGGCTTCTCGCCCCGCGGGCGGGCCGGCGGAGGCCCCGCCACCCGGCGGCGCTCGACCAGCAGGCTGTTCAACTCATCCCTGGCGCTCAGGGCCCTCGCTCTCGACGCGTCGTCACCCATGACGGTGCTCTCGTCCTCCCTGTCGGCCGGCTCGTGTCTACGCGGATACCCGGGCGGCGTCTGGCGAAAACCGCCCGGACCCGCCCGCCGGGAGCGAGGCGCCCCTCAGCGGCCGAGGAGGCCGTTCACCGGGGTCCGCCCGATGCACGCGATCGTGGGGTAGCGCTGAACGTGCCGGGCGGCGCCCTCGCTCGAGAACACCGCCCGGGGCGACTCGCGCCCGGCGTAGTGGACGAGCCAGAAGCGCCCGTTCGTGACGGCCCCACCGTAGGCGGTGAGCTCGACCGTCCGGCCCGGCTGCGCCTCGACCGAGACCGATCGGGTGCTCGGGGCGCTGAGGAGGAGGACGAAGACGTCGGCCGAGCCGCAGAACAGGGCGAAGCCCCCGGTGGGCACGTCGGGGCGCACCTCCCGGCAGCCGACCGCCCCGTGGGTCGGCCGGCGACCGGGCGGGCGGAGGTCGACGCGCGGGCACCAGGCGGGGATCGGCGCCCCGCCCGGCCCCCCGGGGTCGAGGGTCGAGGCGACCGTGACCCGGTAGAGCGCCCCGGCGGCGGTGCGGCCGATCGCCGGGAGGGCCGGCCCGGGGCTGGGCGGCGGGCCGGCGGCGCACCCGGCGGCGGCCAGGCAGGCGAGCCCGACCGGGAGGCGAGACGCGTGCGGGGTCTCGTCGGCCACCGACCCGGTCTACCCCGCTCGGGGGACCCGAGACTCGCGCGCCACCGGCCCCCGCGCGTCGCCGGCTGACCGGGCTCCCTAGAAGATCAGCGTCCGGTTCCCGTAGACGAGGACGCTGTCGTCGAGGTGGAGGGCGACCGCCCGGGCCAGCGCGACCCGCTCGACGTCGCGACCGATGCGCTCGAGGGCGACCGGATCCTCGCGGTGGGTGACCCGGTGGATGTCCTGCTCGATGATCGGGCCGCCGTCGAGCTCGGCCGTGACGTAGTGGGCCGTCGCTCCGATCAGCTTCACGCCCCGGTCGTAGGCCCGGGCGTAGGGGTTGGCCCCGGGGAAGGCGGGGAGGAAGGAGTGATGGATGTTGATCACCGGGGTGTCGAGGTCACGGAGGAACTCGGGGCTGAGGATCTGCATGTACCGGGCGAGGACGACGAGGTCGACGTTACCTCTGAGCATTTGGAGCAGTTCCCGCTCGGCGGCCGGCTTGTCGGCGGGAGTGGCGATGGGAACGTGATGGAACGGGACGCCGAAGAGTGCGACCTGCTCGCGGAGGTCGTCGTGGTTGGAGACGACCATCGGGATGTCGGCGTGGAGCTCGCCGCCCCGCCAGCGCCAGAGGAGGTCGAGGACGCAGTGCTCGTACTTCGAGCAGAGCAGGGCGACCCGCTTGGGCTGCGCGGCCGGCCACATCGACCAGGCCATCCCGAAGTTGCCGGCCACGGCGTGCTGGAAGTCCTCCTCGAGCGTCAGGAGGCTCCGGCTGCGGAGGTCGAACTGGACGCGCATGAAGAAGATCCCCGCGCCCCCGGCCGTCGAGTACTGCCCGGACTCGACGATGTTCGCCCCCGCCTCGTGGAGAAAGCGCGAGATGGCGGCGACGATCCCGGCCCGGTCCGGGCACTGGAGGAGGAGGCGGAGCCGGACCTCTTCGTCGAGGGGGTGGGACTTGGCGAACGCCTGGAGGGCGGTCGGCGCCACTTAGGTCTCTTGGACGATCTCCGCGAGCGGCCGCCGGTCGGCGCTGTCGATCCACTCCGCCGGCGTCCGCGCCTCCGGGTCGCGCGGGCGGGACGGATGGCCGAAGGTGAGGACGATCGAGACCTGCTCGTCGGGCGCGCTCCCGACGATGGTGGCCAGGGCGTCGGCGTCGGCGATGCCGTTCGGGCAGGATCCGATGCCCTCGTTCCAGGCGGCCAGCATCATGTTCTGGGCGGCCCGCCCGGCGTCGAACGCGGTCGGGCCCTTCGCGCCGACGACGACGGCCACGACGAGCGCCGCGCCCCGGACGTTCGCCGGGGCGTAGACGCTCGCTGCGGCCCGCTCGAGGAGGTCGGGGTCCCGGAGGACGACGAAGCGCCGGGCCTGGCGGTTCTTCGAGCTCCCGGCCAGGCGCCCGGCCTCGAGGATCCGCCGCTCGGCGGCCGGGTCGAGCGGCCGGGGCTCGTAGTCGCGGACCTCGCGCTTGCTGACCACCGCCAGGTAGGTGTCCATGCCGGGGAGATTACCCTCGCCCACGGCCGGTCCGACCCCGCCGACTCAGTCGGCGCCCTCGTCGCCGGCCGCCTGGAGGAGGGCGTCGGCCCGGCGCAGTCCGGCGTTGGCCCCGGTCCGGACCATGTCGGCGTAGCCGCCGGCTGGTAGGTCGCCCGCCCGCTCGAGCGCCTTGGCGAAGTACCCGCGGGCCCGCCGGACGTCGTTGTAGTCGGTCTCGGCCTGGACCAGCTCCTCGTAGGAGGTGGCCAGGTTCAGGTAGAGCGACGGATAGAAGCTCGTGACCCGGTCGTCGCGGACGGCGTCGGCGTATTGGAGCGCGCGCTCGTTCCACTGGATCCGCGCCTCGACGGTCAGGGCGTGCCGGGCCAGGTAGTGGGCGGAGACGCAGGCGTCGAAGTCGTCCTCCCGGGCATCCCAGGCCTGCTGGAAGAGGCGCTTGGCGCCCTCGACGTCGCCCGCCCCCTCGGTGGCCATTCCCAGCATGCAGAGGTCCATCACCTTGTTCGTTTCCACTCGAGCTCCTCCGTAGTTCGCGCCGCGGCTCGCACGTCTCGCAGTATGCACCGGCGCCGGGCTTGGCCGCGGCCGCGCAGGCAACGGCCGGTCAGATGACGCCGCTCAGCACGAGCCCACCGATCAGGAGGAGGGCGAGCGCGGTGACGAGGTTGCCCCACCGATCGAGCCACTCCCCGTGCAGCTGGTAGCCGCCGAAGCAGGCGAGGAGGGTCAGGCCGATGATCGTGGCGATAGTCACCGCCGAGAAGACGATCAGGGCGCCGACCGCGGCGGCGGCCCCGGCGGCGGTCGCGGCGAGGAAGACCGGGAGGATCGTCAGGTCGGGCGAGGCGGCCGCCCCGAACGGGACCATGATCGTCGCCAGTCGCCGGGCCCGCCCGGTCGGGGCATCGCCCTCCGCCGGATGGTGGTCGTGGTCGTGCCCGTGTGCGCCGGGATGCGCGTGGCCGTGCCCGTGGTCGTCGTGATGGTGGTGGTGGCCGTGCCCGGTGACCTCGAGCAGCACGAAGGCGAGCCCGGTCAGGATGAGCAGGCCGCCGACGATCGCGTTCTCGGCGCTCGCGACCGCCGAGCGGAACTGGAGGCCGACGACGATGATGATCGACCCGAGGGCGAGCGAGACGAGGACGTGGGCGAAGCCGGCCAGGGCCGAGAGGCGGGCGACCCGGCGCAGCGAGTAGCGCTGGGTGCGCCCGACGACGGCCAGGGGCACCCAATGGTCGGGGAGGATCGCGTGGCCGAGCCCGACCCCGGCGGCCGCGGCGATCAGGGCCGGCGTGGTCGCGCTCACGCGCCGACCGTCGCCGTCCGGGCCGGGCCGTCGGCCAGGCCGAGGCGCAGATGCTGGACGTGGGAGACCGCCTCGGCGAGTAGGACGCCGACGTGGTCGTCATGGAGGGCGTAGATCACGTGCCGGCCCTGACGGTCGCCGACCACGAGACCGAGGTGGCGGAGCACCCGCAGCTGCTGGGAGACCGCCGACTGCTCCATGGCCACGTCGCGGGCCAGATCGGTGACCGAGCACGGCTGGGCGCCGAGTCGGCTGAGGATCCGTACGCGGCTCGGGGTGGCGAGGGCCTGCATCGTGCCGGCGACGATCCGCGCCGTCTCGCCGTCGAGGAAGGCCGGGTCGACGTCGTGGCCGTGACTCATGAGTGCATTATTGCATGAACAGGTGTGCGGCCTTAGGGGACGGTGGCTCGGGGTCTCAGGGCGTCCGATTCGGGCGGCCGCGGACGGATGAGGGCTCAAGGCCTCTCATACATGTGTCGATGGGAGCGGCAAGAGCTAAAGCCAGAGGAGACATCTGATGACCGCCACGTTGGAGGGCCAGTTCGACTCGGAGGGCGGCCGATCCCGCCCTCCGGCGGCCGCCCGCCCGGGTCTCGATCGAGCGCGCACCTCGAGCATGGGGCCCCTGCGGCCCCCGGCCCGGCGCCGCGGCTCTCCCCGCGGATCGGCCGCCGGGCTCCTCGCCGGCGCCCTCGTCGCGCTCGGGGTGCTGCTCGGGCTGGCCTCCCCGGCCCTGGCCGGCGTGGCCGTGACCGCGACCCCGGATCCTCCGCGCGCGATCGCCGTCGGTCAGACCGGCGTCCCGTCGACGGTGACCGTGGTCAACGCGTCGAACGGCGCCCAGGCGGCGACGAATCTGACGCTCGAGCAGATCACCTTCGTGCCGAGTTGCGGAACGCAGGCGATCGTCGGGGGCGACTGCCCGGCGGGCGCGCTCGTTCCCGGGGTCCTCGGCTTGAGCGCGACGGTGGCCGGTCAGTCGGGGACGGCCTGTGCCGGCACCAAGTTCACCGCGAGCCTGGTCGACGCCGCCGCCGGGAAGTACGAGCTGACCCCGTCTGCACCGGTGGTGCTCGGGCCGGTCGGAAGCCAGACGTCGACGTGCGTCATCGACTTCACCGTCGCCGTCCTGGCGGTGCCGGCGCTGGATGCCAACCTCGGGGTGGCCGGCCTCCAGACCGACCAGGTCGCGTCCGTCCTCGCCGTCGCCGCCGACGGGACCCACGCCGGCGGCTTCGCGTCGAGCGAGCTCACGATCGATCCCGGCACCTGGGTGGCCCCGCCGCCGGCCCCCGTAGCGCCGGCGCCGGCGGCGCCGCCGGCCGGCGCGGCGCCGGGCGGGCCCTCCGCGCCGGCCGCGGTGACCGCCGCCGCGCCGGTCGCGGCGAGCACGGCCGGTGCGGCCACGACGGCGGCGAGCGGGCCGGCCGCGGCGCCGCGCAAGCGGCCGGCCCGGGCCCACCCGAGCCGCCGCCATCATCACAAGGCCGCTCGCCACGCCAAGGTCTCGCATCGCCGGACTCGTTGATGGCGCCGTTCGGTTGACGGGCAGTGGTTCGGAGGGCCGTTGACAGGCAATGCCTAGGAGCAGTAGTCTGGCCGGGACTACTGTGCGGGAGCAAGGGCAACAGCGATGGGCGACGGCGGGGGCGGTCGTCGAGGCCTACGACGAGGGTCGGCGGATGGCATGCGCGGCCCTGCTGTGTGGTCCGGTCCGGGCGATCGCCGCCGAGCGGTTCGTCGAGCTGGCGCTCCTCGGCCGCGACGAGGCCGGAGAGCTGGCGGCGATCTTCGCGGAGGTCGAGCGCCTGGGAGGGGGAGAGCCGACGCTCTCGGAGCTGACCGACGCGGCGGCCCGCGCGCTGGCGGCGCACGCCCGTCGTTGCGGGCGGTCGCTGGCGGCGAGCATGGTCGCGATCGCGGCCGAGCTCGACCGGCGATTCTCGGCCTGCGCGTCCGGCCAGGCCGCCTACCCGCTGCGGCTGGCCGGCCTCGGCGTGGCCGGCCGCGCCGGCCTCGACGCCGATCGGAGCCGGTTCTGCGTGACGCACGCCCTCGAGCGGATCGTCGAGGCGGCGCTGCTCGTGGCGACCCTGGTCGAGCCGGATTGCGCTCCGGGCGCCTATGCCGTGACGAGCGCGCCCCTGACCTCGACTCGAGCCGAGGTGCGGGCCCTCCTGGCGGGCGCCCTGACGGCCGAGCAGAACGCGACGATCGACTTCGCGCTCGAGGAGTACGACCGGGCTCGGAGCCTCGAGGCGGTGGCCTTCGAGCATCTCCAGTGCGTCGTCCTCGCCCTGTGTCCCGCGGTCGACCTCCAGGAGCTCGTCGCCCACGCCCACGCGCTCCTGTCGGCGATCGACGCCGAGGTCGAGCTCGATGCGGAGCTCGACGCCGCGGCCGGGGTCCTCGCCGGCTCGGGACTCGCGACGGTCGGGACGCTGGCGCTCGGCGAGGCGGTCGGCGCGATCACCCGGTTCGCGGCCGGCCTGGTCTCGTCGCTGCACCGGACCTGCGCCGGCGGGGACGCCGCCGGGCAGTCGGCCGAGCTCGCGCGGTCGGTGCTCCAGGTCGCGCTCGTCGTCGCCTGGTGTCACGAGCACGGCCGGGTCCGTCCGGGCCGGGTCGTCGTCGCGTGCCGGGCCGGGGGGTGAGTCGGGGCCGGGGCGGCGGGGAGGGCGGTGGCGTACTACCGTTAGATCCCATGCCGTCGCTCCTGACCCGCGACCTGGCGCCCGGCGAGTGGGCGGTCCTCGGACTGATCGGCGAGGGACCGAAGCACGGCTTCGCCATCGCCAAGGTGCTGGCCAGCGGCGGTGAGATCGGCGAGATCTGGACCCTTCCCCGCCCGCTCGTCTACCGGGCCCTCGGGGTGCTGAAGGATCGTGGGCTGATCCGCCCGCTGACCACCGAGGCGGGAGACGGCCCCAACCGGACGATCCTGATCGCCACCCCGGCCGGGAGCGATGCCCTCGAGCGGTGGTTCGAGGAGCCGGTCGTGCACGTGCGCGATGCCCGCTCCCTGCTCGTGCTGAAGCTCGTCTACGCGGAGCGCTCCGGCCGCGACACGGGTCCGCTGCTCGAGCGTCAGTGCGAGGTGCTGCTCCCGCTGATGGCCGTCCACCGCGAGCGAATCGACGGGAGCACGGGGTGGAAGCGGACGGTCGAGCTGTGGCGGGCGGAATGCACCGGTGCCGTCCTGGCCTTCACCGAGCAGATGCTTGCCTCGCGGACATAGTAAGTGATTGACTAGCAGCGTTCCGGCCTGTAGCCTGCGAGGCGCAGCACCTCCCCCAGCATGCGCCCCTGGGCCCGACCCCCTCGGGCCCAGGGGCATCCCTGGCGCTGACCCCCCGCGTGAATTGGCGGTGGTCGGCGGGGCCTTGCGGGCGAAGCTTGGTGGGCGGACGGAGTCGGGCTGTCTCACGCTCGCCAAGGGCGTCCGTTGCTGCTAGTCTCAACGCGACTATCGAGGCGATGATGAGGAGGCGGAGGGCGATGTCCGAACCGGAGCAGGGAACCAACGACCCGGCGATCGCCCCGGCGATCGCCCCGGCGGTGGCGGCGGCCATCCGCGACATCCTGGCGGCGCTCGCGGCCGACGCCGGAACCGAGGCGCCCCGGCCGTTCGACCCGGGGGATCCGGTCGGTCACGGGACGATCCGCCTCCGCGGTCGCCCGGACGGGCCGGCAGCGGTCCCGGTGGCGGGCGAGCCTGTCGGGCACGGGACGATCCGCCTGCGGGGGCGCCGAGAGGCCCCCGCGCCGGTCGCGTTCGCGTTCGCCGCCGAGCCGGTCGGCCACGGGAGGATCCGGCTCCACGGGCGCCCGCTCGAATCGCCGGCGACGGCCGCCGGGGCCCTCGATCCGCGGGCGGACATCCTCGCCGCCTTCGCCGCCCACGCCTGACGGGGTGGAGGGCGAGCCGGGGCTGCGGATCTTCGCGGCCGGGTCGCTCCGTCCGGCCTTCGCGGTCCTCGCCGGCGAGGCGGCCGACGTGCGCGTCGACTACGCCAACGCGCGCGACCTCGCCGGTCGGATCGTCGCCCGGGAGCCGGCCGACGTCTTTGCGTCGGCGAGCCCGAAGGATCCGCTCGAGCTGCACGGGGTCGGGCTCGTCGAGGCGCCGCGCGCCTTCGCCTCCAACCGCCTCGTCGTCGCCGTGCGGGCGACCAGCCCGGCCTTCGGTGTCGACGTGCTCGCCGCGCCCGGCACCCGCGTAGTCATCGAGGTTGCGGGAATTCCGCTCGGGGACTACACGCGTGCGCTCCTCGCTCGGCTCGGGGACGCGGCCTTCTCCGAGCACGTCCTGGCCAACGTGGTCGCCCAGGAGCAGACCGTCGACGGGGTCGCCGCCCGGCTCGTGGCCGGGGCGGCCGACGCCGGGATCCTCTACGCGACGGATGTCGCGAGCCGGCCGGGCCTGCGGAGCATCGAGCTGCCGCCGCACGCGTCGGTCGAGGTCACGTGCGCGGTCTGCGTCGTCACCGCGAGCGCCGTCCGGACCCGGGCGACGGCTTGGGTCGAGCGGCTGACCGGACCCGCCGGGCAGGAGGTGCTGCGCCGGGCCGGGTTCGGACCGCCGCCGGCCTGAGCCCGGCGGCGGCGCAGATGCATAGGCAAACGCGGCAATACACGCTAGTCTGTGCCCGGCATGGACGAAGGGATCCGGATCGGTGTGGCGGCGCAGGCCCTCGGGGTGAGCGTGGACACCCTCCGGCGGTGGGAGCGCGACGGCCGGATCACCTTCGAGCGGCGCGGGAACCGGCGCGTGCTCGCGGCCGAGGAGCTGGCCCGGGTCCTGCGCGAGCGCGGGACCAACCCTCGGTCGAGCGCGCGCAACCGGATGGCCGGCGTGGTCATCGACGTCCATCGCGACGGCGTCATGGCCCAGGTCGACATGGCCTGCGGGCCGTACCGGATCGTCTCCCTCATGTCCCGCGAGGCGGCCGACGAGCTCGACCTCAAGCCGGGCCAGACGGCCACGGCGGTCGTCAAGTCGACGATCGTCGTCGTCGAGCGACCGTAGGACTCCTCGCCCCGCTCGGCGGGGACTTGACGAGCGCATACGCATTCCGTAGGTTGCCGTATCCCACGACGAGGAGCGGTGCATGGTGCGCAGGAGCGTGAGCAGGGCCGGTTGGGCGATGGTGGTTCTCGCGGTGGCCGCGCTGGCGGCGACGGCGACCGCGGGGGCCAGGCCGGCGAGCCACGCTCTGCCCGCGGCCCCCGGCGTGAGCGTCGACGGGGCGCTGGGCGCTCCGGCGACCTTCACCCTGGCCCAGCTCGCGGCGCTGCCCCAGACCACCGTGACCGTGCCGGCGGCGGTTCCGGGCGGGCGCACCACCACCTACACGGGTGTCTCGGTCGAGGATCTGGTCAAGCTGGCCCAGCCGCTCCTCCCCAAGGCCAAGAACGCGCTGCTGCGGGTCACCGTCGACGTACGCGACGCGTCGGGCCAGGTCGTGACCTTCGCCCTCGGCGAGCTCGATCCGAGCTTCGGCAACCATCCCGCCTACCTCGTCCTCACCCGAAACGGGGTCCCCCTCCGCGACGCGCCCGAGCTCCTCGTACCCGGCGACACGGTGCCGACCCGCGCGCTCGGCGGGGTGGTCGAGGTCACGGTCAGCGTCCAGAGCCCGCCGAGCACCCCGCCGCCGAGTGCGGGGGCGATCACCGTGCACGACGGCTCGCGCACGGTCGTCCTCAGCGCCCACCGCCTCGCGCTCCTTCCCTCCGTGACGCTGAACGTCGCCTTCGGCGGTCCGGGCGGGATCCAGCACCACACCGAGACCGGGCCCCGCCTGTCGCTCGTCCTGGCCGCGGCCGGCATCCCCGTGACGAGCTCGACCTGGGTGGCCGCGGTCGGCTCCGACGGCTACGTGGCGACCGTCACTCCGGCCGAGGCGACGGCCGGCGGCCGGCCGCTGATCCTCTCCCTCGAGGAGGACGGGGTCGCGCTCGCCCAGCCGCGGCTCGTGACGGCCGGGGACGTCAAGGGCGGTCGCTACGTCTCCGACGTGACCGACCTCTACGCTGGGCAGGCGTTCCCGCTCGGGTGACCGGGCGCGGGGCGCCGATAACCCGCCGCACGCTGCTCGGGTCGGCGGCGCGGCTGGGTCTGGCCGGCTCGATGCTCGGGGCGCTCGAGACGCTGGCCGACGTGCCGGTCCGGGCCGAGGCGGCGCCGGGCCGAGGCCTTCCGGACATCCAGTTCGACACCGGCGCGTTCACCGCCCCGGCGCGGACGGTCGACGGGGTCGTCGTCCGCTTCCCGCCGGTCTACACGAGCTACGCGACGATCGCGCTGCGCCGGACGCCGACCCGCGCCGACCAGGTCCGCCTGACCGAGGCGCTCCGGGCGGTCGAGCGGGCGCTGCCGTTCAGCCCGCGGGGTGTGTTCGTCACCGTCGCCTATGGAGTCCCCTACTTCGAGCGCCTGCCCGGGGGGATGTCCGGCGGCCTCGTCACCGGCGCCGTGCCGCGCCTCTTGTCCGACCCGAGCCGCCTCGCCCCTCGAGGAGGCGGTCCCCGGCCCGACCGACGTGAGCTCGGCGAATCCGGGGGTGGCGAAGGCGACCTTCGACGTCCCGGTGGGGATCGAGGCGAACGACATGCTCCTCATCCTGCGCAGCGACCGGACCGCCGTCATCGGGGAGGTGCTCGGCTACCTGACCGGGCAGGGCACGCTCCTCGGGGGCCGCGTGGTAGGGCTCTCGGGGCTGCGCGGCCTCCTCCGGGTGACCTCGCGCCGGCTGATGTTCCAGCAGATCGGCCTGCCGCGGAAGCTCGCCGATCGCCACCGGCTCCCGTTCGCCGGGCAGGTCAGCCCGCGCTCGCCGATGTGGATGGGCTTCACCGACCAGCAGGTGACCGGGAGCGGGCCACCGGCGATCACCACGTTCGCGGGCAGCCCGTCGGCCCGGCTGACGAGCGCCCGGGCGGACGACTACTTCGACAACGGCTCGATCGTCCACCTCTCCCACCTGATCGAGGATCTCGGGGCGTTCTACGCCGAGCCGTTGGCCGAGCGCGCCCAGTGCGTGTTCCGCTCGAACCCGGTCCCCGTCCAGGCCAACCTCCCGGGCGGGGACCCGGTCTTCATCGAGAACAACTTCCGCGGTCCGGGCGACGCCCTGGCCAACGCGTCGGGGGAGGGGACCCGGGCGGCGAGCACCGTCTCGGCCACCTCGCGGGGCTCCAGAGATCGTCGCGCGCGCCCGACACGACCCCGCTCCACATCCGCGCCGACGGGGCCGTACTCGACACGATGGACGTGCCGGACGGGTCGCTCCAGCCGAAGCTCCAGTTCGCCATCTTCGTCCCGACCGCGGACTTCTTCGCCCGGCTCCGCCGCGACCAGGCCTCGCTCGACCTCGTGGGCCAGTTCGGGATCGATCCGCGCCACGCGGGGATCGAGCGCTTCATCACGGCGACCAGGCGCCAGAACTTCCTGGTCCCGCCCCGGCGCCACCGGGCGTTCCCGCTGGTCGAGCTGGCGCGGTGAGGGCCCAGCGGGTTGGTCTCGACCACGCGGCGTCGGCAGTGGCCGTAGGATCGTTTCGAGCGTCCGCGACGATGAGTTTTCGTCTCGCGATCGTCACCGGCTGCACAGAAGGGAGGCGGGCCCGATGTCAAGCGCAACGGTGAACATCGTCGGTCGCGTGGGTGCGATGAGCTTGAAGCCGTGCTGATCTACTCGATGGGGGTCTCGGTGGACGGCTTCATCGCCGGCCGGGAGGGCGCGTTCGGGTGGGCGGTCCCCAACGAGGAGCAGTTTCGCTTCCAGATCGCGCAGACACGCGAGCTCGGCGGCCATCTATGCGGCCGCAGGCTGTACGAGACGATGCTTCCGTGGGAGACGGATCCGTCGTTGCGGGCCGACGAGCTCGGGGCCGAGTTCGCCGACGTCTGGTGCGCGATCCCGAAGGTCATCTTCAGCCGCACGCTCGACAGCGTTCAGGGCAACGCCCGGCTCGCCGAGGCGTCCCTGACCGAAGAGGTCGCTGCGGCGCTCGACGCGACCGACATGGACGTCGAGATCGGCGGCGCTGTCCTGGCCGCGGCAGCGATCGAGCTCGGCCTCGTCGACGAGCTGCGGATGTTCCGCAATCCGGTCGTCGTCGGTGGCGGCACGCCCTTCCTGCCGCCGGTCATCGAAGCGGTTCGGCTGGACCTGGTCGAGACCAGGACATTCGGCTCGCGCGTGGTCTACGAGCGCTACGCGCGCGCCCGCGACGAGGCGGACTGACCCGGGCGTCCGCGTCATTCTCGCCGGACCTCCTCGCCGCACGGTGCTCCGTGGCTACGGCGACCATCTGTGCCGTAGGAAGGGACGGAGGGTCAGATCTACGGCGCCGACGCCAGGTAGTCGACGAGACGTGCGGCGTCAAGCGATCAAGCTAATTCGGGGTCTGCGTTTGTGGTCGCGGTGTCTTCCATTCGACGACCTATGCTTCTGATCCGGAGATCACGGTCCAAAGGTGACCGAGAAGGCGTCGCCTGCTCCGCTCAACGCGCCGGGTGTTGCGCTGCTCGAGTGAGTCGAGCTGGCGGTGGCCCGCTGTCCAGCGCGCGGCGACGCGCCGCCGCCCAGCGTGTCGGCGGCGGTCGACCAGCCAGCGTCGGTGATCGTGCCGCTGTGCCCCGCGACGGTGGCTCGCGCCCGCGTAAACCCGGTAGATCCGAAGTCGGCCAGCGCGGAGTCCCAGCAGCTCGCGCTAGACGCACTGAGACATAAGGCAGGAGCCTCGACGATCCACTCAGCCGACGTGACGTCGATCGGCGTAGCGCGAAAGCGGCGGACAAACGTGGTGCGCTGCGTTTGGTTTGCCATGCGGAGCGCCACGCTGTGGCCGCTCATGGTCACGCTGGCGCTGATCACGTCGCCCGCGCGAACCCGCAGGTCGACGCTGGCCGAGGCGGAAGGAACGAGCTCCCACCAGGCCGAGTAGGTCGCCCGCCCGTCGACCCCACAATCGGCTTCGGTGCCGATCTGCTCAAGCGTGCCGGTCCTGTCGCCGCCGAGACCAACCCAGATGGACGTATTGGCCGGGGCCCCAACCCGGCACGAGACGGCGGGCTGCACCCACGTCCCGCTGACTCGGGAGAACCGAACCCCCGGCCGACTGGCGACATAGCCCGCCCAGTTCGAGCCGCTTACCGCGTTCGCCGCGCTAGCAGGAGGGCCGGCGAAGGTGAGGGCGCCAACCACGACCGACGCTCCCGCCGCGAGACGAAGGGAACTGATCATCGGCCTCGGCGCGGGCCTCGGCCGCTCCACGACCGACGCGACGCCAAACCTGGTGCGATCGGGCCGAACGAATATCTTCATGGCGCCCATCCTTGGGTGTCGACGGTTTGCCTTCGTAGGCATTGAGCCTCTCGGCGCCAGGCATGGATGCCGGTGGGAGCGGGTAAGACGCCGGTAAGAGGGCGCCCGTCTGCCTCTAGGACCGATCACCACGCGCTGCCGCCTCGCCTCGCTGCGGCACTCGCCTCCGCGCTCGCTCCGCGAGGGCCCCCCACCACCGTCCCGCCAGGCACCCCACTCAGGCGGACCAATCCACGCAGGCCCCGCCCAGCATCGTGATGAGCGCTTGCGTTCGCTGGTAGCGCTCCCTGAGCCTGAGCACCTTCGCCTTGCCGAGGCGCTCCTCGTAGCCCGCCCCGAACTCGTCGCTCAGCTCGTCACGGATAGCGTGAGCCCGATGCGCGATCGCTTCGACGAGCAGATCGTGGTGCTGGGCACCGATTGCGACCGGTCGAGCGCAATCGTCGTACCCCATGCCGACCTGGTCAAGTAGCCAGAGCACCCCTTCGACACGCGCCCGGCTGTCGCGCAAGTCGTCGCTCACGGGCTGCTTGTCGGCATCGAGCACGTAGTAGTCGGTTGCCGCGCGCTGTAGATCCTCAGCTGCGGAAGCGAGCTCGGAGTGCAGGGCCTGGCGGACCTCCCTCAGGTCGAAGGCGTCGGTGCTCACCGGGGGGACCGTCGGCGAAACAGGTTCGGTCCTGCCGATTGGGGCCACAGCCACGGGCGGGCCAACTTGTTGCACGAGCAACACGCATCCATTCGTGGGTCTAGGCAAAGCCACTGTCAGAGGTCGGCTGGTTTTCGGGGACCCCCGGCACTCAGTCCCCGAGCTTCGCAGCGTGGGCACTGCATTGCGGGTGGGTACCGGTAAGAAAGCGGTATGAAACGCGCGTACCGGAGAGCGGCGGGGAGACCTTCGTCGGTCGCCCGCTCTCAGCCTGGATCTGGTATTGATCGGCAATGCCGCGCGCGACGATTCTCGCCGTCGACGACGAGGAGGATATTCGCGAGCTCCTGCGGCACCTGCTCGAACGCGCCGGGCACGCGGTGCGCCTTGCCGCAGACGGACGCGCCGGGCTGCGCGCGTTTCACTCCGAGCCGCCCGATCTGGTGATCCTCGACATCATGATGCCCGAGCTCGATGGTTGGCAGACGCTCGAGCGGATCCGTGATCTGAGCGACGTGCCGGTGCTCATGCTGACCGCGCGCAGCACCGAACTCGAGCGGGTGCGCGGCTTGCGCGCCGGCGGCGACGACTACGTCACCAAGCCATTCGGCCGCCAGGAGCTGGTGGCGCGAGTCGAGGCGCTGCTTCGCCGCTCGCGCGGACCGGCGCAGACCCACGACGCCTACACCGACGACGAGATCGAGGTCGATTTCGCGCAGAGGAGCGTGAAGCTCCGCGGTGCGCAGGTTGTTCTCACCCCACTCGAGTTCAAGTTGCTCTCGGCGTTCGTGCGTCACCCCGACCAGGTACTGAGCCCAGACCAGCTGATCGAACTCGTCTGGGGCGATCCAGCGCGCGGTTCCCGTGCTCAGGTCAAGGTCTACATCGGCTACCTTCGGCGCAAGATCGGTGCCGAGCGGATCGAGACCATACGCGGCTTCGGCTACCGCTACCACAGCTAAAGCCCCGCCTGCCACCCGCGGGCGCGGCGGCGTCCCCGACGCTGGCTGAGACCCCCACCCTCAGATGGGGGCCCGAGCCGCGAGCGGCAGCTCCACGCGGAAGGTCGTCCCTTGGCCCGGTACGCTCGTCACCGACACAGCCCCCCCGTGAGCTTCCACCAGCGCCTTCACGATCGTCAAACCCAGGCCGGTACCGTGGATAACCTGCTCCGAACTATATGAGAGGCGTTTGTCAAGTGGGTCGTGAAGTTCTCGCAGTTGAGCGGTCGGAGCTTGGCGTAGGGACGTTGGGCGGGTGGCGGTCCGGCGGGCTGTGCGCGACGCGCGGTCAGACTGATATACGCGGGTTGGGACCGCAGGACCATGGTTCGTCGTGGGGCGCCGCTCTCTAGAGTCGAGCGTGGCCAGTCCCTGGGACGGGTTGCTCATAGTTCTCCTCGCGGGTTCCCCGCGCGTGCCGGGCCGCCACCGGCCCAGTCGTCGGGATCAAGGGATGTGGGCCCCGGGCGGTTCACTCGATCTGGGCGATCGACCAGCAGAATCCGGTGAGTTCGCGGGCGGCGGCGACGGCGATCAGGGTGCGGCGCTTGGCGCGTGCTTCGAGCCTGGTCCAGGTGCGGTGGAGGCGTCGTTGGGCGCTCCACGCGACCGCGATCGCTTCGGGCGGCTGGTGCGCTTGGCGGTCTGTGAGGGCGCGCCCGATGTTCGGCTGGGTGCGGTAGTGCCAGGCCGCTTCGACCAGGAGCCGGCGGGCGTGCCCAGAGCCGGTCTTCGTGATCGCTCCTTGGCGGCGGTTCTGGCCGGTCGTTGACTCCGACGGGACGAGACCGACGTAGCTCATCAGCTGCCCCGGGCGAGCGAACCGTTCGAAGTCGCCGATCTCGGTGCACAGCCCGACCGCGGTCAGCGTGTCGATCCCGCGCAAGCACCTCAGCCGCCCGACCTGCACGGTCCACGGCGAGGATGGGAGCAGCGCGAGGATGTCGCGCTCGAGCGCGTCGCGGCGGTGCGTGAGCGCGTCGATCGCGCCCCGCGCGTCGAGCAGCGTCGCCTGCGCCGCCGGCCAGTCCAGCGCGACGCTCGCCAGCCACCGGTCGTGGCGCTGCGTCCACGCACGGCCGTCGTCGAACCGGATGCCGTGGCGCAGCAGCAGCTTCGAGAGGCGATGCCTGGAGCGCATCAGGTCAACGCGGACGCCCTCGCGGGCCCTGACCAAGTCACGCAGCGCCTCTTCTTCGTCGCCGGGAACCCGGACCGGGTGAAGCTCCCCGGCCATCAACAAACGCGCGAGCAGCTCCGCATCGCGACGATCAGTCTTCACCCTGTCCCCGGGCGCCCGCGGAATCTTGCTCGGCGCCGCGATGACACAGTCAACGCCGCGCGCGGCGAGCTCGCGCGCCAGACCGTACCCGGTCGGCCCGGCCTCATACGCGACGCGTGCCGGCCCCGGCAACCCGGCGCAGAACGCGGCCGTCGCCGTGTTCTCGCCGCCCATCGAGAACCGCTGCACCTCGCCGGTCTCAGCGTCCAAGACCGCCGCGACGATCTTCGTAGCGTGCACGTCCAAGCCAACGAGGGTTCTAGCCTTCGCCATGGCTGGTTCCTCCTATGCGGTTGTGGGCCGCCGCGCGGTGCCAGCCGCGCGGCAAGAACGTCACCCCACGAACGTCGTGGGGGAACCGGCCCCTTCTACACCGCGGGCCGGACGGACAGTCAATCCATATTGTCTAGCCGGGACGCGATAGAAGCGCTGGAAGAGCTGCTCCTGTTCCTCCAGCGACATTCCTCGCCCGGTGTCGCAGACCTCAAGGACGACCCGGTCGGCGACGGGGAACGCGCACAGGTCCACGCGGCCGCCGGGCGGCGTGAACTTGATCGCGTTGGACACCAGGTTGTCGACAATTTGCCCCAGCCGGAGGCGATCGCCGCGGATCTGCCTCATCGGCAGGGTCTCCACTCCCAGTTCGAGTCCCTTGGCGGCAGCTTGCGGCCGCGCCACGTCAACCGCGTGACCGACCAGTTCGCCGACGTCGACGTCCTCGAACTCGAGCTCGAGCACGCCCGCGTGGACCTCGGCGACCAAGAGGAGGTCGTCGACCACGCGTAGCAGGCGATCCGCGTTGCGGTCAACGATCGTGAGGAAACCCTGCTGCTCACTGGTCAGGCCGTTGGCGCCTTCTCGGATGAGCTCCAGATAGCCGCGGATCGAGGTGAGCGGCGTGCGCAGCTCGTGGGAGACCGAGGCCACGAAGTCGTCCTTGACCCGGTCGACCTCGAGCAGCCGGTGGTTCTGGATCTCCGCATGCGCTATCAGGATCTGCTGCTCGCGCAGAGCGAGCACGAGCCGCAGGATGACCAGAAGCCCCAAGGCACCGGCCGCGAGGACGATGAACAGCGCATCGGTGCTGCGTCGATCGGTGAGCGACTGGGCTGCCAGGATGGCCGGCGCGATCACGGTCGCCAGGCCGAGCAGGGCCAAGCGGTGGAACTGCATCGCTGTACACGTCTCTGCTCGAACCCCGAAGAGCGAGCTCATGGAGGGATGCAGCGCTGCCGCGCCCACGGTGACGGGGAAGAGCAGCCAACCCGACTCGGTCCACGCGCCCAGCACGCTGCCGCTGAAAGCCGCCCAGTTCCAGGCCACGTCGGAGGCCAGGTAGCAAAAACCACCGGCAAGCAGCAGGCGGTAGGCGGGCGTCCGCTTCCCCGGCGAGACAAGCAGACGCAGCAACCCGGCGAGCAACACCACATCCCCAAACGCAAACGCGGTCTGCGCGGCACGAACGCCGTCCGCGACCCTGCCGCTCTCGCCGAGATAGCTCGCGGACAGCGCGATCCACGCGACCGTAGCCAGGGCGGAAGCGATGATCGCCACATCCACAAAGACCCCGACGTCGCGCTCGCGCCGCCAGAGCAAACGCAGAAGCGCGCCGACAAGAACCGGATAGACGGCGAGAAAGATCAGATTGCGCCACGACGCCAGCGGCGGCGATGCTCCACCATGCGCGGCGATGTAGCCCTGCCAGAAGATCCAACCCGCGAACCACACCGCGACGGCCAACGTGAGAAGCGTCCACCCGAGGATCGGACGCGGCCGCCCCCGACGCATCCCGATCGCGGCCGCTGCGAGCCCCGATCCGGTCAGCGTCAGCGCCAGCGCCGTCTTCACCCCCAGCGCCGGCGAGGACGCGTAGGCGACCACTCCAAGCGATCCGCCGGCCAGGTAGACCAGCCACGCCCGCCCCCCAACCACCGGGCGGTGGACCGTCTTCAGCGGCTCGGCGTCGGGCCGTCCCACACCCGAGAACCCGGCGCCGCGGGAGACCGGCAGCACCAGTCGCGGCCCGGGCCCAATCGGCGCGGCATTTGTCGGCTTGCTCATCGTGCGGTGCGGGGCAGTTCGACGCGGACCGACATGCCGCTGCCGACGGTGCTCTCCACGGAGACATCTCCGCCGTGGGCGTCGATGATCTCCTTGGCGATGCTCAGCCCGAGTCCGGTGCCTGGGATGGCCTGGCGGGTGGCGGTCGAAGCGCGAAAGAACGGCACGAAGAGGTGGCCGATCTCGCTGGCGGGAACTCCGACGCCGGTGTCGATGATCTCGATCACGACCCGGTCGGCCTCAACATCCAGGCGGACGTCGACGTGGCCGTCTTTGGTGAACTTGATCGCGTTCGCCATGATGTTCCCGACCGCCTGCGCGAGGCGTCCGCGGTCGCCCTCGATCGGCGCGACCGGTGCGACCGCCAGCCGCAGGCCGATCCCCTTGGCGTTCGCCGCGGGCAGTGCGGCCACGATGCATGCCTCCAACATCAGGGCGAGATCCACCTCGCCGATCTCGAGCTCGAGATGACCCGCCCCGACCTTGCCGATCAAAAGCAGGTCATCGACCACGCGCAGCAGCTGCTCGGAGCTGAAGTCGATGATCTTCAGATAGCGCCGCTGCTCCTGGTTTAGAGCGCCCGGTTCTTCGCCGAGCACGATCTCCAGGTAGCCGCGGATCGCCGTCAAAGGCGTGCGCAGCTCGTGCGACACGACCGATACGAACTGGTCCTTCAGCGCGTCGACCTCACGCAGCTGCTCGTTCTCGCTGGTCAGCTCCACCTGTTCGCGCTTGAGCAGCCGCTCGCTCTGAACGGCCTCGTGCCGCTCCCGCCTGCGCAGCCGCTCGTTCCGAACGGCCTCCTGCGCTGAGCGGCGCAATTCCATCTCCCCCATGACAATCGCCGCGAGATCCTCGAGCAGCGCCATCTCATCGCCGGTCACCTCACGCGGAACGCGGTCTATGACGCACACCGTGCCCAGCCGGTAGCCGTCCTCGGTGCGCAACGGAGCCGCGGCATAGAACCGCAGACCGAGCTCTCCTGCCACCAAAGGATTGGCGAGGGTGCGGACGTCCATCCCGGCGTCGGTTACCGCGTATACGTCGTCTGCCAGGATCGCCGAGGCGCAGAGCCCAGCGTCACGCGGGACCTGGTCACCCTCAAGCCCATGATGGGACTTGAACCAGATCCGATCCTCGTCGACCAGGCTGACGATCGCGATCGGGACCGCGAACACCCGCGCGGCCACTGCGGTGACGCGATCGAAGGCCCCGTCCGGGGGCGTATCAAGGATGTCGTATCGACGCAGGGCGGCCAGGCGCCGCGACTCGTTATCACCGGACGTGTCGACCCCCAACCGTTGTGGCTCCAGAGAAGCTCCCATTGCGTCGTTGACCGATCCGCAGTATCTCAGCGACCCGTCGGGCCGCCCCGCGCTCCCAGGGCGGCATGGACCCGCGACAGCAGCTCGCGCGGGCTGAACGGTTTGCGCAGGTAGTCGTCCGCCCCGGCTTGCACAGCGCGGTCGACGTCCTGCGGCTGCACGCACGCCGTCAACAGGATGATGGACATCTCCCGCGTCTCGTCGTGACTTCGCAGCAAGCGCGTGAGCTCGTAGCCGTCAAGACTGGGCATGATCACGTCGACCACCGCGAGCACCGGCCGTTCCGCCCGCGCGAGGTGCAGGGCCTCCTCACCGTCACCCGCCGTGATCACGCGATAACCCGAATGCTCGAGACGGTATACGACGATGGCGAGGATGTCCGCGTCATCATCGACCGCGAGAATCAGCGGCAGCTCCGGCTCGGCCACGATCTGTGCGGCTTCGAGCCCGTCGGCTGCTGATCGCCGGCCAACCCGGG
>CAWFQO010000010.1:0-18881 GCA_963817865.1 uncultured Solirubrobacterales bacterium | reverse complement strand
CGAGGACTCGGGGGAGGGGGGCCCGCCGGCGCGGGTGAGGGCGCGACCTGGCCGGGACTCTATACGCCCGTTGCCGGAGCCAGCGCCCGCTGCACCTGGGCCAGGGTCACCACTCCCGCGAGCCGCCCGTCGGCCTCGAGGGCGACGACGGCGCCGAGCCGGCGCAGTCCCTCGGAGCCGAGCAGCGACTCGAGCGAATCGGTGACGCCGATTCGCCAGGGGAGCTCGTCGTCGCTGGCCTCGGCCGCGGTCAGCGCCGGCCGCCCGTCGCGGATCTCGGCGTCGAGCCGCTCGGCCCGGAGCAGCCCGATGTACTGGCCGCCGTCGGCGACGACGGCGAACCACGGCCAGCGGTAGCGGAGGAAGAACTCCTCCTGGGCGTCGAGCAAGGACGTCTCGGCCGGGATGGTCACCGGGTGGCGGTCCATGACGTCGGCGACGGTGAGCGCCCGGATCCGGTCCGACAGCGCGCTCTGGACGATCGCCCCCCGGGCCGCCTGGTAGAGGAAGAGGGCGACGATCATCGCCCAGATTCCGCTCGAGACGTACCCGCTCGCCAGGATCGCCAGCCCGAGCGCCCCGAGGAGCATGGCGAACCCCCGACCGGCCTGGGCCGCTGCCCGCGTCCCCCGGCCCCGGTCGCCGGTGGCCCGCCAGGCGACGGCCAGGGCGAGGCGGCCGCCGTCGAGGGGGAGGGCCGGGATCAGGTTGAACACGAGCACGAGCGCGTTGATCGTGGCCAGCCAGCTGAGGAGGACGAGCCCGGCCGTGGCGTGGACGCCCGTCCGCAGGACGACGAGATCCCAGAAGTGCTGCGCGCTCGAGAGGGCGATGCCGACGGCGCTCGCCGCGGCGACGACGACCAGCGTGACCAGCGGGCCGGCCGCAGCGATCAGGAACTCGGCCGCCGGCGAGCGCGTCTCCCCCCGGACCTTGGCCAGGCCCCCGAAGAACCACAGGTCGACGCCTCGGATCTCGAGGCCGAGGCGCCGGGCGACGACCGCGTGGCCGAGCTCGTGGAGGACGAGCGAGGCGAAGAAGAGGAGCGCGCTCGCCACCGCCACCACATAACCCTGGGTGTCGGACCCGAGGATGTCCCGGAAGTAGCCGGAGAGGACGTAGATGAAGAAGAACAGCACGAGGAACCAGCTCGTGCTGACTCCGATGCGGATGCCGAAGATCCGCGCCAGCTGGAAGCTCCCAGTGCGGCGCATCCGCTAATGGTGGCACCTCGGCGGCGCGGCTACCCCGGGATCGGCCGGTGGCGCTCGATGATCGCCTCGAAGTCGGTCCCGGCCGGGAGCGTCCCGTACTCGTGGCCCCCCTCGCCCCCGAGCCGGGCCGCGCAGAAGGCGTCGGCCACGGCCGCCGGGGCGTGGCGGTGCAGAAGCGCGGCCGAGAGCCCGAGCGCCATCGACTCGACGATCCGCCGGGCCCGAGATTCCTGCTCCAAGGGATCGGCCAACTCCCGCCGCAGGCCCGCTACGAAGCCGTCCAGGCGCCGATCCGCGCCCCGCGCCGCGTCGAGCTCGCCCAGGTAGAGCTCGAGCCCCTCCGGCCGGCGGGCGATCGCCCGGAGGACGTCGAGGCAGATCACGTTCCCCGATCCTTCCCAGATCGAGGCGAGCGGCGCCTCCCGGTAGAGCCGCGGCATCCCCGACGCCTCGACGTAGCCGTTGCCGCCCAGGCACTCGAGCGCCTCCGCCGCGTGGGCCGGGACCCGCTTGCACAGCCAGTACTTCCCGACCGCCGTGGCCAGCCGGCGCAGGTCCGAGTCCTCGTCGTAGGCCGCGGCCACGCGCATGGCCAGCGCCGTGGCCGCCTCCGACTCGAGCGCCAGGTCGGCGAGCACGTTGCGCATCAGCGGGGCCTCGACCAGCCGGCGGCCGAACGCCGACCGGTGGGTCGCGTGGTGGAGCGCCTGGGCCAGGGCCCAGCGCATCCCCCCGGCCGCGCCGATCGCGCAGTCGAGGCGGGTGTGGGCGACCATCTCGATGATCGTCGCCACCCCCCGGCCCGACGGCCCCACCAGCCGGGCCCACGCCCGGTCGAGCTCGACCTCCGACGACGCGTTCGACCGGTTGCCGAGCTTGTCCTTCAGCCGCTGGAGGTGGAAGCGGTTGCGCGTCCCGTCGGGGAGGATCCGGGGGAGCAGGAAGCACGAGAGGCCGTCGCCCGTCTGGGCGAGCACGAGGAACACGTCCGACATCGGCGCCGAGCAGAACCACTTCTGCCCGGTCAGCTCGTACTCGCCCTCGCCGGCCAGGGGCCGGGCCGCCGTCGTGGTCGCCCGGACGTCCGACCCGCCCTGGCGCTCGGTCATCGCCATCCCGCAGATCGCCGACCCCTTCTCGGCCGCGCAGACGAGCCGCGGGTCATACGAGGTGGAGGTCAGGAGCGGCTCCCACACGGCGGCCAGGTCGGGTTGGGCGCGCAGCGCGGGGACCGCGGCGTAGGTCATGGTGATCGGGCAGCCGAACCCGGCCTCCGCCTGGATCGCCGTCATGTACAGGGCGGCCCGCGCGCTGTGGGCGGCCGGGGCCTTCGTCCGCCAGGGCAGCGCGTGGAGCTCGTGGGTCACCCCGAGGCGCATCAGCTCGTGCCAGGCCGGGTGGAACTCGACCTCGTCGATCCGGTTCCCGTAGCGGTCGTGGGTCTCCAGGCGCGGCGGGTTCGCGTTGGCCTGGAAGCCCCAGCTCAGCGGCTCGCCCCCCACCAGGCGCCCGAGCCGGGCCGCCCGCTCGAGCACCCAGCCGGCCCCCGCCCGCTCGGTCGCCTCGACCAGCGGGCGGTTGGTCGAGAACATGTCGAGATCCTCGAGCGGCGGCGCCTGGTTGAAGTCGACGCCCGGCGCGCCGGTCGACGGCACGCTCACGCGAGCTGCCGGCGGCGAGGACCCATGCGACGGAGCCTAGCTCGCCCCTCGCCGCCGAGATGACGGCCCGTGACTGCGACCGCGACCACTTAGGGCTAGCATCGCCGCGGACACCGGCGAAGGAGAAGCGTGGCCCACGAAGTGACGTTCATTCCCGGAGACGGAACCGGACCCGAGTTGGCGGAGGCGACCCGGCGGGTGCTCGAGGCCACCGGCGTCGAGTTCGCCTGGGACGTCCACCAGGCCGGGATCGACGCCTTCGAGGAGACCGGCAACCCGTTTCCCGACGCGACCCTCGCCTCGCTGCGGCGGACCAAGGTCGGGATCAAGGGGCCGACGACGACCCCGGTCGGCTCGGGCTTCCGCTCGGTCAACGTGCTCCTGCGCAAGGAGCTCGACCTCTACGCCTGCATCCGCCCGTGCAAGGCCTACGCCGGCGTCCGGACGCGGTTCCCCGAGACCGACGTCGTCGTCGTCCGGGAGAACACCGAGGATCTCTACGCCGGGATCGAGTTCGAGCAGGGGACGGCCGAGAACGCCCAGCTCCGGGCCGCCCTGGCCGAGCTCGGGGCCACCGTCCGCGAGGACGCCGGGATCTCGATCAAGCCGATCTCGATCTTCGGATCCGAGCGGATCGTCGAGGCCGCCTTCGCCTACGCCGCCGAGCACGGCCGCCGCAAGGTCACGGCCGTCCACAAGGCGAACATCATGAAGTTCTCCGACGGGTTGTTCCTCGCCGTCGCCCGCCAGGTCGCCGAGCGCCACCCGGAGATCGAGTTCGAGGACCGGATCGTCGACAACCTCTGCAACCAGCTCGTCTCCCGCCCGGAGGAGTACGACGTGCTCGTCCTCCCGAACCTCTACGGCGACATCGTCTCCGATCTCGCCGCCGGCATGATCGGCGGGCTCGGCTTCGCCGGGGGGGCGAACATCGGCACCCACGCCGCCGTCTTCGAGGCCACCCACGGGTCGGCCCCGAAGTACAAGGGCCTCAACCGGGTCAACCCGACCGCGCTGATGCTCTCCGGCGTCTACATGCTCGAGCACCTCGGCGAGCGGGGCGCCGCCGAGCGCCTCGAGCAGGCCCTGGCCGCCGTGATCCGCAAGGGCGAGAAAGTCACCTACGACCTCAAGCCCCACCGAGACGACCCAACCGCCGTCGGCACCTCCCAGTTCGCCGACGCCGTCATCGAGGAGATGAACAACGCATGAACAGCGAAGCTGGTAAGCCCGTCCGCGTGGCGGTGACCGGCGCCGCCGGGCAGATCGGATACGCGCTGCTCTTCCGCATCGCCAGCGGGGCGATGCTCGGGCCGGACACCCCGGTCGAGCTCCGACTGCTCGAGGTGACGGCCGCGCTCAAGGCCACCGAGGGCACGGCGATGGAGCTCGACGACTGCGCCTTCCCCCTGCTCGCCGGCGTCGACATCACCGACGACCCGGACCGGGCCTTCGACGGCGCCAACATCGCCATCCTCGTCGGCGCCCGCCCCCGGGGCCCGGGGATGGAGCGCAGTGACCTGCTCGAGGCCAACGGCGGCATCTTCAAGCCCCAGGGGGCCGCCCTGAA
Source organism: uncultured Solirubrobacterales bacterium (assembly GCA_963817865.1). Taxonomy (GTDB): domain Bacteria; phylum Actinomycetota; class Thermoleophilia; order Solirubrobacterales; family Solirubrobacteraceae; genus Palsa-513. The sequence continues at coordinate 14,436 of CAWFQO010000010.1, read as the reverse complement.
CGCTCACGCCGCCGACGATGTGCGGGTCCTGGTGGTCGGCAATCCGGCCAACACCAACGCCCTCATCACCATGTCGAACGCCCCCGACATCCCGCCGGACCGGTTCTCGGCAATGATGCGCCTCGATCACAACCGGGCTCGGGCGCAGCTTGCGGCCAAGGCCGGCACCGGGGTAGCCGCCGTCACAAATATGACCGTCTGGGGTAACCACTCGGCGACTCAGTACCCGGACATATTTCACGCCAAGATCGACGGCGCCGACGCCGCCGGAGTGATCGACGACCAGGAATGGCTGGAGAGCGACTTCATCCCCACCGTCCAAAAACGCGGCGCCGCGATCATCGCCGCCCGCGGTGCCTCGAGCGCCGCGTCGGCGGCCAACGCGGCGATCGACCACGTCCACGACTGGATGCACGGGACCCCGGCCGGCGACTGGGTCTCGATGGCCGTAGCGTCCGACGGGACGCACTACGGCCTGCCCGAGGGCGTCCTCGCCGGTGTGCCGGTGACCTGCGCCGACGGGACGTTCACCGTCGTCGACGGCCTCGAGCTCGACGACTTCTCCCGGGCACGCATCGACCGCTCCGCCGCCGAGCTCCTCGACGAGCGGACGGCCGTGGTCGACCTCGGCCTCCTCTAGCCGCCCGCTCCAGCCCCGTGCCTCGTCCGAGAGCCTCCCCCGGGACTCTCGGACGCGCGAGGCCGGCTAGGCCACCGCCTCGCCGGCCTCGCCGGCCCCGCCGGCCCCGGCGGTCTCAGCGGTCCCGGCGGCCTCGGCGGCGTGCCAGCCCCGCTCGCGCTTGACGACCTTGCCCTCCTTCTCGAGGGTCGGGAGCACACGGTAGAGATAGTTCTGCTTGATCCCCATCTCGGCGGCCATCTCGGGGATCGTGATGCCCGGGCGTGAGCCGACGAGCTCGAGCGCCTGCCGGGCGCGCGTACCGCTCCCGCGCGGGCGTCCCCGCCGTCGCCCGGTCCCGTCGGTGACGGCCGCGCCGGCCGCGCCCCGCGAACGCGCCGGACCCGGGCGCCGCGTCGCCGTCGCCCGGGGCTTGGCTGCCGCGGCCGGGACGACGCCGGCCAGGGCGCCGGCCGCCGCCTCGAGCTGGCGGTACTCCTCGATCAGGGGCTCGAGCTCACGCATGCGCTCGGTGATCTCCCTGCGCTTCTGTTCCAGAAAGTCGCTCACCCGGTTCTCCTCGTCTCTGGCATGAACCCGATGGCCGCGGGGGCCGGCGGGCCTCGTGCTCCGAATCCGGTCCCCGGGCCCGCGGGCGCCGGAGATGCCTAGGAGCCGGCGCCACCCTCGCGACGCCGTGTGTACAGAAACATACCGCCACCGGCGGCGATTATCACGATTACGATTCCGCCGCCGATGTAGCGGAGGATGTGATGGGTGGCGGCCTTCTTGCGCCGGGTGTACTTCACCTGCGATCCGTGAGCCTTCAGGCGGGCGACGAGTTGGTGCTCGTCGTGTGGCGGGTAGACGACATGACCGGTGGTGGCGTCCTTGAGCGTGACCTTGACGTCGTGGGCGACGCGGTTGATGACCGCGGTCGTGACCGAACCCGAATCGATCTGTCCCAGGAGCTGGGCGTAGGTCTCGGTCGATCTGGTCGCCGCCGAGGCCACGGCCGCCAGGCAGAGCCCGGCCGCGAGCAGGGCGATGAGGATGGGGCCGAGGCGTCGCATCCGCGGACCCTATCCTGACCGGTCCTCGAGGAGGGCTTTCAGCTGCGTTAGCGAACGATTAGCCTCGCGCTCGGAGATCCCGCCGACCAGGGCCCGACCGGCCACGGCCCCGAGTGGTCCGAGCGGCGCCCGGAACTCGTTGCTGTACTCGAACCGCGTCCCCCCGCCCTCCGGGGTGAGCCGGTACTCGATCCACGCCCGCGACCGCGCCGGACCCTGTCCCTCCCAGACCGCCCGCCGGCCCGGCTCGCAGGCCGTGAGCTTCCAGGACACCTTGAAGCGGGCGCCGCGGAGGTGAATGGTCTGGGTCATCCCGTACCCGACCCGGGGCTTGCCAGTCGAGACGTCGGTCACCTCGCAGTGAATCGTCACCCAGTCGGCCAGGCGGCGCGGGTCCATCACCGTCGCCCAGACCGTCTCCGGCGCGGCCCTGATCAGTGTGTCGGCCTGGACGGCGGTCATCGTCGGCCCCACGCTAATGCAATCGCCTCGGCGCCCCGTCGCCCGCCGGGCTCAGCGGGCGCGCAGCGGCTCGTGGCGCTCCCATTCGCGCAGAGCCCGCTCGACGGCCGCGTCGTAGCCGTGGAGGCGGACGCCGAGGAGGCGGCGGGCCTCGCGGTCGTCGGCCAGGAGATCGGTCTCGAGGCTCTCCATCAAGGGACCGGCGAGGGCGAGCTCCTCGCCGGCGATGCGGGCGGCCAGGACGCTGGCGATCGGGGTCAGCGACCGGCGCAGGCGGAGCGCCGGGCGGCCCACGAGCATCAGCTCGGCCACCCGCTCGATCATCGCCTCGTAGGTCAGGGTGTCGGGGCCGCCGATGTCGAGCGTCCGCCCGGCGACCCGGCCGGTCGCCGCCCGGGTCAGGTACTCGACCACGTCGCGCTCGTCGATCGGCTGCGTCCGGTGCCCGCGCCAGGCCGGGAGGGCGAGCACGGGCAGGCGCTCGACGAGGCGCACGAGGAAGCGGAACGATCGCGACCGCGCCCCGACGACGATCGACGCCCGCAGCGCCACCGAGTCGGGGACCGCGTCGCGCAGCGCGCCCTCGACCGCCCGCCGGCTGCGCAGGTGGGCGGAGACCGGACCGCTCGCCGGCACGAGGCCGCCCAGGTAGACGATCCGCCGCACCCCGGCCGCCGCCGCCGCCGCCCCGAAGCGCTCGGCCGCCTCGCGCTCCCGCGCGGCGAACGCGCCGGCCGCGGCCGGCTCCATCGAGTGGATCAGGTAGTAGGCGACCTCGGCTCCGGCGAGCGCCCCGGCCAGGCCCGCCCCCGTGGTCGCGTCCCCCCGGTGGACGGTCAGGCCGAGCGCCGGGTCGACCCGCCCTGGGTCGCGGCTCAGCCCGTGGAGCTCGTGCCCGTCCGTGGCCAGGCGTCGCGCGAGCACCGCCCCGACGAAGCCGCTCACGCCGGTGACGAGGATCCGCATCCCTGCTCAGGCTAACCTCCGGCCGTGCCCGACCCGCCCGAGCGGTGCGACCTGGCCGTCGTCGGCGGCGGCATCCTCGGCCTGGCCGTGGCCCGCGAGCTCGCCCGCCGCCACCCGGGACGCACGGTCTGCGTTCTCGAGCGCGAGGACGCTCCGGCCGCCGGGCAGACCGGCCACAACTCGGGGGTCATCCATGCCGGCATCTACTACGCCCCCGGGTCGCTGAAGGCCCGCCTGTGCCTCGAGGGCGCCCGCGAGCTCTACGAGCTCTGCGCGACCCACGGGATCCCCCACCGGCGCTGCGGAAAGCTGATCGTCGCCACCTCACCGGCCGAGCTCGCCGGCCTCGACGAGCTCGAGCGGCGGGGCGCCGCCAACCGCGTCCCCGGCCTGCGCCGCCTCGACGCCCACGCGCTGCGCGAGGTCGAGCCCCACGCCCGGGGGCTGGCCGCCCTCCACTCGCCGGCCACCGGGGTCGTCGACTTCGCCGCCGTGGCCCGCGCCCTCGCCGGCGACCTGGGCGACGCCGGCGGCGTCCTCGCCACCGGCTGCGCCGTGCGCCGGGTCCGCGCCGCCGGGCGGGTCATCCGCCTCGACCACGCCGGCGGGACGCTCGAGGCCGGCGCCGCCGTCTTCTGCGCCGGCCTCGCGGCCGACCGCCTCGCCCTCGCCGCCGGCGCCGGAGCCGACCCGCGGATCGTCCCCTTCCGCGGCGCCTACCTGCGCCTGCGGCCCGAGCGGCGTGAGCTCGTCCGGGCGCTCGTCTACCCGGTGCCCGATCCCCGGCTGCCCTTCCTCGGGGTCCACCTGACCCGCGACGTCCGCGGCGAGGTTCTGATCGGGCCGACCGCCCGGCTCGCGCCCGCCGGCGACGGCCACCCGCTCTCCGGCCCGGTCCGGGTGGCCGCGTGGCCGGGCACCTGGCGACTTCTCCTCGCCCACTGGCCGGCCGGCCTCGTCGAGCTCCACCACGCCGTCGCCCCGGGCGCCGTCGTCCGGGCGGCCGCCCGCCTCGTCCCCGGCCTGGTCCCCGAGGACGCCGTGCCCGCCTTCGCCGGCGTCCGTGCCCAGGCGGTCGGGCGCGACGGGCGGCTCGTCGACGACTTCGCCTTCTCGGTGACCGGCCGCGCCCTGCACGTCCGCAACGCCCCCTCGCCGGGGGCGACGTCGGCCCTCGCGATCGCCCGCCACATCGCCGACCGGGCCGATCGGCAGTTCGCCTGACGCCGGCCGCGCGCACGGTGCGGGAGGCCGCAGATCAATTCCCCGGGTTTTGCGGGGAGGCCGGTTGTGCCCGGCGCGGCCCACTGCTTTGATGCGCAGCGGTCGAGGCGAATCGTGAGGAGCAGGGTGGCAAGAGGACAGGTCGAGAAGCCGACGTGCGAGGAGTGCTACTTCAGGTGCAACCTGCTGTGCGCCCTGACCGAGCCGGAGGCGTGCCCGACGTTCCGGCCCAACCACCCGGACGGGCTGCGCCCGCCGCAGCAGCTCCGCTTCGTCTTCCGGGCGGAACGCCGGACCCGGGCCGCCTGGGCGTTCCCGACCGCGCAGGAGCAGGCCGCCCTCCACGCCTGACCCGGACCGATCCGGCCCCCGGGCTCCCGAGGTCCCGTGGTCCCTGGTCCCTGGCCCCTGGCCCCTGGTCCCTGGTCGGGAGGCTAGGCCGGGGTCGGCCGGAAGGTCCGCCAACCGGACGCTTGTTGGACGCGTCTGGACATCTGTTCGATGTTTCGCCTAGAAAACTTGATGGCCGGGGCCGGGTGCCGATTCGGGGGGCATGCCTGCCAACCGCCACTCCTCTCGGGCCCGCCGCGTCCAGCGTGTGGTGGGGACCCTCGCCGTTGCCGCCGCGCTTCTCACCGGCACCGCCGCGCTCGCCCCGAGCCCCGGCAGCGCCGCCCACTCCGCCGCCAGCAGCGCCGCCACCACCGCCGCCTCGACGGCCAACGACCTGACCCAGTTCGCCGTCGATTCCCCGCCGATGATCCACGCCGAGCTGATCGCCGTCAAATACTGGGGAACCTCGCCCTGCGCCGGCGTCGTCAGCGTCAGCTGGGCGTCGCTCGACCCGTCGATCAACGCCTCCTCCAACTGGTGGAACCCGGTCTCGGCCTACGGCAACGCGAGCCAGAACAGCCGCTGCGCGATCACCCTCAACCAGGACCAGGCGTTCGACTGGCCGATGTTCTGCACGGTCATGGTCCACGAGATCGGGCATCTCGTCGGCCAGCAGCACGTGACCGACCAGAGCTCGGTCATGTACCCGATCTACATCGCCCCGATCGCCGAGTGCACCGGCACGCCCGACGGCTCCCCCGCCGCAGCGCCGGTCGCGCGGCAGGTCTCGACGGCCAAGAGCGCCGGCCTGGCTCACAAGGCTCACAGCACCCACAAGGCTCACAAGCGGCGCAAGAAGGCAAAGCACGCCTGACCGGCGCCCACTGTGACGGTCGCTGGCGCGCCGGGCGTCGACGTCCGTATAATCGGTGTCAGCCGGGGGTGGCTCCCCCCGCCGCCCCGGCACAGGGGCGCCAGCCGGCCCGACCCTCTCTCCTGGGCTGGCACGGTCGCTGAGCGTCGGGCCTCGCGTTCGATCGCACGGCGACCGGGCGCCCCGCCCTTCGTAGGTCCCGGCATTCCCCACTAAAGTCCCCGGTATGGCTTCCGAGCGCGACCTGTTCGCCAACTTCGAGCGGATGCGACGCGAGATCGACGAGCTGTTCGGAGACGTCTTCGACCGCCCGCTCGCCCACCGCCGCCGCGTCGGCTTCTCGCCGGCGATCGATGTCTCCTACTCCGAGGATCCGCCCCGGGCGATCGTCACCGCCTCGCTCGCCGGGATCCGCCTCGAGGATCTCGACCTCGAGGTACAGGGGCGTGAGCTCGTCATCGCCGGCCACCGCCGTCCGGCCCCGGCCGAGGGGCTCGTCTACCAGCAGGTAGAGATCGAGCACGGCCCCTTCCGGCGGGTGATCGGCCTCGGGGCGGACGTCGTCGTCGAGGCGATCCAGGCGAGCTATGAGGACGGAATCCTTCGGGTCGAGCTCCCCCTCCGGCGGCCGGAGCCCCGCCTGCGCAGCGTGGCGATCGAGATCGCCACCCGCCCGGCGACGCCGCCCGAGGAGGACGAGCCGTGATCGAGGTCGCCTCCTCGACCGAGGGCTCGCGCGAGATCGAGATCGGCGGCGAGCGTCCGCTCCCGGCGCAGCTCCCGGTCCTCCCCCTCCGCGACACCGTCACCTATCCGGACACGCTGACCCCGCTCGCCGTCGCCCAGGATCGCTCGATCAGCCTGATCAACGACGTCCTCGGCGGCAACCGCATGCTCGTGATGGTGGCCAGCCGCAACCCCGAGCTCGAGGAGCCCGGCCCGGAGGATCTCTACGACGTCGGCGTGGCCGGGGTCGTCGCCCGGATGCTCAAGGTCCCCGACGGGACCCTGCGGATCCTCGTCCAGGGCGCCCAGCGCGTGCGCCTGACCGACTGGGTCAGCCGCGACCCCTACCTCGTGGCCGAGATCGAGGCCGCCCCGGACGTCGTCGAGGAGACGCCGGCCCTGCTCGCGCTGACCCGCAACGTCCAGTCGACCTTCTCGTCGATCGTCGAAGGGGTGCCCTACCTGCCCGAGGAGCTCCAGATCGCGATCGCCAACGTCGACGATCCGAGCGCGCTCAGCCATCTGATCGCCGGGTCGCTGCGCCTCAAGACCGAGGAGAAGCAGGCCCTCCTCGTCGAGGTCGACGTGGCCAAGCGGCTGCGGCGTCTCTCGGAGATCCTGGCCCGCGAGCTCGAGGTGATCTCGATCGGATCGCAGATCCAGTCCCAGGTCCAGTCGGAGCTCGGCGCCTCCCAGCGGGAGTACTTCCTGCGCCAGCAGCTGAAGGCGATCCAGGAGGAGCTCGGCGAGGAGGACGAGACCGAGGTCGAGGTGCGCGAGCTGCGCGAGCAGCTCGACGCGATCGAGCTGCCGGCCGACGTCCGCCGCCAGGTCGACCGCGAGCTCGGCCGGCTCACCCGGCTGCCCCCGGTGGCCGCCGAGCACGGCGTGATCCGCAGCTACCTCGAGTGGATCGCCTCGCTCCCCTGGGGCCGGTCAACGGTCGACAACCTCGACCTCGTCCACGCCCGGGCCGTGCTCGACGAGGATCACTACGACATCGACCGCGTCAAGGAGCGGATCGTCGAGTTCCTCGCCGTCCGCAAGCTCAAGCCCGACGCCCGCGGGTCGATCATCTGCTTCCTCGGCCCGCCCGGGGTCGGTAAGACCTCGCTCGGACGCTCGATCGCCCGGGCGCTCGGGCGCGAGTTCCAGCGGATCAGCGCCGGCGGGGTCCGGGACGAGGCGGAGATCCGCGGCCACCGGCGGACGTACATCGGGGCGATGCCCGGGACGATCATCCGCGCCCTGCGCGACGCCGGCTCGAAGAACCCGCTGTTCATGATCGACGAGATCGACAAGCTCGGCGGCTCGGCGTTCTCCGGGGACCCGGCGAGCGCCATGCTCGAGGTGCTCGACCCCGAGCAGAACGACAGCTTCCGCGACCACTACCTCGACGTTCCCTTCTCGCTCGCCGACGTGATGTTCATCACCACGGCCAACAGCCTCGACACCGTCCCCGGCCCCCTGCTCGACCGGATGGAGGTGATCCAGTTGAGCGGCTACACCGAGGCCGAGAAGCTCCAGATCGCCAAGCGCTACCTCGTCCCTCGCCAGATCGAGCGCAACGGCCTGACGCGCTCCCGTCTCCAGATCTCCGACGCCGCCCTCCGGGCGGTGATCTCCGACTACACGCGCGAGGCCGGCGTCCGCGCGCTCGAGCGCGAGATCGGGACCCTGGCCCGGAAGGTCGCCCGCCAGGTCGCCGAGGGGACCGCCCCCCGGCGGGTCTCGATCTCCGAGAAGGCGGCCCGCGACCTCCTCGGCCGAGCCCGCTACCACTCGGAGGCCAAGCGGCGTACGGCCCAGCCCGGGGTCGCCACCGGGCTCGCCTGGACCCCGGCCGGGGGCGACGTGCTGTTCATCGAGGCGACGGCGATGCCCGGAGCGGGCGAGCTGACGATCACCGGCCAGCTCGGCGAGGTGATGCGCGAGTCGGCCCAGGCCGCGCTCTCCTACGTGCGCGCCAACGCCGCCCGGGTCGCCCCCGGCCTCGAGAGCGACTGGTTCGCCAAGCACGACCTGCACATCCACGTGCCGGCCGGGGCGACCCCGAAGGACGGCCCGAGCGCCGGGATCACGATCGCCACGGCGATCGTCTCGCTGATCTCCGGGCGCCCGGTCCGCGACGACGTGGCGATGACCGGGGAGATCACCCTGACCGGCCAGGTGCTCCCGATCGGCGGCCTCAAGGAGAAGGCCCTGGCCGCCCAGCGCAACGGGCTGACCACGATCATCGCCCCGGCGCTGAACGCCGTCGACGCGGACGAGCTGCCCGAGCATCTCCTCACCCGAATGGAGCTCGTCTTCGTCGGCGAGATCGGGGAGGTGCTCGACCGGGCGCTCGAGCCGGCGGCCCGGCCGGGCATGGTCAACGGGCTCGCCCCGTCCCGTCCGCGGGTGGCGGCCCCCGGGCGCCGCGCGGCCCGCGCGCGACCCTGACGGCGGAGGTCACCGGGCTCGCCGGCTCGACTATGTTGGGGCCCGCCGTGGCCGAACGAACCGATGAGCGAAAGGTGATCGTCGTGATGCCGGCGCGCAACGCCGCCCGCACGCTCGCCGCCACGTTCGCCGCGATCCCCCGCGGCTGGGTCGACGAGGTCATCGTCGTCGACGACAAGTCGACCGACGCGACCGTCGAGGTCGCCCGGGGGCTCGCGCTCCACACGACCTGGCATCCCCACAACGTCGGCTACGGGGGCAACCAGAAGACCTGCTACCTCGAGGCGCTCCAGCGGGACGCCGACGTCGTCGTGATGCTCCACCCCGACGGCCAGTACGAGCCGACGCTGATCCCCGAGCTGGTGGCGCCGATCCTCGCCGGCGAGGCCGACATGGTGCTCGGGTCGCGCCTGGCCGAACGGGGGATGGCCCTGGCCGGGGGCATGCCCGTCTACAAGTACGTGGCCAACCGCTTCCTCACGGCGGTCGAGAATCGGATGATGGGCACCTCCCTGAGCGAGCTCCACACCGGCTACCGGGCCTACTCGCGCGAGCTCCTCCTGACCGTGCCCTTCCTGCGCAACGCCCTCGACTTCAGCTTCGACACGGAGATGCTGATGCAGGCCGCCCACTTCGGGTTTCGCATCGTCGAGGTCCCGGCCCGGACGCGCTACTTCGACGACGCCTCGTCGATCTCGCTGCGCCCGGCCACGATCTACGGGGCCAAGTCGATCTGGGCCGGGGTCCGGCTCCTCCTCCATCGGCGCGGCGTCTGGCGCTCGGCCAAGTTCCGGCCATGACGACGGTCACCGGCGAGCGGGTGACCACGGCCAGCCGCGGCTTCAACCCGACCTGGCAGCGCCACGTCGCGGCCTACGCGTGCGCCGCCGAGCTGCTCGGCCCGGGCCGGGTGCTCGACCTCGGGTGCGGCATCGGGCACAGCTACGAGCTCCTCGCCCCCCGGGAGACGGTCGGCCTCGACCGGGACGCCGGCGCCCTCGCGGGTCAGGCGCGTCCGACGGTGGTCGGCGACATGCGCGACCTCCCCTTCGACGGGGCCAGCTTCGCCGCCGTCGTCTCGGTCCACTCGATCGAGCACGTCCCCGATGCCCGGCCGGTGGTCGCCGAGGTCGTCCGGGTGCTCGAGCCCGACGGCGTGGCCGTCTTCGTGACCCCGAACCGGTTCACGTTCGCCCGGGCCGAGGAGATCATCGACCCCTACCACTACGTCGAGTACGGACCGGCCGAGCTCGCCCGGCTGCTCGAGCCCTCCTTCGGCGCCGTCGAGATCAACGGCCTGTTCGGCTCGCCCGCCTACCTCGAGCTCGTGGCCGAGCAGCTCGCCAAGCTCGACCGCCTGCTCGGGCTCGATCCGCTCCGTCTGCGCCGCCTCGTGCCGCGCCGCGCCCGCCAGCGCCTCTACGACCTCCTGCTGACCCGTGAGCGGGCCACCGAGGACGCCCGGGCGGCCCGGATCACCCCGGCCGACTTCCGCCTCGGCTCGACCCGGATCGCCGCCGAGGCACTCGACCTGGTCGCCGTCTGCCGGCGCCCCGGCGGCTCGGCCTGAGCCGCCGGCCGAGCACAGCTATTCAGTCGCCCGTGATGGTCCACCAGTCGATTTCGAGGTGATGGAGATGCTGCGCAAGGTCGTTCCCCTGCTGCTCGTCGCCGGTGTCGCGGTCGCCGTCAACGAAGGGCTGCGCAACCGCGTGCTCGACCTCCTGTTCGGCGCCGAGGAGGAGTTCGACTACACCCCGACGACGTCCGGCGCCGCTCCGCCCAGCCGCTGACCGAGCTCAGCCGCCGAGCTTGAGCTTGGCCGTGAGGCTGGCCACCTGGCTGCGGCCGGTGGCCGCATCGAACGACGACGCATAGGCGGCGACCTCGACCGACCCGGCCCGGCGCAGCTGGGCGACGACGGCGCGCTTCGGGCGGACGCTGAGCTCGGCCCGGCGGCCGCCGGGGATGATGAAGAGGGTGCTCCCGAGGGCCTGGGGCGCCCGGAGGGCCGGGATCTTCGAGCGGGCGGAGGCGACCGTCGCGACGTTCAGCCGGCCGCGGCAGAGCTTGGCCGCGGCCGGGCAGCGGACGCCGACTACGACGGTCCCGCCCCGGGCGAGCACCGGCGCGGAGAGGCCGAGGCGCAGCGGCGGGGGTGGGGTGGATCCGGGCGGGGTCCCGCCCGGCGGACCGGTGGCCACGGTCGCGGTTGCGGTGGTCGTGGCCTGGCTGCCCCCGGCGTCCTTGATCGTCACGCTCACGGTGAAGGCGCCGCCGTGGGCGTAGACGTGGCTGGCGGTGACGGCGAAGCCCCCGCCCGCGCCCCCGCCCGACCGCCCGGGGCCGGGCCCGGGGCCGGGGCGATGGCCGGGGCCGGGGCGATCGTCCCGGCCGCCGTCGTTCCGTCCCCCCAGGCGACCGTGGCCTGGAAGTCGGCGGCCGCGGGCGCCGGATTGGCGTCGGTGAACGTGGCCACCGTGGCCGCCGCCTGGGTCGCCTGGGTCGCGGTGAACCCGGCGGCGGACGCGCTCAGGGGGGCGTCGCGGACGACCACCGGCGCGGTGCCGGTGTCGCCGCCCGCCGATGGGCCGGTGATCGCCACCGAGTAGCCGAACGTGCCCTCCTCGGCGTAGGCGTGGGTGGCCTCGACGGCATAGAGGCAGGTCCCGATGAGCTGGCCGATCCCCCCGGTGACCGTGCCGGCCGACGTGGTCCCGTCACCCCAGGTGACGGTCGCCGTGTACTGGCCGGGGGCGTTGCAGCCGACGAGGAGGATCGCCGCGTCGGTGAAGGTGGCCACCGTCCCGCTCAGCCCGACGCCCTCGATCGCCGCGCCGGGCGGCTTGGGCGTGGCGGTCAGGGCCAGGGCCGGCGCCGGCGCCGCCCCGGCGCCGAAGAGCAGGGCGGCGCTCAGCGCGAGCCCGGCCATGGCTGCCCTCGCTCGACGCATCGGCCCAGCCTATCCGCGGGAGGTGACGCGGAGGGGCAGGCGCAGGCCGAGCGGGTCGTAGAGCATCCCCGGCCCGCCGGCGCGCACCTGGAGCTGGTGGCGCCCGACGCTCAGGAGCGGCAACCGCAGGCGGCCCGGCGGGCAGGCGAAGGGGAGGAGGAGGTCGATCCGGCATTCGAAGGACGTCGCCCCCGGGTCGTCGGCCCCGACGCTGACCTGCGGGCGGCGCCCCGTCGTCACGGCTCCGCGGAGGAACCCGCGCGGCGGGGTCATCAGGCGGAGGAAGACCTCGGGCACGCCGCTCGCGTTGCCGGTCAGGCGGGCGGCGGTCGAGGTGAAGGTGACGACCGAGCCGTCGGTCGAGAGCGTCGGGCGCTCGAGCAGCTCGCCGCCGATCTCCGGGCCCGGTGCCCCGCCGGCCTGGGTGACGTTGACCACGCTGGTCGTCCGGAGGTTGACGTCGCGGACGAACACGTTCTCCCGAGGGCCGCCCCCCGGAGCGAGGTTGCGGGCGAACGACTCGAAGGTCACGTAGAGGCCGCTCGGCGTGATGAACGGGGCGAAGCTGTCGTTGTTGCCCTCGTAGCCGGCGTTGTCCTGGCTGACCAGGTTGGTGGTGTGCCGGCGGCGATCGCGGACGAAGACGTTCGTTCGCGGTCGGGGATCCTCACCCGAGACGAGGTTGGTCGCGTTCGAGTCGAAGGCGACGAGGCGCCCGTCGAGGCTGAGCGAGGAGATCTGGGTGAACGGCTTGGTCACCCCGGCGTTCTGGGGCTGGCCTCGGGTCGACACGCTGACCAGCTCGGTCGCGTCGGTCGACGGGATCCGGACGAACACCCCGCCGCCCCGCGCGCCGACGGCGAGGTTCGTCGCCGACGAGGCGAAGCTGACGACCCGGCCGTTGCCGCTGATCGCCGGCGTCGTCGACGGACCGTTCGCCTCGACGCCGCCGTGGGCGACGCTGACCCGGATCGTCGTCCGGGTCAGGCGGTCGCGGACGAAGATGTCGCTCGCCCCGTTGCGGTCGCCGGCGACCAGGTTGGTGGCGGTCGAGGCGAAGGCGACGTAGCGGCCGTCGGATGAGATCGCCGGCTGGGAGGACGGGCCGTTGGCCAGACCTCCGTCGGCGGCCACGCTGATCGGCTCGATCCCGGCGGCGGCGCCCCGGACGTAGATCTGGTTCGTCCCGTTCCCCCCGGCGGTCGTCAGGTTGGAGGCCGCCGAGGCGAAGGCGACGGCGCTCCCGTCGCCCGAGATCGCCGGTGCCCCGGACGGTCCGTTGGCGGGGGTACCGCCGAGGCCGACGGAGACCAGGCTGGCCGCGCCGGTCAGCACGCTCGAGACGTAGACGTTCCCGCTCGAGACCAGGGCGATGGCGCTCCCGTCCATCGAGACCGCTCCGTCGGTGCTCGCGCCGGTGGCGTCCGCCATCACCGCGAACGTCCGCTGGGGGAGGCTCGTGGCCAGGCCTGGTCCGGGGGTGAGGAGGAGGAGACCGGCGGCGGCCGCCGCCGCGGCCGCGGCGACGCGCCGGGTCATCGCCGGCCCGGCTGACCGGACGGCGCCGACGGCTTGGTCTGCGAAGCGGTGATCGCCGGCGCCGGGGCCGGGGCCGGCGCCGGCGCCGGCGCCCGCGTCTGGGTCGGGGCCGGGGTGGCGACCGGGGTCGGGACCGCCACCGGGGTCACGACCGGCGGCCGGGCCGCCGGGACCGGGGCCGGGGCCGGGGCCGCGGCCGGGGCCGGGGCCGGGTGGGTCGCCTTCGGGCTCGCGGCCTTCGGCTTGGCCGGCGCCTTCGGGGCGGCCTTGGGGGTCACGGCCTTGCCGGCCGGCGCGGAACCGGGCGCGGCCGGGGCCGGCGTGGTGGCCACCGGCTGGGTGATCACCGGGGCCGGCGGCGGGGCGGGCACGACGGCGGCCGAGGGGGTGGCCGACCGCGGGGCGCCGCTGCCGCCACCGCCGCCGAGCGCGCCGGCGATGCTGAGGGTGACGACGAGGCCGGCAAGGACCACGAGCACGGGGACGACGCGCACGAGCAGGCGTTTCATCGACGCGTTCCCGGCCGGCGCGAGGCGGCCGGCCGCGTGGCGGTCGGGCCGGGCGGGACGGCGGATCCGGGGTGGGCGACCACCCGGCCACGATAGCCGAGGCGGCGGCCCGACGGCCACGGTTGCGGGCCTTGGCCTATGTGAGCTTCGGGGTGCGCCAGGGGGCGGCGAGGCGGGCCGAGAGGGCGGCGGCGAGGTCGTCGATGGCCAGGCGGGCCTGGTCGAGCGAGTCGCGCTCGCGGACGGTCACCGTCGCGTCGTCGAGGCTCTGGTGGTCGATCGTGACGCACCAGGGCGTGCCGATCTCGTCGTGGCGGCGGTAGCGCTTGCCGATCGACCCGCCGTCGTCGTACTCGGTCTGCATGAGCCGGCGCAGGCGGGCGTGCACCTCGCGGGCGAGCTCGGGCTGGCCGTCCTTGCGCAGGAGGGGGAGGACGGCGACCTTCACCGGGGCGAGGGCCGGATGGAGGCGCAGGACGGTGCGCGGGCCGCCGTCGAGCTGCTCCTCGTCGTAGGCGTCGACGAGGAAGGCCAGGGTCGCCCGGTCGGCTCCGGCGGCCGGCTCGATCACGTGGGGGACGTAGCGCTCGCCGGTCGGCTGGTCGAAGTACTCGAGCTTCTCGCCCGAGTGCTCGGAGTGGGCGGTGAGGTCGAAGTCGCCGCGGTTGGCGATGCCCTCGAGCTCCGACCAGCGCCCGGGCTCGGGCGACGACGAC
>CAWFQO010000009.1:0-49599 GCA_963817865.1 uncultured Solirubrobacterales bacterium | reverse complement strand
ATAGCGGGGGCGGAATTCGAACCCGCGACCTTCGGGTTATGAGCCCGACGAGCTACCAGACTGCTCCACCCCGCGGCGTCTGTTCACAGAGTAGCAACCAGGGCCCGATCAGCGAAAGGGGCCGGCAGGATTTTCGCCAGCACCGGGTCGCCGCACGCCAGGCGGGAAGATCAGCGGTCGATGGCCGCCCCCCAAGCCCCTTCCGACGGCGCCCTGCGCGTGGCCGTCGTCGACATCGGCACCAACTCGACCCGGCTGCTGATCGCCGACGTCGGGCCCGACGGCCGCATCGATGAGCGCCAGCGCCATTCCCGCGTGACCCGCCTCGGCGAGGGGGTGGACACCGACGGCCGGCTCAAGCCGGCCGCGATCGACCGGGTCTGCGCCGCCCTCGCCGACTACGCCCGCCTGATCGCCGCCGATCGGGCCGGCCTCGCGACCGCCGTCCTGACCAGCGCCGTCCGCGACGCCGTCAACGGACCCGAGTTCGTCGCACTCGTCGCCGACCGCTACGACCTCGACGCCCGCCTGATCGCCGGCGACCAGGAGGCCCGGCTCACCTTCCTCGGCGCCACCAGCGACCGCGATCTCGACCACCGGGCCTCCACCCTGGTCATCGACGTCGGCGGCGGATCGACCGAGCTGATCCGCGGGCGCGGTCGCCACGCCGCCTTCCACGTCTCCCTCCAGGCCGGCGTCGTCCGCCAGACCGAGCGACACCTCCCCGGCGACCCGCCGACCGCCGGCCAGCTGCGGGCCCTCCGCACCGAGGTCCGCGCCCTGATCGAGCGACACGTACCCCCGGTCGAGCGGCGGCTCCCCCGCCGGGCCGTGGCCGTCGCCGTGGCCGGCACCGCCACCTCCCTCGCCGCCATCGACCAGGGCCTTGCGCCCTACGACCCGGGCCGCGTCCACGGCTGCCGCCTCGACCTGACGACCTGCCGCCTGCTCCTCGCCCGCCTCGCCGGGCTCCCCCTCGCCGAGCTCCGCTCCGTCCGCGGCCTCCACCCCGACCGGGCCCCCACCATCGTCGCCGGGGCGGCCATCCTGATCGAGGTGCTCGAGGCGTTCGGCCTCCCCGGCTTCGAGACCTCCGAGCACGACATCCTCCGCGGCGTCGCTCTCGATCGGGCCGGCTTCGGCCCCGCCCCGGCCCTGGACCGGCCCGCCGTCCACTGATCATCCGTCCGCTTTGCGGGCGCGCCTGACGCACCCGATGGCCGACCTCGCCGATGACAACGGCGATGGCCGCCGTGCCCCGCCTCCTCCCCCGCCTCGCCCCCCTCGCCCTCCTCGCCGAGTTCCTCCTTGCCGCCGCCTCCACCGCAGCCGCCGCCGCCTGCCCCGACGCCCACCTCGTCCCAGCGTCCGGCAACCTCGACCGCGTCGCCGCCGCGACGCTCTGCCTGATCAACCGCCAGCGCACCCTGCACGGCCTCCCCCAACTCCACCCCGAGGCCGCCCTCGCCGCCGCTGCCGCCGCCCACTCCCGGGACATGGTCGCCCGCGACTACTTCGGCCACGTCAGTCCGTCCGGCGTCGGTCCCCTCGCCCGCATCCGCCGGGCCGGCTACGTCCATCCCGGGGGCGCGTTCGCCATCGCCGAGAACATCGCCGCCGCCGGTGGCCCGGCCACCCCGGCCGTGGCCGTCAGCCTGTGGATGCACTCCCCCGGCCACCGCGCCAACATCCTCAGCCCCGCCTACCGCGACACCGGCGTCGGCGTCGCCACCGGGATGCCGGCCCGGGTCGGCTCCGGACGCGGCGCGACCTACACCGAGGACTTCGGCGCGACCGGCTGACCGGTCACGCCAGGTTCGACCGCCGCGGGTAGGCGACCGCCGGGTCGGTCAGCACGTTGACCAGCGCCGGGCGCCCCGACCCGAGGCCCGCTCGAGGGCCGGGCGCAGCTCGGCCGGACGCTCGACCAGCTCGCCGTGGCAGCCGAGCGCCTCGGCCACCAGGTCATAGCGGGTGCCCGGGCGCAGATCGGCCGCCACGCTGTAGCCGTACAGCCACTCCATCGGGTGCTTCTCGAGACCCCAGATCCCGTTGTTCCCGACCACGACCACGACCCCGACCCCGTGCCGGGCCAGCGTGTCGAGCTCCATCCCGGCGAAGCCGAAGGCCCCGTCGCCCACCAGCAGCACGACCTGGCGCTCCGGGCGGGCCAGCTTCGCCGCCAGGGCGTAGCCGAGTCCGCTGCCCAGGCAGCCGAACGGTCCCGAGTCGAGCCAGCATCCCGGCTCGTAGGACTCGATCAGCCGACCGGCGTAGGAGACGAAGTCCCCGCCGTCCCCGACGACGATCGCGTTCCGCTCGAGCAGCCGCCCGAGCTCGCCGTAGATCCGCATCGGGTGAAGCGGCGCCCGGTCGTCCTCGAGCTCCGCCCGCTCGCCCTCCCGGGCCGCGGTCTCCCCCGCCCGGAGCTCCCCGATCCACCGCCGATGGCTCCGCCCCGGCCCGCACCCGGCCAGCTTCGCC
Organism: uncultured Solirubrobacterales bacterium; assembly: GCA_963817865.1. GTDB lineage: Bacteria > Actinomycetota > Thermoleophilia > Solirubrobacterales > Solirubrobacteraceae > Palsa-513. The sequence continues at coordinate 47,115 of CAWFQO010000009.1, read as the reverse complement.
AACGTCCCGGCCAGCGGGCCGTGGAGCGCGGCCGCCACCCGGCGCGGGTGGGCCCGGACCTGCTCGGTCCGGTCGATCACCACGATCTCGGTCTCGGCGCCGAACACCGCCCCGAAGCCCAGCCGGAAGTCCATCGGCACCCCGATGACCAGCGCCACGTCGGCCGCCCCCAGCGCCTGGCGGCGCGCCCGCGAGAAGAACAGCTCGTGGTCGGCGGCCAGGCAGCCCCGCCCGAGGCCGTTGAGGAACACGGGGATCCGCAGCTCCTCGACCAGCCGGGCCAGCGCCTCCTCGCCGTGGCCCCAGTAGAGGTTCGTCCCGGCCATGACCACCGGCCGCTCGGCCCCCCTGAGCAGCCCCGCCGCCCGCTCGAGGGCCTCCCCGTCCGGCCCGGCCGGCGGCCCGGGGTCCGGCGCCGGCGCCGGTGGGGGCTCGACCGCCTCCATGAACACGTGGTCGAGGGGGAAGTCGACGAACACCGGGCCCGACGGCGGCTCGAGCGCCGCCGCCAGCGCCGCGTCGATCAGGCCCGGGATCTCGGCCGTGCTCGCGGCCGTGGCCGCCAGCTTGGTCACCGGGCGCACGAGCGGGAGGTGGTCGAGCTCCTGGAGCGAGCCCTGACCCCACCGCGCGGCCGGCGCTCGTCCCCCGAGGACGACCATCGGCGAGTTGTTCAGCTGCGCCGCGGCCAGGGCCGTGATCCCGTTCGTCACCCCCGGACCCGCGGTCAACGCCGCCACCCCCGGCGTCCGCGTCACCTTCGCCCAGCCCTCGGCCGCGAACGCCGCCGTCGTCTCGTGGCGGACGTCGACCAGGTCGATCCCCTCCGCCCGGGCCCCGTCGTAGATCGAGAACAGGTGGCCGCCCGAGAGCGTGAACACCTGGCCGACCCCGGCCGCGGCCAGCCGGCGGGCGATCAGCCGGCCCCCGTGGAAGGACCCCGATGCCTCGGCCTCGCCCGCCATCCTCGCCCTACGGGCCGTAGTTGCCCGGGTTGACGTGGGGGAAGGCCAGCGCGTTCCCGGCGAACGCCGGCGGGGTCGCCACGAAGCAGCCGGGGCTCCCGAGCAGCGGGTTGACGCTCTCGTTGGGCAGCACGTCGCCCCCGGACGGCGTGCAGTCGAAGTTCGGGAAGATCAGGTGCTTGGCCGACTGCGGCGAGTCGGCCAGGCCGGTTCCCGACTGGTAGGCGTTGCCCCGGTCGTTCGGGTAGCGCACCGGGTAGATCGCCAGCTGCTCGGGCCCGAGCGGGCTGTACTGGCGCAGATAGTGGCCGACCTCCTGGGAGGTCTGGGGCGTGATCGTCGCCGCCAGCGTCTCCTCCCCCCGCGACAGGAAGTCGCCGACCCCGTACTGGTTGTACTCGAGCCACTGGAGGATCGGGTTCAGCTGCTCGAGGAACGGGTCGAGGTTCCCGAGCAGCGGCTTGACGGCCACGAGGATGTCGCTCAGGGCCGGCAGGCCGGTCTTCGACGCCCGGATCAGCGGATCGAGCTTCTGGAAGGTCCGCCGCAGGTCCGGAGCCAGGACGCGAACGTCATGGAGCGTCGGCGCCAGGTCGCGCGCCGCCGGGCGCAGGTCGCGGATCAGCGGATGGGCGTTCAGGGCAAAGGTCTGGAGCTTGGCCAGCGTCGCCTTCGTCTCGTCGAGGAACGTCGGCAGGACGCCGATCGCCTGGGCCAGCGCCGCCTGCTCGGACGCCGTCGCCGCGAACGTCGCGTCCGCCCCGACGACCAGGTTGTGGAGCTGGTTGCGGTCCTGGCTGATGGCCGCGAACACCACCCCCGCGTTCCGGACGAGCCGACTCACGGCCGCCGACTGGGCGTTCAGGACGTCGAGCACGTCCCCGGCTCCGACGACGAAGCCCGGCAGGTTGCCCAGAGCGTCGTTCAGGGCCGTCCCCCGGCCGGCGATTCCGGCGGCCAGATCGCGCTGCCAGCTGCGAAACGCCTGGCGGGTCACCGGGTCGAACGCCTGGACGACCTGATCGAGCGTGACCGCCGGGCCGATCCGGCTGTCGGCCAGCATCCCGCCCTCCCGGATCGCCGGGCTCCCCGCCGTACCCGGCGTCATCTCTATGTAGGTCTCCCCGAGCAGCGTCTTCTGGCGGAGGATCGCCTTCGCGTCGACGTGGATCGGCGCGAACTGCGGATCGACCTCGATCGTCGCCACCGTCCGGTTGCCCGCCGGGTCGAGGCCCTCGGCCACCACCTTGCCGATGCTGATCCCCGCCACCCGGACGTCCGCCTGCTCGGAGAGCTGCACCGCCTGCGGGAACGACGCCCGGAAGCGGTAGCCCTTGGGCTTGAGCGGGATCGCCCCGCCGAAGGAGACCCAGAGGTAGAGCAGGAGGCCGAAGCACGACAGCGCGAACGCCGCGATCGTCAGCAAGCGGCCGAGCGTCGGCGCCTCTCTCTGCATCAGGTCACGCGCCGCACAGGGCCGGATTGGACAGGACGCCGGCCAGGTTGCCGAGGAAGGGCAGGAGCGGCTGCTGGGTCACGAGGGCCTTGAGCGTCGTACAGGTCGTCGTCTGGGTCAGCGCCCGGAACGGCCCGTTCGCGTCGGCGCTCGCGAACACCGCGTCCCCGTTGTGGCCGAGCCAGGCCAGCCAGAAGAGGTACGTCCCGTCCTTCGACGCGTCGTACCGGCCGGCGCCGTCGGGGTTGAAGGCGAGCATGTTGAACAGGTGGTTGAGTACGGTGAACACCCCGGTCAGGTCCGGGACGGCCAGGGCCAGCGCCTGGGCCGCCGGGGTGAGCTGGCGGACGACGGGCCGCGCGCTGCGCACGAACGGCCGGATCTGCTTGGCCACGATCGGCGTCGTCTCCCGCAGGAACGGCGCCAGCGCCCCGTTGGCCGCGGTCAGCGACGTCGCCACCGGCCCGAGGGCCACCGCCGTCGGGTGGAGGACGTCGGCGAACTCCTGGACCTTGCCCAGCGCGACCGTCGTCTGGCGCAGGGCGCCCGGAAGGGCGTGGACCGCCGCCCCCAGGTTGGCCTGCTCGGACGCGATCGCCCCGAACGTCTGCGAAGCCGCGCTGACCAGCGTCCGGATCTGCGGCCCCCGGGTCGCCAGCTCCTGGTCGAGGAGGCTCAGCGAGTGGATCAGGTGGGCGAGGTTGTCGTGGCGGCGACCGACGAGGGTCGTCACCTTCGCCAGGTCCCGGTGCGTCGGCCCGAAGCGGGCGAAGACGTCCTGGAGCGTCGGGCCGCCGCCGCGGAGCCCCTCGCCCGCGCCCTGGACGAGGAGCTGGAGGTAGTCGCGGGTGTCCTGGTCGAGCGCCGCGAGGATCTCGTCGGGGTTGACGTCGGGGAGCGTATTGGCCAGCGGGATCGTGAACCCCGACCCGGCCACCGGCGCCCGCCGGGTCCCGGGGTCGATCTCGACGAACATGTCCTTGAGCCCGGTCTTCGGCCGCAGCAGCGCGGTCGCGTCGGTGTGGACCAGCCCCTTGAACTGCGGGTCCACCGCCATCGAGACGACTGCCCGGTCGCCGTTCAGCGCGACGCCGCTGATGTCGCCGATCCGCACCCCCGAGACCCGCACGGTCTGCCCCTGTCCGGGCGTCACCGCCTGGGCGGTCGAGAACTCGGCGCGCAGGGTGAACGGCGCGGACTCGAACAGCGGGAACCGGAGCCGCTCCTCGTGGAGGACGTAGACGCCGACGACGACGGCGATGACCACGAGCACGACGATCGCCGCCGAGTCGCGCGAGTACTTACGGATCGTCCGCATCATCGTCCGGCTCCGGGGATCCGCCCGACCGTTCCGAGCTGCCCGACCAGGCTCCCCCCGATCGGCGTGCTCCCGACCCGGAGCACCCCGCCCAGGTGCTCGGCCTTCAGCTGGCGCGCGGCCATCTGGAGGGCGAGCTTCGCCGAGCGGTCATAGAGCTTCCGTCCGGCGGCGTTCAGCGGCTGGGTCCCGGCGCTGATCTGCCCGGCCGGGGCGATCCCCGGCGTCGAAGCGAGGTTCGGCGCCTGCTGGGTCTCGCAGGGCACCGTCTCGTCGAACACCGGCTTCCCGGCCGGCTTCACCGGGTTGCCGCCGGCGATCGGGAGGTTCGCCAGCGTGAGCTGGCCGGCTCCCGACGGGAACGCGACGTTCCCAAGGCCGGCGAGCACCCGGAACCAGATGCCGTTGGCGTCGCCGCTGCGGCTGTCCCCGCCCAGGCCCACGAGGCTCTTCGGGAACTCCTGGAAGACCGGCCCGGCCGCCGGGAACTGGGCGTCGTCGATCGTCTGCTGCGACCACGGGAGGATCACCGAGTTCTGGCAGGACGAGGCCGCCCGGACCTGACCGAGCAGCGCCACGCTCTCGAGGTTGAGCCGGGTCAGCGCGGCCACCGCCGGGCGCAGCTCGCCGACCAGGCCGCGGAGCTCGAACCTCGACACCAGGCGGCGCACCTGCCGAGCCCAGGGGATGCCCGCCACGAGCACCGGCAGGGTCGAGCGGACCGCCGGGCGCAGCTCGGCCACGAGCCGGCGCACCGACGGGAACGAGGCCTCGAGCGCGGCCAGGGCCGGGATCCCGGCCCGGAGGGTCCGGGGGAGCTCGCCGATGGCCGCGGCCAGGGCCGCGTTCTGCTGGGCCAGCGGGATCGCTGTCCGGTCGAGGTTGGTGACCAGATCCTGGAGCGCCTGGGGGTTGGCGTCGGCCGCCGAGGCCACCGTGCCCATCGACGCGACGAGCCGCGAGAGGTCGCGGGGCGCCGTGCCCTGGAGGGCGTCGGCGACCAGGGCGGTGCCCTTGTACGCCGGCCCCCAGAACGGGATCGACTGGTTGAACCCGGCGCCGCCCCGGCCGCTCAGGCCGATCGACAGCTCGTGGAGGAGGACCTTGAGGTCGCTGCGGGTGCTCGTGTCCAGCGTGGCCAGGACCTGGTCGAGCTGGACCGGGGCCGCCGTCTGCTGGACCGGGATCGTGTCCCCGTCGCGGAGCACCGGCGCCGACGGCGAGCCCGGATGCAGGTCGACGAAGAAGTTGCCCTCGAGGAAGATCCGTGGCCTGATGGTCAGCGAGGCGTCGCGGTGGAGCCGGAGCCCGCTCCCGTCGATCGACATGTCGACGATCGCCCCCTGGCCGCCGCCCCCGATGTGGTGGACGCCCGTCACCTGGCCGACGGCGACCCCGGCGATCCTGACGGGCGCGCTCGGCTGGATGTTGTTGGCGCTCCGGAACGCCGCGTGGATCGTGAAGTGGTGCTGGAAGGGGATCGACTTCGAGAAGGCCAGGTACCCGGCGACCACGACGACGACGATCATCGCGATGCCGACCGCGAACGGCGTGAGGCCGCGCCCGTCCCGCCCCGCCCGCCGGCCGCCGGCCCGTCCCCGTCCCCGTCCCCGTCCCTCCTCGTCCTCGTCGCGGGGTGCTCATGGCGCCAGCAGGTAGTCGAGGAGCTGCTTCTGCGACCGCTGGGCCGAGCGCTGCCCCCCGGCCGGTGGCTGGCCGAGGAGGCCGCCGACCGTGCTCGGGAGGAGGTTCGGCAGGCTCTGCACGAGGTTCCCGACCAGCTGGTCGAGGGGCGGCAACCCGGCCGGCGGCGTGGCCGGGGCCCCGGCCCCGCTCCCCGCGACGGGTCCGCCCGACGTCGCCCCCGGTGCGCCAGGCTGGCCCGTCACGGTCGGGGCGCTCGCCGCCGGCGGGGTCGCCGTCGCCGCCGGCTTGGGCGCCGTCGACCGCGGCGCAGAGCTCGCGGTCGCCGTCGGGTCGGGGGTGGTGATCCCCGGCTGCGACGGGCCGAGCCACGACCGGCATGCGCTGATCGGATTCGACCCGGGGTTCTTCGCCGCCGCGGCCACCACCTGCGGGTCCGGGTAGGGCGAGCAGGTCAGGCTGGCCAGCAGGTCGATGTTCAGCAGATGGTTGTTCGCGTCGAACAGGGTGGTCGACGTCGCCTGGTAGAAGACGTAGTTGAGGAGCGCCTCGAGACCGGTGTAGCCCTGGCCGCCCGGGCTCCGCGGGTCCTTCTCGACCGCGAACGACCGGTCGTCGAGGTGCTGGAGGACGAGGTCGAGGTTCTTGGCCAGCTCGGGCGTCGCCCCGGCGAACTGGTTGAGCTGGTTGACCGTCGGCGCGGCCGCGATCAGCGCCGCCCGTCCGGTCACGGCCGCTCGGCCGAGCGCCCGGAAGGCGGGACGCGAGGCGGTCGCGAACGGGCCGAGCCGGTCGAGAAACGCCTTCAGCTGGCCGGCCGACGCGTCGAGATTGCGCAAGGCCGGCGTCGCGTTCCCGGCGACGTCCCCGAGCGCCGACATCGCCGGCTCGAGCGCCGCCAGGAAGCCCGGGAGCCGGCGCAGGCCGGCGGCCAGGGCCGCCTGGTGGGCGGCGGCTACCGTCGCCGTCCGCCCGGCCGAGTCGACGAAGCGGGCGACGTCCCGGCGGTTGGCCGCGAGCGCGCCGAGAACCTGGTCGCCGTCGCGGGCCAGGGCGGCCAGGGTCTGGTTCTGGCGGGCGAGGATGGCCAGCACCTGGTCGGTCTCACGCAAGGCCGGGCTCGCCCGGCGGATCGCCGCCCGCAGGTGGGCGGCGTTGCCCGCCGCCCCGGCCCCGAGCTCGCTGATGATGATCTGGAGGCGCTGGCGGTAGGGCAGGCGGAAGATGTCGGTCACCAGGTCGGGGGCCACGGTCGTCGCCGTCCGGGTCACCGGGATGACGCTCCCCGGCTGGAGCAGCGTCGGCGAGGTCCCCGGCTCGCAGTCGAGGTAGTACTCGCCGATCAGCGACTGCGGGCGGGTCGTGCACGAGACGTCGGCCCGCAGCGACCCGAAGCCGGTCTCGGTGACGTGGAAGTGGACGATCGCGTGGAGGGTCCGGCGGTCGAGGTCGATCGCCGTGATCGTCCCCGCCCGGACCCCGGCCACCTTCATGTCGCCGCCCTGGACGAGCCCGAAGGCGTTGTCGAGCTCGACCCAGTAGCTCGCGTCGCCGCCCCCACCCGGGCCGCCCCCGGCACCGGCACCGGCGCCGGCGCCGAGCGCGAAGAGGAGGAAGGCCAGGGCGACGAGGATCACGCCGGCCGCGGTCGCGCGCCTCACGGGCCCGGGAGCACCTGGGTCGGATCGCACGGGAACCCCGGCGGGTGGTACGGGTTCGACCCGTCGGCGCTCGGGTGCTCGGCCGTCCCCGGGCAGCGGTTGCGCTGTCCCGTGGTCAGCGTCCCGAGCAGGGCCGACTGGCGCAGCTGCGGCGGGATCGGCGTGAGCAGCCCGTTGACCAGGGCGAGCGGATTGGCCGAGATCGCCACCCGGCTGGCGCCCCCGAGCGCGTCGTAGACCCCGGAGTGGGCGAAGCTGTTGAACCAGGCGGTCAGGTCAGGCGAGTACGGACGGGCGAAGCCGAGCTCGGGCGTCGCCGTGCCGAGCGCGTCGGTGCTCGCCGGGAGCGCGCCCGGCCGGCTCGCCCCGTTGGCCGTGATCGGCCCGACGGCGACCGCCCGGACCGCGACGGTCGAGCGCACGAGCGACAGGAGGTCGCTGTTCGGCGTCCGCGGGTTCTCGATCAGCTGCTGGAGGATCCGCAGCGTCGGCCGGGCGTCGCGCGCCAGCGGGCGCAGGACGTGGAGGAACGGGCGGAGCTGCTTGGCCACCGGCTTGGCGTCGTTGACCAGCTTGGTCAGGTCGTCGAGGGTGGCCCGCAGGTTCACGAACGTCGTGTCCGCCCGGCGCAGGAACTCCGGCAGCTGGTGGATCGCGTCGGCCAGGGCCACCCGCTGGCTGGCGATCGCCGTCGTCGTGGTCGCCAGGTGATCGACCGCCCCGGCGAGGTGCTGGCGCCGGGCGGCCAGGTCGGTGACGAGCTTCGAGCTCGCCACCACGAAGCGGGTGAGGAGCGGCGTGTCGCGGTCGAGCTCGGCGAACAGGTCGCTCGACGCGGCCAGCGCCGGACTCAGGTAAAGGTAGCCGCGCGAGAGGGCTGCGCTCCGCCCGCCGTAGATCGTCGACAGGCCGCGGATGACCCCGCTGAGGTCCTGACGGGTCGTCGGATCGAAGGTGTCGAAGAGCTGATCGAGGTCGACGGCGCTGCTCGTCTGCGTCTCGTCGATCCGCCCCCCGTCGGCGATGTTCGCCGCCCCGGACCCGGGGAGACGCAGGTCGACGTAGCGGTTGGCGATCCCCGAGAGCGACGCCTCGCGGACCGTGGCGACCGTCCCCTGGCGCAGCGGGGCGTAGGACCCGGCGTCGATCTCGAGCGTCACGTCGGCCTGCCCGTCGGGCGTCAGCGCGAGGCCCGAGACCTTCCCGACCGGGACCCCGGCCACCTGCACGAGGTTGCCCTTGACCAGCTGGCTCGCGTTCCCGAAGATCGCGTGGACGCGGTAGTGGGAGGCCCCGACGCCGAGGACGAGGACGAGGACGAGGACGGCGAAGATGACCACGACGAGGATCGCAGCTCCGACCGCGACCGTCCTCCCGAAGATCCTCGTATCGCGCAACGCCCACCCCTCCCTGGCGGTAACCATGACCGGGGAACCGGACGCGGTGACCGGCGACGCTAGCAAGCGCCTCTCAAGCGGTCAACGGGGTACCGACGCGCTCAGAGCGGGCCCACCGAGGCGAGCGACTCGGAGAGCACGGGATCGAGCGTGGCGTCCATGAAGTCCTTGACCGTGAAGCTCCCGGCCCACCCGGGAACCGGCTTGTGGACGGTGATCACCATCGGCGTCTTCTTGACCAGGGCGGCGACGAGCGGCGGCTCGCGGCCGAGGTCGGCACGCAGGCTCGCGATCGTCGCCACGAGCTCGCCCTCGCACGTGTGCGGCTCAGCCCCGCGGAGCGCCTCGGCGAAGCGGTTGCCGACCTGGTTGAGGAACAGGCGGATGATCGGTGGCCCGATCCGCTCGGCGTCGTCGAAGCTCGGGGCCGCGCCGTGCTCGGCGATGCCGATCTGGTCGAGCGCGGCGCCGAAGCCGATCAGCACGCGGTAGAAGAGGTCGCCGTAGGGGCCCTGGGGCAGCCGGCTCCCGGCGAGCACGAGCCGGGCGTGGCTGACGATGTGGGCGAGCCGGGCCAGGTCGTCGGGCGGCGGACCGGCGCTGAGGTCGACGTCGATCATCGCCTGGGCGACGAGGATCTCGAAGTCGAGCCCCTTCCCCCGGGGGAGCAGCTTGCTCTTGTAGAACCCGGGCCGGCAGTCGCCGACGTAGGCGAAGCGCTCGCCCACGGCCAGGCCCTCGGGCAGCTCGAGCACCCGGGCGATCGCCGCCTCGAGCTCCTCCTCTGGGACCAGGGCGGACACGGTCCCCAGGGTAGGCGATCGGGCGCCGGAGGGGACGTTCAGCACTGGTCGGGATTCAGGAGCTTGTCGTGGCTCGTGAACGGATCGAGCGGCGACTCCCCGAGGGTCTCGCCCGGGCTCGCCGGGCCGGTGAACACGATCCGCGATCCGTCGACGGCGACCGACGGGAGGTAGTCGGCCTGGCCGTCCGGTCCGTAGTAGGCGCCGTTCGCGTAGCCGATCGCGGCGGACGAGCGACCCTCGACGACCGCCGCGGGCTGCCGGACGGCCGCGCGCTCGAGCTCCCAGCCCACCGGGGAGGTGACCTCGGCCACGGCGTAGCCGCCGGCGATCGAGAGCGAGGCGAGGTTCGTGTAGCCCGAGCACGCTCCGTCGGTGGCGCCGCCCCGGGTGTCGAGGCGCACGACGCGACCGCCGCTCGCGGCATACAGGACGACGCCGAACGCCGGCAGGCCGAACCCGGTGCCGGCGTTCTCGACCGTGCTCCACTCGAACGCGACCTGACCGGCCGCGAGCGCGACCGCCGCCGGCCCGCGCGCGACGTCGACCCCCGGGTTGACGTAGCGGTCGGCCGGCCCGGTGTAGACGGCGGCGACCGAGCCCCGCGTCAGGCTCCGGACGACGATCGTGGCGTGCCGCCCACCTCGCGCGAGGGTGGCGTACGCGACCCGGGTCCCCGAGACGGCCGGAAGGAAGTCGGCCGCCGATCCGGCGGTCAGCCGGAGCGCCCGGTCGGCGCCGGTGGCGGCGTTGCGCAGGTGGACGACGCAGCCGCGGGCCGTGTACCAGGCGAGCTCGATCCCCCCGGGTGCGTAGGTGGGGTCGCGCGCGCAGCGGGAGTAGGCCAGCGTGACGACCCCCCGGCGCTCGAGCCCGAGCGAGGCATCGAAGGGAATCGAGCGCCCGGCGATCGCCGGGCGGGCGATGCGCCCGCTCGGCGAGCGCAAAACGAGCTGCCAGCGCGGGCCGCGCTCGACGCTCCAGGCCGTCCACCCCCCGGCCGCTGCGACCCCGGCGATCCTTGGGTAGGTGGCGAAGGCGCTCGCCGGAGCGAGCGGACCGGAGCTCGCGGGCGATCCGGTCGCGGCTTCGGATCGAGTCGCGGCCGATCCCAGGGCGAGAACCGCGAGCGCGCCCGCAACTGGTCGGCCGCCTAGCACCGCGTCGAGCTTAGTCGACGCGTCCACTGGCAACCCTCGGGGGCTCCGAGCGACGCCGGGGGGCGCCGACGCCCGGCAGCGACGCGAAGGGCGATGCCCGGGGTGGGAATCGAACCCACATGCCCTCACGGACAGCCGATTTTAAGTCGGCCGCGTATACCCTTCCGCCACCCGGGCGCCCGCGCATTCTTGCGCGTCCGGGAAGCCCCTGGCGACCGAGCGTCCGGCGCCGTCGCCCCCCGCGCCGGGGCGACCGGGCCGCGGGCCGCGCCGGCCACCGGACCGACCGCAACTTGGGCGTTGCTACGGTGTCCACGGAGGTATGCCGAAGGGGTAACAGATGGAGTCATCGGTACTGAAGACGAGCTCGCTCCCGCTCCCCGGACTCCGCGGGCCCTCGCCCCTGCTCCGGCTCGCCCCCGACGAGCGGCTGGTCGCCCTCGTCCGGCGCGGTCAGCAGGCCGCCTTCGAGGCGGTCGTCTCCCGTTACCAGGCCCGCCTGCTCGCCTTCTGCCGGCACATGCTCGTCTCCCGCGAGGACGCCGAGGACGTCCTCCAGGAGGTCTTCGCCGCCGCGTTCAACGCGATCCTCGCCGACCAGCGCGACATCAACCTCCGCCCCTGGCTCTACCGGATCGCCCGCAACCGCTGCCTCAACCACCTCCGCCGCCAGACGGCGATCGGCGTCGACTCGATGGACGTCCACTTCGCCGATGCCGGCCAGTCGACGGTCGAGAAGGCGGCCGGCCGCGAGGACTTCCGCCTTCTGATGGCGGACATCCGGCGCCTGCCCGAGACCCAGCGGTCGGCGCTCCTCCTGCGCGAGATGGACGCCCTCTCCTACGAGCAGATCGCCGAGGCGATGGAGACCACGGTCCCCGGGGTCAAGTCGCTCCTCGTCCGGGCCCGGGTCGCCCTCGGCGAGGCGGCCGAGGCCCGCAAGCTGACGTGCGCCGAGGTCCGGCTCGAGCTCGCGGCGATCGCCGAGGGCATCAGCTCGACCACCGCCCCGCTTCGCCGCCACGTCAAGGACTGCCAGCGCTGCCGCGAGTTCCGCGCCCACCTCCGGGCCAACAACCGCGTCCTCGCCGCCGCGCTCCCGGTCGGGCCGCTCCTCCTCCTCAAGAAGGTCGCCCTGGCCAAGCTCGGGCTCTCCGCCGGCGCCGGCGCCGGCGGGGCGAGCGGCGGCAGCGCCGCCGCCTCGGGCGGTGCCGCGGCCGGGGCCGCGACGGCCGCCGGCGGCGCCGCCGCGGCCGGCGGGATCGGGGCGGCCGGGGGCGGCTTCGCCGGGGCCGCCGTCGGCGGGACGCTCGCCGCCAAGGCCGTGGCCGGACTCGCCGCCGCCGCCCTGGTCACCGCCGGAGCGGCCGTCGAGACCCGGCACGCCGCCCATCAACGGGTCACCGCCCCGACGGCCGTCGCCCAGCTGCGCCAGCAGGTCCACCCGCTCGTCCCCGCCGTCGCCACGTCCGTCCCCCAGCCGACGACCACGGTCCCCTTCCGGGGCGGCCCGGCGACCGCCACCGTCGCCGCCAAGGCCAAGGTCGAGCCCGCCGCGAAGCCGGCCCCGGCCGCCGCGGCCGTGGTCGCGATCCCGGTCGCCGCCCCCCCCGTCCCCCCGGCCCCGACCCCCACCCCGGTGCCGACCGTCCAGCAGATCTCGAGCTCCTCGGTGCTCCCGCCCCAGCCGACCGGGTCGCCGCCGAGCCCGTCGACCCCCGGCCCGCCGGCCCCCGTCCAGGTGATCATCCAGAGCGGCGCCACCCCCCCGGATCCGCCGACGCCACCGGCCGGGCCGGCCGCCTCATTTCCGGCGCCGGTCCCCGAGGTCGCGGCGCCGACGACGGACACCTCCGTCCCCGGCGGGACCGTGGTCCTCGATTCGAGTCAGCCGACCCCGTAGGCCGATCGACGGCTAGGTCCCGAAGCGGAAGCTCCGCAGCGGGATCTGGAGCACGTCGTTCGCGGCGACCTGGTCCGGCCCGGGGACGAGCCCGCTCGGCACCGTCCCCATCGTCAGGACCACCCCGTCGCGGGTCCCCGAGAGCGCGGGCAGGAGCATCACGACCCGGCCGAAGACCCGGCGGCCACCGAGCGTCGCCGCGTAGGTGAAGGTGTAGCCGGGATTGAGGTTCACCCGGGTCTTGGTCTCCGTCTGGAGGACGAAGCCCGCCGTCCGCCCCCGAAGGCCGGCGATGTAGGTGGTCGCGAAGACCGGGAGCGCACCGCTGATCTCCCCGTGGAAGGGGGGAAGGCGCAGCGGATCGACCTCGAACCAGCGCAGGAGCGCCCCGGCCGCGTTGCGCTGCTCGATCCGCGCGTATCCGCCGGGCGGGGCCGGGACCCGGTGGAGGGTCCGCGGGTAGCGCAGGTTGAAGGTGACCGCCCGGCCGTGGTAGAGCACCCAGCCGTCGCGGGGATAGAGGACGGCGATCGCCGCGGCGACGACGACGAGCCCGACCGCCGCGACCACGACCCGGCGCCGCGCTCCCCGGGAGGCCCGCTGCCAGCGCGGGGCGAGCAGCTCGGGCAGGGTCGGCCCGAACTGCGCTCTGACCGCCGGCGAGCGAACCGGCGCCTACTCCCCGATCGAGAACATCGCGTCGAGGTCGTGCTTGGAGAAGACCTCGAAGGCGACCATCGTCTGGGTCCGCGAGACGCCGGGCAGCTGCCCGATCCGGCCGGTGACGATGTCGGCCAGCTGCTCGTGACGGGGGACCCGGACGATCACCACGAAGTCCCACTCGCCGGTGACCGAGTAGGCCTCGGCCACGCCGTCGAGCTCGGCCAGGGCCCCGCCGAGGGTCTGCAGGGCATCCCGCTCTGCTTCGATCAGGACCACGGCGTGGGTCATCGTCAGCTGCGGTCGTCCGGCCTGCGCCCGCCGTCGCCCTCGAGCTCTCGGGCCAGCTCGAAGCCGACGGCCACCCCGACGAGCATGCCGACCCGGGTCTGCTCGGCGACGAGGGTGTCGACCGCCTCGCAGCGCTCGCGCAGGTCGGCGCACGCGGCCGCCTGGCGGACCTGGTCGTCGTGGGCCGGCCCGAACCACCCGCCCTCGGCGAGGGCGGCGTCGAGCACGCCGGCCAGGCTCGGCGCCGCGTGGGTGACGACCTCCGAGGCGTGGCTGAAGCGGGCCGGGTCCTGGAGACGGCGGACGGCGGCGTCGACTTCCTCTGCGGTATAGGCACGCTGGTCCACGCCGGTTCATCATACGGGGGTGACCGTGCGCCTAACCTCGCTCTCCCACGGCGCCGGCTGCGGTTGCAAGCTCCCGGCGAGCGCCCTCCATCCGATCCTCCGCGGGCTCCCGCCGATCGAGGATCCCGCCGTCCTCGTCGGCGCGTCCGGGGCCGATGACGCCGCCGTCTACCGCCTGAGCGACGAGCTCGCGCTCGTCCAGACGGTCGACTTCTTCACGCCGATCGTCGACGACCCCTACGACTTCGGCCGGATCGCGGCGACCAACGCGATCTCCGACATCTACGCGATGGGCGCCCGCCCGATCATGGCCCTCAACCTCGTCGCCTTCCCGCTCGAGGCGCTCGGCGGCGAGATCCTCGAGCAGATCATGCGCGGCGCCCACGACGCCGTCCGCGCGGCCGGGGCGAGCATCGCCGGCGGCCACTCGATCGACGATCCCGAGCCGAAGTTCGGGCTCGCGGTCACCGGGATCGTCCACCCGGAGATGATCCTGACCAACGCCGGCGCCCGGCCCGGGGACCTGCTCGTGCTCTCGAAGCCCCTCGGTGCCGGGGTGGTCGCCACGGCGGCCAAGCGCGGCCTCGCCGACGACGCCCTGATCGCCCGGGCGACCGCGGTGATGTGCGAGCTCAACGACGAGGCCGCCCGCGCCGCCCGGCGCGCCGGGGCCCACGCCCTGACCGACGTGACCGGCTTCGGCCTGCTCGGCCACCTTTACGAGCTGGCCCGGGCCAGCGGGGTCGGCGCCGAGGTCGACGCGGCGGCGGTCCCAGCGATCGCCGGCGTCCTCGACCTGCTCCGCGCCGGGGCCGACGTCGTCGCCGGCGGAACCCGGCGCAACCGCGCCTACGCCGAGACCCACGCCCGCTTCGCCGACGCCGTCGACGAGCCGCTCCGCTGGCTGGTCTGCGACGCGATGACCTCGGGGGGCCTGCTCGCGGCCGTCCCGCCCGACCGGGCCACCGCCGCCTGCGGGGTCGTCGTCGGCCGCCTGCTCGACGGACCGGCCGGCCAGATCACCGTCGTCTAGCGGACGCCGCCACCGCCAGAGCGCCGGGTCAGCCGCGGGGGGCGAAGCGGACCAGGGCGATCCCGACGAGGTAGCCGACGAGCACGCCGACCCCCCCGGCGATCGCGTTGGCCTCGGGCCGGGCGACGGGCATGGCGAGGAGGACGAGGGCGAACGCGCCCGCCCCGAGCAGGTCGCCCTCGTAGTCCTCGCCGCGCCGGCGGGCCAGAAGGTCGGGGACGGCCCAGGCGCAGAGGAGGGCCAGGGCCGCGCCGTTGGCCCCGGCGACGACCGCCTGCGAGTCGAGGGCGCTGGCCGCGAGCGCCCCCCCGGCCCCGCCAAGGGCGAAGAGCAGAGCGACGAGCCAGCCGCCGTGCCGGCGCTCGAGCAGCCAGCCGAACACGGCGATCGCGGTCAGGGCGACGAACTGGTAGATGCCGGTCCCGGTCAGCGAGGAGCCGGTCGTGTAGAAGTAGGTGAACTGCGCGGTGATCACCCGCCACCACTCCCCGTGGAGGGGGCCACCGACCACCAGGTCGGGCGCGCTGAGGTAGCCGCCGCGGGTCAGGATCCAGACCAGGCAGGTGGCGAGCGCGATCACCCCGGTCACGTACGGCGGGGCCTCGGCCCGGATCCCAGGGATCTCGTTGCGGCGCAGCCGCCCCAGCGACGGGGCGGCGATACGGCCGGGCCGGCGACGTTCGCGCGGGCGGCCGCGGTCGAGCTTCGGCGCCCGCTTGCGCAGCCGGGCCCCGCAGTACGGGCATTCGGTGATGTACGGGCTCACCTCGGCCCCACACTCCGGGTTCTTGCACACGACGAACAGATCGGCCCGTGCCATCCGCTTGATTCTAGGGGTAGCCGCGCCCGGCTCCGGCACAACCCGCCGGGCTGATTATGGAGCCAAAGTCGGCTAGGCTCTCCGGGCGATGAGGATGCGTCAAAGCCTCGCTCAGCTCGAGCGCGCGTTTGTGGAGGAGATCCACCAGGATCGCGACCGACGGGAGTCCCTGCGCCGGGCGGCAGCCCAACGGGCCCGCAACCGGCGGCTCCAGCGCGAGACCAAGCGGAGCTCGTTCCGCTTCCTGCTCCTCTCGCTGACGCTGATCGCGACGGCCGTGATCGTCACCGTCGCGATGTTCAAGGCCCTCTACCTGGTCATGGGCTGACCGACCCCGGCCGGGCGCGCGCCGGCCCGCCGCGGCCCTACGGGCGGGGCTCGAGCGGCTGGGGCGCCTCGCCGCGCAGCTGCTCGGCGTTCTCCCGCTGGATCTCGAGGTAGACCTCGCGCCGGAAGACCGGCACCTCACGCGGGGCCTGGATGCCGATCCGCACCTTGTCACCCATGACGGAAAGCACCGAAATCTCGATCTCGTCCCCGATCATGATGCTCTGGTTCGACTTTCGCGTCAGGACCAGCACCCCGCACCTCCGTTTGCCGCACCGTGGACATCCATTAAGCCTGTTGGCGCCCGAGATTGCAAGCGGAGCCGGCGGGCCGAGCGCTTTCCGCTAGTGTCCGGCCCGCCCGTGGCCCGCAAGTCGCTCCGACCCCATCTCAACCAGATCCGCGCCTGGACGCGCCAGGGTCGGACCGACGCCTGGGTCGCCCATCAGCTCGAGGTGAGCGTCCAGCAGATCGCCGTGTTCAAGCGTGAGAACGGCCTGACCGGCGACGGCGACCCGGCCGAACCGGGAGCCGGCGAGCTGTACTTCGAGGACGAGATCGACCTCCGGGCCGAGGACGACGCGGCGATCGCCGCCGAGCTCGAGGCGGCCGAGGCGCTCCGCGCGGCCGAGGCCGAGGCGGCCGCCCAAGCCGAGGCCGAGGCCGCCGAGGCCGCCGAGGCCGCCGCGGCCGACGGCACCGCCGAGGACGCGAGCGCCGAGGTCGCCCGCCGGCGCCGCGGGCGCCGGGGCGGACGCGGGCGGCGGACCCGCTCGGCCGGCGGCCCCCTCGAGGGGACCTTCGACCACGGCGAGGAGGGCTACGGCCTGTGGCTCGACGCCGCCGTCGTCGACGACAAGGTCTACGCCGAGCACTGGGCCGGCCACCGGCCGGTCGAGGTCACGATCGAAGAGGACCAGATCATCATCCGCCGGGTCGGTGAGCCGGCGCCGGCCGAGTCGGTCGACGAAGCCTAGGCCGCGCGAGCGCACCGGCCGGCGGCCACCGCTCCCAGGGAATCACAGCCCGAGACGCCCACCCGCGTAGTCGTAGGCTTCACGTAGGTAGCGGTGGAAGGCGGCGTCGGCCACGGTCGCGTCCCACGCCCACGGGGCATCCGGCGCCACGCTCGCCGCGAGCTGGAGGCACCAGGCGGTGCCCGACTCGTAGAGCTCGACCAGCTCGAGCGCGCTGAACGACCCGCCGAGCCGGCGGCGGAGCTCCTCGTAGATGCGCTCGCAGACGCGCTCGACGGTCGGCCGGCGCTCGGGCGGCGCCGCCGCCACGCTCCGCTCCCCGTCCTGCCAGCGATGGACCGAGGTCTCGAGGGTCACGCCCGCCCCCGGCCTTCCGTCAGTTCGGCGGCAGGCCGAAGACGACGAACTCCTTCTCCCCCGGGCGGACGAGGCCGAGGGTCCGCGCGTCGCGCTCGAGCGCGGCCGGGGTCCCGAGGCTCGAGAGCTCGGCGCGCAGCCCGGCGTTCGTCCGCGTCAGGGCCGCGACGTCGGCCTGGCGGCGGTTCGACTCGCCGATCGTCTGGACGAGCGACCGGGCCGGGCTGATGTAGAGATAGCAGAGGACGCAGAGCACGAAGAGCATCGCCGTCCGGGCGAGCCGATCCCAGCGCACCCGCGTCCGCGGCGGCGCCGGCCGGCGTGCGGGCCCGCGGCGCGAGCCGGCCGGGGCGCTCCCTGCGTAAGCCATCCCGGCGGCTTTCGCCCCGCCCCCGGCGATTCCTCCCCCCGCCTATCGGAAGACGCTCCGCCCGGGGAAGCTCGCCCGCTCGCCGAGCGCCTCCTCGATCCGCAGGAGCTGGTTGTACTTGGCCACCCGGTCCGAGCGCGACGGGGCCCCGGTCTTGATCTGCCCGCAGCCGGTGGCCACGGCGAGGTCGGCGATCGTCACGTCCTCGGTCTCCCCCGACCGGTGGGACATCACCGCCGTGTAGCCGGCCGTCCGGGCCATGGCGATCGCCGCGAGCGTCTCCGTGAGGGTGCCGATCTGGTTGACCTTGATCAGGATCGAGTTGGCCACGCCGGCGTCGATGCCGCGCCCGAGGCGCTCGGTGTTGGTCACGAAGAGGTCGTCGCCGACCAGCTGCACCCGGTCGCCGATGCGGTCGGTCAGAACCTTCCAGCCGTCCCAGTCCTCCTCGTCCATACCGTCCTCGATCGAGACGATCGGGTAGCGGCCGGCCAGGTCGGCCCAGTAGTCGGCCAGGGCCGCCGAGTCGAGGGTCCGGCCCTCGTGCTCGAGCACGTAGGCCCCGCCGGCGTGGATCTCGCTGGTCGCCGGGTCGAGAGCGATCGCCACGTCCTCCCCCGGCCGGTACCCGGCCGCCTCGATCGCGGCGACGAGGATCTCGAGCGCCGCCTCGTTCGACTCGAGGTCCGGGGCGAACCCGCCCTCGTCGCCGACGGTCGTCCCGAGGCCGGCCGCGTGGAGGGTCGCCTTGAGGTTGTGGAACACCTCGGTCCCGACGCGCAGGCACGCCGAGAAGGTCGGAGCCCCGAGCGGCACGATCATGAACTCCTGGAAGTCGACCTTGTTCGACGCGTGGGCCCCCCCGTTGAGGACGTTCATCATCGGCACCGGGAGGACGGGCGGCTCCTCGCCGGCCAGATGACGCCAGAGCGGCAGTCCCCGCTCGGCGGCGTTCGCGTGGGCGGCGGCCAGCGAGACCCCGAGCACGGCGTTGGCCCCGAGGCGCGACTTGTTCGGCGTCCCGTCGAGGTCGATCAGCCGGCGGTCGAGCGCCTCCTGGTCGGCCGCGTCGGTCCCGTCGAGGGCGGCGGCGATCTCGCCGTTGACGTTGGCCACCGCCCGGGTCACGCCCTTGCCCATGTAGGCGTCGCCCCCGTCGCGGAGCTCGGTCGCCTCGAACTCGCCGGTCGAGGCCCCGGACGGGACGGCGGCCCGGCCGCGGGCGCCCCCGGCCAGCGTCAGGTCGACCTCGACCGTCGGGTTGCCCCGGCTGTCGAGGATCTGCCGGGCGTGGACGGTGGCGATCTTGCTCATGACGCTCCTGCGGAGGGGTTGGACTCCGCCGACGACTCGCGCAGCCGGGCGCGCGCGTAATGCTCGAGTTGGCGCTCGACCGGCAGGTTCGACCACGTCTCGCCCGACCCGGTCGCCTCGGCCTCGGCCGCGCCGACCCGCCCGGTGAACCGGGCGGTGGCCGCCCGGAGGGCGAGCTCGGGATCGACGCCGAGCTTGCGGGCGACGTTCACGACCGCGAAGAGGACGTCGCCGACCTCCTCGAAGCGGGCCTCCCGGTCGGCCGCCCGCTCGAGCCCGTCGAGCTCGGCGCGGACCGTCGCGGTCGCCCCGTCGAGGCCGGGGAGGTCGAAGCCGGTCGAGGCCACCCGGCGCTGGGCCTTGCGCGCCCGGGAGAGGGCCGGGAGGTTCTCGGGGAGGTCGCCGAACAGCGTGTCGCGACCCTCCTCGGTGCGCTTGATCTGATCCCAGTTGCGCAGGACCTCCTCGGCATCGGCGACCTCGGCGGAGGAGAAGATGTGCGGGTGGCGCCTGATCAATTTCTCGGAGCAGTGGTCGGCGACCTCGGCCAGGGATCCGGCATCTCGCTCCTCGAGGAGGAGGGCCAGGAAGTGCACCTGGAAGAGGACGTCGCCGAGCTCGTCGAGGAGCTTCGCGTCGTCGCCGGCCTGGGCCGCGTCGGCCAGCTCGTAGGCCTCCTCGACCGTGTGCGGGACGATCGTCCGCTCGTCCTGCTCGCGGTCCCACGGACACTCCCGGCGCAGGCGCCGGGTCAGCTCGTCGAGGCCGAGCAGGGCCGCCTGCGTCCGCCCCGCGGGTCCGGTCCGCCCGTCTTCGGGCTGCGCCATGGGAGGTCCTGGTCGCTCGCCCGGCAAGTCAGCCGGTCGTGGCGCCCGGCGTCGTCGACGTCGTGGTCGTCTTCGGCGCGTTCTTGCAGTTGGCGACGACGTAGCCCGACGCGCAGACCGTCCGGCTCTTCCACTTGGCCTCGAACTTCTTGACGAAGGCGGCGAGCGACGCCGACTGGCGCTGGGCGATGATCTCCTGGGTGATCAGGGGACTCGCCTGGGCCAGCGACTGCATCGTCGCCGGGGTGATCTTCTGGACCCGGAAGATCTCGTAGCCGAAGCTCGTCTTGACCGGACCGACCTGCTGGTGGAGCTTGGCGCCGAAGATCGCCAGGTTCAGGGCCGGCTCCTCGTCGCCGTTCTTGACCCCGATCAGCGCACCGCCCTTGGTCTTGGTCGCCTGGTCGACCGAGTACCTCTGGGCCAGCTTGCTGAAGCTCTGGCCGGCCTTGAGCAGGGCGAGCACGTGCTGGGCGTCGGCTGCCGTCTTGACCAGGATCAGCCTCAGGTCGCGGGTCTCGGGCTTGCCGAACTGGCTGGCGTTCTTCGTGTAGTAGGCCTGGATGTCGGCCTGGGTGACCGGCGTCTTGGCGCTCGTCACCTTGGTGCGCAGCTTGTTCGAGAGGGTGTCGATCCGGACCCGGTAGAGGAGGTCGGCGTTCGTCTCGCCCGACTGGTTGAGGAACTGCTGGAGCAGGGCCGGGGTCGAGAAGCGCTGCTTCTCGATCGCCTTGAGCATGTTCGCGACCTCGGCGTCGGTCGTCTTGACCCCCTGGTCGGCGGCCTCGCCCTGGAGCCAGTCGGCGGTGACGAGGAAGGGCACGACCTGGTCGCGGGCCGCGTTGTAGAGCTGCTGGCACTGGCTCTTCAGCTGCGCCGCGGTCGGGTTCGGCTGGCCCTTGGCCGGCGGCGGGTCGGTCCGCTGGTGGTAGGCGACGCAGGCGGTGAAGCCCGGCGCGTCGAGCGGGGCGATCGGGGCGTTCGGCGTGGTCGCCGACGACTTCTGGGCGACGGTCATCCAGTGGTTGAACGCCGCCTTGGTGATCGTGACGCCACCGACCTTGGCGATCGAGTCGCTCGGGACGCTGTCCCCGCAGGCGCCGAGTACGCTGCCGCACAAGACCAGGGCGCAGAGCGCCAGGAAGAATCTGATCGAGCGGGGCACGCGGCGCGGATGGTAGCGGAGTCAGGCGGCGGCGCGCGCGGCCGCGAGCACGGCGTCGGCCGCGGCCAGCACCGCCGGGAAGCGCTTCGTCGGATCGTCGGGGACCCGCACCGACACCTGCGAGCGGCCCGACTCGTAGATCGCCTCGGGCAGCGCGGCGCGGAGCGCCTTGGCCCGGAACGAGTCGAGCTCGATCGGCACGATCGTCAGGCGGCCCGACCGGAAGGTCACCGACCGGGCCCCGGCCTGGCCGAGCTTGATCCGGGCTCGCTGGAGGGCCAGGAGGTTGCCCAGCGGCTCGGGCACCGGGCCGAAGCGATCCTCGAGCTCCTCGCGGAGCGTCTCGAGGGCGGCCACGTCGAGCGCCCCGGCGATCCGCCGGTGGACGTCGATCTTCGCCTGCTCGTAGGGCACGTAGTCGGCCGGGACGTAGGCGTCGACGTCGACGTCGAGCCGGACCGGCTCCCACTCCGGCTCGTTCTCCTCCGGCGGGCCGGCGGCCCGGACCGCCTCGTCGAGCATCTGCATGTAGAGCTCGAAGCCGAGCGCCGCGACGTGACCCGACTGCTCGTCCCCGAGCAGGTTCCCGGCCCCGCGGAGCTCGAGGTCGCGCATCGCGATCTGGAAGCCGGCCCCGAGCTCGGTGAAGTCCGAGAGGGCGGCCAGCCGGTTCGCCGCCGACGGGGTCAGGGCGGCGACCGAGTCGAACAGCAGGTATGCGTAGGCCCGCTCCCGGCTGCGCCCGACCCGTCCGCGGATCTGGTAGAGCTGGGAGAGGCCGAAGGTGTCGGCCCGCTCGACGATCAGCGTGTTCGCCTGGGGGATGTCGATTCCCGACTCGATGATCGACGTGCAGACGAGGACGTCGGCCTCGCCCCGCAGGTATCCGAGCATCACCCGCTCGAGCTCGTTCTCCCCCATCTGGCCGTGGGCGACGACGAAGCGGACGCCCGGGCAGAGGCCGCGCAGCCGGGCGGCGGTCTCCTCGATCGTCTCGACCCGGTTGTGGAGGAAGAACGACTGTCCCTGGCGCGCGTGCTCGCGCGTGATCGCCTGGCGGACGAGCTCCTCGTCGTACTCGCCGACGAAGGTCTTCACCGGCCGGCGCCCTTCGGGCGGCGTCTCGATCACCGAGATGTCGCGCAGGCCGGCGAGCGACATCTGGAGGGTCCGGGGGATCGGGGTCGCCGACATCGCGATCACGTCCACCTGGAGGCGGAGCGCTCTGAGGAGCTCCTTCTGCTTGACCCCGAAGCGCTGCTCCTCGTCGAGGATCAGGAGGCCGAGGTCCTTGGCCCGGACGTCGCGGGAGAGGAGGCGGTGGGTGCCGACGAGGATGTCGACCCGGCCGTCGCGGAAGCCCGCGATCGCCGCCCGCTGCTCGGCCGCCGTCCGGAAGCGGGAGACGTGGCCGATGGTGAACGGATAGTCGGCCAGCCGCTCGCTGAACGTCCCGTAGTGCTGCTGGGCGAGGATCGTCGTCGGGACGAGCATGAGCACCTGGCGGCCGTCGGCCGCCGCCTTGAACGCCGCCCGCAGGGCGACCTCGGTCTTGCCGTAGCCGACGTCCCCGCAGATCAGCCGGTCCATCGGCCGGGGCGCCTCCATGTCCGACTTGACCGCCTCGATCGCATCGCGCTGGTCGGGGGTCTCGGTGTACGGGAAGCGCTGCTCGAACTCCCGCTGCCAGTCCCCGTCGACCCCGAAGGCGTGGCCGGCCCGGCGGCGGCGCTCGGCGTAGAGCTGGAGGAGCTCCCCGGCCAGCTCCTGGGCGGCGTGGCGGGCCCGGGCCTTCATCGTGTCCCAGCGGGTCCCGCCGAGCTTCGAGAGCGGCGGGTGATCGCCGCCGGCGCCGACGTAGCGGGAGATCCGGGCGAGCTGGTCGGTCGGGACGTAGACCCGGTCGTCGCCCTGGTACTCGAGGTAGAGGTAGTCGCGGGTCACCCCGGAGACGGTGCGGGTGTCGAAGCCGGCGAAGCGGGCGATCCCGTGGGCCTCGTGGACGACGATGTCCCCGGTCCGCAGGTCGGCGAACGACCTCAGGGCGCCCCGCCGGCCGACCGACGGCGTCGCCTGCTGCTGGGCGCGGCGCCGGCGGTAGAGGCGGTGCTCGGGGATCACGGCGAGGCCGAAGCTCGGGGCGACGAACCCGTCCCGGAGCGTCGCGTGGGCGAAGCTCAGGCCGGTGTCGGGCCGGGGGTCGGTGCCGGTGCCGGCGGCGATGCCGGTGCCGCCGGTGCCGCCGGTGCCGCCGGTGCGGCCGCGGGCGCCGTCGAGCCAGCCGGCGGAGAGGCGGGCGAGGTTGTGGGCGGCGCGCTCGCCCTCACCCCGGCGGGGCCAGGTGACGATCGTCCGGTAGCCGGAGCGGAGCAGCTTCTCCAGGCCGGCCTCCGCCTCGGCCAGGGACCGGGCGGCGGTCCCGGCCGCCTGGGCGTGGAACTCGACCGGCGCCGCCCCGCTGACCGAGTGGAGGCGGACGTGGGAGCGCTCGGCCAGCTCGGCCTCGATCCGCTCGGGCGGGACGTAGAGGTGATGGGCGTCGGCGTCGTGGAAGGCGGCGCAGACGTCGGTCCACTGGTCGCGGAGGGTCGGTCCGACCTCCTCGGCCGTGGCCAGGACGATCGTCGTCGCCGGGGGGACGAGGTCGAGCAGGGCGCCGAACCGCTCGACCGGGAGGAGCTCGGCGATGTCCGGACGCTCGCCGACCTCCCAGGCGCTCCCGTCGACGTCCTGGCGGTGCGCGAGGGCGAGCTCGGCGGCCGGGGCGATCTCGACCGCCGCGAGCGACTCGAGCGACCGCTGGGTGAAGGTCGAGAACGTGCGCAGCGACTCGATCTCGATGTCGAACAGCTCGACCCGGACGGCCCGGTCGCCGGTCGCCGGATAGACGTCGAGGATCCCGCCGCGGACGGCGAACTGGCCCCGGTCGTCGACCTGCTCGACCCGCTCGTAGCCGGAGTCGACGAGCTCCTGGCTGCACTCGTCGAGGTCGAGGAGCTCGCCGACCCGGAGCTCGAACGAGTGCGGGCGCAAGGCCGGGTCGGGGACCTTCTCGGCCAGCGCCGGGGCCGAGACCACGACCACCGGGGCGCCTTCGCCCGGAGTCGGCGGGGCGGTCGCGTCGGTCGGGTCGGTCGCGTCGGTCGCGAGCAGGGCGTCGAGGGCGGCGATGCGCAGGCCGACGAGGTGCGGCGGGGGGGCGAGGTGGGACTCGTAGGTGACGCCGCGGGACGGGTAGTAGCGGACCGGGCGCCGGCCGAGCCAGGCCTGGAGGTCGCCGGCCAGGTCGCGGGCGGCGCGGTCGTCCGGGGCGACGACGATCGCCGGCCCGTCGTGACCCCGGGCGCCGGGGACGCCGTCGAGGAGGGCGGCGACGAGGAAGGGGCGCAGGGCGCTGGCGCAGAAGGCGTCCCCCCCGGACCGGGCCAGGGCGACGGCCCCCTCGTCGCGGGCGACGTGGCCGAGCAGCGCGCGGAGCGCCGTCACCCGGCGCTCCTCGGCCGGCGCGCCCGGGCGGCCGGGGGCGGCTGGGGTGAGCGGGCCACGGCTCAGAGCGGACGCTCGCCCGAGACGATGTCGGCCACGATGTCGGCGGTCCGCTCGACCAGGGCGCCGACCTCGCCGGCCGGCTGGGCGAAGCGCCCGAGGACGTGGGCGGAGACGATCTCCGGATCGGTCGAGTCCGGGCGCCCGACGCCGACCCGGACCCGCCCGAAGTCGGGGCTCCCGAGCTCGCGGCGGAGCGACTTCAGCCCGTTGTGGCCGGCCAGGCCGCCGCCGAGGCGGGGGCGGACCTCGCCGAACGGGAGGTCGATCTCGTCGTGGACGACGAGCACCCGGTCGAGCGGGACGTGGAAGGACCCGCGGGCCGGACCGACCGAGCGGCCGGCCTCGTTCATGAACGTCTGCGGCTCGAGCAGGGCGATCCGCGGGCCACCCGTCCCGGCCCGGCCCTCGCGCAGGCGCCCGCCGAAGCGCGTGCGCTCGCGGCCGAGCGCCCAGCGGCGGGCGAGCTCGCCGGCGACGGCGAAGCCCACGTTGTGGGGGGTGCCGTCGTAGGCGCGGCCGGGGTTGCCGAGGCCGACGATCAACCAGTCGATCGGTGCGCCGCGCTTGAGGATCAAGTCGTCAGCGCCCGCCACCCGGATCGAAGCCCCGGCCGAGCCACGCCTGGACGCCGCGGCGCTACGACGCGTCGGGCGGGGCGTCGTCGTCGACGGCGGGGCCGCCGACGCGCTCGGTCTCGCCCTCGATCTCCGGCTCGGCCTCCTGCTGGAGGCGCGGCGGGGAGAGCGTGGCGATCGTGATCTCGGCGTCGTCGAGCAGCTTCACGCCCGGGGGCGCGACGATCGCCCCGAGGGTGACCGTGTCGTTGATTTCCATCTCCGAGACGTCGTGGGTGATCGACTCGGGGATCGAGGTCGGGAGCGCCTCGACGTTCAGCTCGTGGGCGATCTGCTCGAGCACGCCGCCGTCCCTGACCCCCGGCGAGTCGTCTCCGCCGGTCAGCTCGAGCGGGACGGTCGCGTGGATCGCCCGATCGAGGCGTACGCGGACGAGGTCGACGTGGAGGGTCTGGCCGCGGACGGCGTCCCGCTGGGCCTCCTTGAGGACGGCCGGGGTCCCTGCGGCCCCG
Organism: uncultured Solirubrobacterales bacterium; assembly: GCA_963817865.1. Classification (GTDB taxonomy): domain Bacteria; phylum Actinomycetota; class Thermoleophilia; order Solirubrobacterales; family Solirubrobacteraceae; genus Palsa-513. Next base: position 21,684 of record CAWFQO010000009.1, on the reverse strand, counting down.
TCGATGCTCAGGTCGAGCACGGCGCCGGCGCCGGCGAGCGCATGGCGCAGGGAGCGGGCGCCGACCTCGAAGGCGACCGGGTCGCCGTCGCCGCCGTAGAGCACGCCGGGGACCATGCCGGCGCGGCGGAGCCGGCGGACCGCGCGGGAGCCGGAGCTCACGCGGCTCTTGACTTCGAGCTTGGTGGGTTGGCTCTGGGTGGGCACGCTGCGCGATGGTAGCGGACCGCGCCGTCCCGGGGCCGCTGCGGGGCAGCTGGCGCCCCGAGACCCGCCGGGCGCGGCTCCTTGCTCGGGCAACGCCGGGACGCGACCCGATTTGCCTAGGCGGCGCCGCGGTCCGTCGAGCATCGGCGACCTTGGCGCCAGTCTGCGACCCGGAGAACGCCCGAGTCAGCCGACCTGGCGCGTCGCCTGGTAGGACGCGCGAACGTCGGCGTAGGCGGGTTTTCGGGTGCCGGTGAAGCTGATCAGCCCCTTCTCGTGGAGGGGCGGGTTCGGGTGGGGGTTGCCGCCGCCCCAATCCGGCCGGACGCGGAACTCCTCGAGGGCCCAGTAGATCGCCCCGCTGAGGTACGGCTTGGTCGCGAACACGCCGAGGTGGTAGTCGACGAAGGCCTGCTGGAACTCGTAGGTCCCGCGCTCCTCGACCGGGCCGTGGCGGTCGGCCTCGGCCCCGAACTCGGTGACCACGAGCGCCTTGTGCGGGTAGCAGGCGCGGGCGGCGTCGAGGAACCCGCCGAGCAGGCTCGCGTCGGCGATCTGCCCGTCCGGGCCCGGGTACCAGCCGAAGTAGTCGTTGAGCCCGATCACGTCGAGCGGCGCGTAGGCGGCCTGGCAGTCGACGCTCGGGTAGCCGGACACGGCGAGGCCGACCGGGCGGGTCGGGTCGAGCGCGTGGGCGACATGGACGGCGTCGCGGATGTAGTCGGCCTGGGCCGGCCCGGGGCTGACCGAGAGCTCGTTGGCGATCGACCAGACGATCACCGACGGGTGGTTCGAGTTGGCGACGATGTCCGCCCGGAGCATGGCCAGCGCCGGGTCGTGGATCGTCCGCAGGTAGGCGGTCTTGACCCCGTAGACCGGGATCTCCGACCAGAGCATGACCCCCATCCGGTCGGCGAGCTCCTCGAGGTAGGGGTCAGGCGGGTAGTGGGAGCGGATGACCGTGGCGCCGAGGTCCTTGATCTCGGCCATGTAGCGGTCGCGGACGTCGTTGCCGATCGCCGAACCGGCCTGCGGGGAGTCGTCGAGGAGCCCGACGCCCCGGAAGAAGAGCGGCCGCCCGTTGAGCATCAGGTGCCCGCCGGCGCTCACGCTGACCTGCCGGACCCCGCTGCGCAGGTCGTAGTGGGCGGCCCGGGTCGACCGGCCCCCCGCGGCCGGGGCGGCGCTGACGTCGAGGGTCGCGTCGTAGAGGTACGGGTGGTCGGGCGACCAGAGGACCGGGTGGGCGAGCCGGAGGCTGCCGGTGAGGGTGGCCGACGCCCCGGGCGCGAGGGTTCGGGCGCCCCCGAGCGAGCCGGCGGCCGGCCCGTACCGGGCACTCAGGGTGACCCGTTGCGCGCTGGTCGCCCGGTTGTGGACGGTGACGAGGTAGTCGATCGTCGCCGGGCACTGGGGGCAGGCGAGCCGGGGGAGGACCTGGACGGCGTCGAAGCCGATCCGGTCGACCCGCTCGAGGTAGACCTCGCGCAGGAGCCCGCCGTAGTTCCACCAGCCGCCGGTCGCCGCGGCGTCGCCGGCCAGGCCAGCCGGGGGGAAGTCGGTGGGCAGGCGTCGATCGTCGACCCGGACGGTCAGCTGGTTGACCGCCCCGGCCCGGAGGAGGCGGGCGGGGAGCGCGAGCTCGAACGGGAGGAAGGCCCCGGCGTGGCCGCCGATCGGCTGGCCGTTGAGCCAGATCGCCGCCCGGTAGTTGACCGACTCGAAGCGGACGAGCCAGGCGGCGCCGGGCGCCGCGGCCGGGAGGCGGAAGTCCTTGCGGTACCAGGCGACGGTTCCGTCGAAGCTCGCCCGGCTCTGATCGGTCGCGTTCCACGCGTCGGGGACGGCGACCGGCTGCCACCCGGCCGTCGAGACCTGGCGCTCGAAGCCCTGGCTCAGCCCGACCCCGTCGTCGAGGCGGAACAGCCACTGGCCGCCGAGCAGGTAGCGGCCGGTCGGGCCGTTGTGGTAGAGCGCGCCCTCGACCGGCGTCTCCCCGGCCGGGGCGGGTGGCGCCGCGGGCGGGGCCGGGGTCGACGCCGCGGCCGGGGGCGGGGCCGGGGCGCGCGGGGCGGGGGCGGCGGACGCCGACCCGGGCGGGGCGACGGCGGCAAGGGCGAGGACGGTGGCGAGGGCGCACCGGCGGGGGCGCGTCGTCATCCCGCGCTGCGCCTCAGCAGTCCGACTGGAGGGGGATCGGGGCGCCGACGGCGAGGAGCTCGAGCGAGAGCCCGGTGAACACATTGCCGGAGCGGCGAACGAGGACGCACTGGACGGTCGGGAGCCGGGCCGGCAGCTTCCAGGCGATCCGGGTCTCCCCGGTGTTGGAGGTCAGCGAGTAGGCGGTCGGCGACTGGTCGGCGAGGATCGTCACCGCGCCCGGCCCCCGGAGGGTGGCGGCGTCGGAGCGGACGACCGCCTGGCAGGCGGCCGGGCAGCGGCGGAGCGTGGCCAGCATTGCCGGGGCGTCGCCGCGGGCCTCGGCCCGGAGGAGCCCGAGGATCGCGTCGCGCTCGACGTTCTCGATGTCGAGAAAGCGGGCGAGGATGCCGCTGATCACGAGGAACAGGACCACCCCGGCGCCGATCAGGATGATGCGCAGGGGGCGGGACATGGGCCGGGAGCCTACGCGCGTTCCCGCGTCCGGGGGGCCGTCCGGCGGGGCCTACTTGCCCGGGACGACGTAGAACTCGACGCCGCTGGTGAGGAAGCGCAGCGACCCGGAGCCGTCGAGGGAGCTCTCGGCTTCGCCGAACTCGCTCTCGCCGAGGTTGATCCGGACCCGGGAGTCGTCAAGGGTGAAGACGGCCCAGCCGTCGCCGGCGTCCTCGGCGTGGAGCGGGCCGGAGGTCTCGAGGGCGACCGTCTCGTGGCCGGGGGTACCGAGCTGGAGGCGGACGGTCCGCCCGTCGAGTCCCGTCAGCGCGGCGACCAGCTCGTCGAAGTTCACCCGGCCGAGACTACGCGATCCCGGCGGCCGGTCGGCTGTCGCTGCGCTCGCGCAACCAGCGGCGGGTCAGCCGTCGCTGAGCTCGAGGAACCGGCGGATCGAGGCCTCCTGGTGGTCGAGGTGCTCGGCCAGGGCCCGGGCGTGCTCGATGGTCAGGTCGAGGAAGTCCTCGAGGCAGCGCTCCGGGTCGTCCGGGAGGGGATAGACCCGGGCGACGTCCTGCTGGGCGCAGGCGATCCCGAGCGGCGGGCGGCCCTCGGCGAGGGTCCGGGCTCCGCAGACCGGGGTCACGGTGAGCCGGCGCTCGGGGGCGACGAGGGCGACCGGCATCAGGCGGGCGGCCGGGAGCCGGGTGGTCAGGGCGATCGAGCGGTCGACGCAGACATCCGCCCCGAGCAGCGCCTCGAGCGGCTCGCGCCAGACGGCGAGGACGGTGTCGGCGGCGAGCAGGGCGTCGCGCATCGCGGCGGCCTGGCTGGCGTAGAGGTGCTCGGCGTCCTCGCGGTCGGCGGCGTCGCCGAGGTCGATGTCGCAGGGGACGCGGAGGAGCTCGTCGGGGGTGAGGGCCGAGCCGGCTCCGAGTCCACCGTGGGCCACGTAGGTCTGGATCGTGCCGAGGTCGCGCCGCCCATGGAAGACGATGGTCAGGGCCTCGCAGAGGGAGAGGCCGCCGACCCGCAGGGCGACGGCGACCGATCCGTCGGCGTCGAGAAGCGCCCGCCGGAGGAGCTCCTCCGCACCGTCCTCTCCGTCCCGGCTCTGAGCGTCCACGTGACCCTCCTTGATTGCCGCGCTGGTGACCCTGCCAGACCCGAACTGCCTGCGATCCTAATCGGCCGACCGGCCGAGATGCTAGAGCCCGCCGGTAGGAGTCCCGGCGCCCGTCGGTCTACCCGGGCGCGAGTCGGGCCTATCCCGGGTTTCGCTTGGTGGACGCGATCGGCAGGGACCACAGATCGAGGCTACGGCCCCACGCGTCTCTGATCGACCACTCCCGAGCCGCCCCCGAGGATCAGCCCGCGCTCGAGCAGGCCGGCGAGGGCGTCCTCGAAGCCGGCGAAGTCCCCGTGCCGGAGCAGCTCGATCGGGCGGCCGGCCGGGCCGGCGGCGCGCAGCCAGCGGCGCAGCAGGGGTTCGCCGACGCGCTCGGCGGCGGCGGCGGTCAGGGAGCCGAGGATCTCGAGCTCGGGCCGGTGGGCGAGGTCACCGGCGATCAGGCTGAGCGGATCGACGTCGAACACGGCGAGGATCTCGTCGTCGGTCAGGCCGAGCCGATCCATCAGGACGGCGACCGCGGACGGCACGCTCAGAACAGCTGGTTCTCGCCGCCGAACACCTCGCTGACCGACCCGTCGGTGAAGATCCGCCGGATCGAGTCGGTCAGGAGGTCGGCGCAGGGCAGGACGAGGACGTTCTCGGGGGCGTCGCGCCTGGCGGGGATCGTGTCGGTGACGACGATCCGCTCGATCGGGAGGGCGGCGATCCGGGCGAGGGCGTCGCCGGAGAAGACGGCGTGGGTCGCGGCGGCGAACAGGCGCCCGACGCCCTCCTCGAGGAGGACCTGGGCCGCGGCGCAGAGGGTGCTCCCGGTGTCGATGATGTCGTCGACCACGAGGGCGGTCTTGCCCTGGACGTCGCCGATCAGGTAGCCCATCTCGGTGTCCCCCTGGCGCGGGCGCTCCTTGGTCAGGATCGCCAGGTCGGCCCCGATCTTCTCGGCGAACTTCTGGTTGAGCTTGGCCCGGCCGACGTCCGGGGCGACCACGACGAGGTCGGGGAGGTGGAGGTCGGCGAAGTACTGGGTGAGGATGAACTGGGCGGTCATGTGGTCGACCGGCTTGTTGAAGAAGCCCTGGACCTGGCCGGCGTGGAGGTCCATCGTGAGGACCCGGTCGGCCCCGGCGGCCTCGAGCATGTGGGCGACCAGGCGCGCGCTGATCGGCTCCCGGGGAGCCGACTTCTTGTCCTGACGGGAGTAGGCGAACCACGGGGTCACGGCGATCACCCGGTGGGCGGAGGCGCCGACGGCGGCGTCGATCATGACCAGCAGCTCCATCAGGGCGTCGTTGGCGCTGACCCCGGTCGCCGGGTTCCCGCACGTCGGTTGGACGATGAAGACGTCGGCCCCGCGGATCGACTCCCCGTAGCGGCAGTAGACCTCGCCGTTGGAGAACGTCTTCAGGGTGATCGGGCCGAGATCGACGCCGAGCTTCCCGGCGATGCTGGCCGCGAGGCCGGGGTTGGCCCGGCCCGAGAAGAGCATGAGGCGTTTGTCGTAGTCGATCGGCAGGCTTGTTTCAGCCGTCCGCGGCTCGAGCACGCTCATGGGCCCGGCCAAGTCTACGCGGCCGACTCGTCGGACCGCCGTCCGTCGTAGTCGGGCACGTTGTGCTGGCGCGAGCGGGCCACGGCGAGGGCGCCGGGCGGTACGGGCTCGGTCACGACCGACCCGGCGGCGGTCCAGGCGTCGTCGCCGACGGTGACCGGAGCGACGTAGGAAGTGTCGACCCCGCCGTGGACGCGGGCGCCGATCCGGGTCCGGTGCTTGGCCCGGCCGTCGTAGTTGGCGGTGATCGAGCCGGCGCCGAGGTTCGTGTCCTCGCCGACGTCGGCGTCGCCGACGTAGGACAGGTGGGGCACCTTGGCCCCGGCGCCGATGTCGGAGTTCTTGATCTCGACGAACGTCCCCGCCCGGGCCCCCTCCCGGAGGAGCGCGCCGGGGCGCAGGTAGGCGAACGGGCCGGTGCTCGCCCCGGCGCGGAGCTCGCAGTCCTGGAGGTGGGAGTGGATGACCCGGGCGCCCTCGCCGACCGTCGAGTCGATCACCGTGGCGTGGGGTCCGACCTGGGCGTCGGCGCCGATCCGCGTCCGGCCGCGGAGCTGGGTGCACGGCTCGATCACCGCGTCGGCGGCGATCTCGACCCCGAAGTCGATCGTCGTCGTCGCCGGCTGGATGATGGTCACCCCGGCGCGCATGTGGCGCTCCTGGATGCGCCGCTGCGCCTCGAGGCGGACGGCGGCGAGGTCGGCGCGGTCGTTGACGCCGAGGAGCAGGCCCCGGTCCTCCACCGGGTGGGCGGCGACCCGCTCGCCGGCGGCGGTCAGGACGGGGAGCACGTCGGGGAGGTAGTACTCGCCCTGGGCGTTGTCGGCTCGGATCCCGTCGAGCGCGGCGAGGAGGGCGCGGCCGCCGAAGGCGAGGATGCCGGTGTTGACCTCGTCGATCGCGAGCTCGGCCGCCGTGGCGTCGCCCGCGCTGCGCGTCTCGACGACCCGCAGGACGTTGCCGTCCCCGTCGCGGACGACCCGGCCGTAGCCGCGGGGGTCGGCGAGGACCATGGTGGCCATCGTCGCCGCCGCCCCGCCGGCCGCGTGGGCCTCGGCGAGCTCGCGGATGAACGGGCCGGTGATGAGCGGGACGTCGCCGGCGAGCACGACCACCTCGGCGTCCGGGTCGATCTCCGCGGCGGCGGCGCGGACGGCGTCGCCGGTCCCGCGCGGCTCGGCCTGGACGGCGAGGATCACATCGCCGTCGAGGACGCCGTCCAGCTCGCCGCCCGGCCCGGCGACGACGACGATCCGCCGGGCACCGGCCTCCCGGGCGGCGGCGATCGACCAGGCGATCAGGGGCCGGCCGCAGAGGTCGTGGAGGACCTTCGGGACCTTCGAGCGCATCCGGGTGCCCTGCCCGGCGGCGAGGATGACGACGGTCGGTGCGGCCACGTGACCAGCGTAGGGCTTCGGGTCCGGCGGGGCCGGCCCGAACGTGAGCCGGCGACCGGCCGAGCCGGCTGAGGCCGGCCGGCCGGCGGTGAGCCCTAAGATCGGCGGGACCGCCTTGGGGGGTCGTCTAATGGCAAGACTCCGGCCTTTGGCGCCGGCTATCGGGGTTCGAGTCCCTGCCCCCCAGTCCGCCGGGCGGGCCGGCCCGCCTCAGATCAGGCGCGCGTGCTGGAGCTCGCGGCGGACGCGCGCGGCCTCGACGCCGACCTCGTGGGCGTGGCGCTCGAGCTCGGCCAGATGCTCGAGCGCCCGGCGGACGCGGTCGTCCGCGGCGGACTCGAGGTGCGCGAGGCGCTGGCGCTGGCGGCGCGCCCCGACGGCGAGGTCGGCGAGGGCGGCGAGGAGGTCGATGAGCTCGTCGGCCGCGGCTTCCCGCTCGGTGGGGTCGAGCAGGTCGTTGATCGGCTTGACGATCACTGATGTGGTCACGAGGAGGGCTCTCGGGTCGCGAGGGGCTTCACGGTCATATTCGCATCTCGGTCGGTCATCAACCTTTCATACGTAGCCCGACCGGCGAAGGTTTCTCGATCAGCGCGATCGCAACATGGCGTCAATAATCGAGGCGATCGACGGCCGATCCTCGGGACCGCGGCTGGCGTAGACCCAGCGAACCCGCCCGGACGCGTCGATCACGACGTCGCCGCCGAGCTGGAGCTTGTCCTGGCCGACCGGCTCCGGCCGCCGCCCCCGCCCGCGCCCCCGCCCCCGGAGGGCGAGATCGTGGAGGATCGCCCGGGGGTCGAGCCAGACCCGGGCGACCGAGCCGCGGCCGAAGCCGAAGGCGGCGTAGAGGCGGCGGTCGGGGTCGCCGAACAGGGGCAGGCCGCGGAGCTCCGGCTCGTGGGCGAACGCGGCCAGGGCGGGGGCGTCGGCGAAGGTGATGACCGCCGCGTGGACCTGGGCCTCGGCCACCTCGACGAGGTGCTGGCGGCAGGCGAGTCAGCCGAGGTGGCGCAGGAAGACGAGGAGGGTCGCCTCGCCGCCCAGGACGCCGAGGGTGACCGTCCGACCGGCCGGGTCGACGAGCGGGGTCAGCGGGGCCGGATCGCCGATCACTTCGCCCCGCCTCGGGCCGGGACCCGCCCGGCCCCGGTCCCGGCCTCGCTCGCCGGTCCGCGGGCCGAGGCGATGCCGAGGACGCGCATCGCCTTGAGCCCGAGGCTGAGCTTCTCGCGGCCGTCGCTCGACCCGACGTCGAGCCCGGAGAGCTCGCGGACGCGCTCGAGGCGGTAGCGGACGGTGTGGCGGTGGGTGAACAGGCGCTGGGCCGTCCCGGCCACGTTGCCGTCGGCCTCGAGGAACGCCTCGACCGTGCTGACGAGGTCGGTCTCGTACTGCTCGTCGTAGGCGACGAGCGGCTCGACCGTCTCGGAGTAGAAGCGCTGGAGCTCGGCCGGGTTCTCGCTCATGGCGCTGAGCAGGAGGCGGTAGGCGCCGGTCTCCTCGAAGGCGAGGATCAGGCGCTCGGCGTCGCCGTCGGCGACGTTGGCGGCCAGCCGGGCCTCGTCGGCGGCCCGGGGAAGGTCGAGCGGATCGGCGGCGACCCGGCTGCGCCCGAGGGCGAAGGCGAAGCCGGGGAGGCTGGCCTGGAGCTCGCGCAGAACGCCCTCGACGGCGCGCTGGGCGGCCGGCTCGTCGCCGCCGGGGACGAGCACGACGACCTCCGCCCCGGCGAGGGTGTCGCGCTGGGAGAGGAGGGCCACGGCCCCGGGAGCCGTGCCGCGGGCCCCGCGCTCGGCGACCTGGCGGACGCGCGCCCGCCAGCCCTCCTCGGCCGGGACGAGCGGCCGGAGGTGGACCACGAGGATCGAGCCGCCGCCCTCGATCTGGGGCATGCCGATCTCCCGCGCCCGGGCGAGGAGGGGCTCGCGTGCGGCGAGCTCGCGGTCGAGCACGGCGCGGACGAATCCGGCGGCGGCGGCCTCGGAGGCGCGCTCGGGTGCCTGGACGCGCTCGACCTCCGAGGCGATCAGGGTGGTGACGAGGCGCAGGAGGGCGGCCGCGGGCGAGGACCGGACGCGGAGGTGGAGGCGGCCGACCGGGGCGTCGGCCACGCGGAGCTCGACGGTCTCGACGTCCCGCCCGTCCCCGAGGAGCGACCGCTCGTCGGCCGGCGAGCGGGCGGCGACCGCGAGCGTGTGGCCGGCCCGGTCGAGCACGGCGAGGCTGGCGTCGAGGACCCGGGCGGCCGCGCGGACGACCTCGGGGAGCCCGGAGCCCGACTCGACGGCCTCGGTGACCGCGTCGAGGGCGTCGAGATCGACGGGCGACCGGACGGGGCTGGCCGTCAGCGAGATCCGCCGCGACCGCGGCGAGCGGTCGGACGCCGGCTCGCCGTCGCTGCGCGGGTCTTCACGCGCCGAAGCGGTCATAGAGCCAGAGGACGCCCGCGGCGCCGGCGAGTCCGATGCCGAGGAGGGCGGCGAGGACGTAGAGGGAGAGGAAGCTCGCGGCCAGCCGCTGCCACAGGCGGGTATAGGAACTCCAGGCCGGGACGAGGATCAGGCCGAGGAAAGCGGCGAGGCCGAGAACCCCGCAGCAGCCGGCGACGATGTAAATGGTGCTGGTGTTGCTCATGGCCCCCGGTCCGGATTGTGACGCACCCCGGGGATGAGGGGAGTCGAGGCGAGGGCCGGCGGGTCGCAGCCTGCGGCCGCGAGCGCCGCCCGGCGGGCGCCGCCCGGGGTCTCGAAGAGCCCGAGCACGGTCGGGCCGGAGCCGCTGACCATCGCCGTGTGGGCGCCGAGGGCGCGCGCGAGCTCGAGCGCGCGATCGATCGACGGGACGAGCGAGCGGGCGGCCGGCTCGAGCTCGTTGACGTACTCCGGGCGGGCGATCGGGTCGACCGCGGCGAGCGCGGCGGGGTCGCGGGGAAGGCCCATCCGGTCGGCCTCGGCGTAGACGGCGGCGGTGCTCAGCCGCTCGCGCGAGGGGAGGATGAGGACGCCGAAGGGGTCGGGATCGGGGAGGCGGACGACGTGCTCGCCGGCCCCGGTGGCCAGGACCCGGCCGGGACTGAGCTGGCCGGGGACGTCGGCCCCGAGGGCGGTGGCCAGCTCGAGCTCGAGCGCCGGGTCGGTGATCCCGGACCGGGCGGCGAGCAGCCGCAGGGCGGCGGCCGCGTCGCCCGACCCGCCGCCCATGCCGGCGGCGACCGGGACGTGCTTGTCGATCTCCAGGAGCTGCGGCGGGCCGTCCCAGCCGGTCGCCGCCCGGAAGGCGGCGATCGCCGCGCCGCAGAGGTTGGGGCCGTCGACCCCGGGGCAGCGCACCTCGTCGGCGGGACCGTCGTGGTCGCGGAGGGTGAGCCGGTCGGCGAGGGCGAGCGACTGCATCACGGTGACGAGCTCGTGGCGGCCGTCCGGCCGGGTCGGGCCGAGGTAGAGGCAGAGGTTGATCTTGGCCGGGGCCAGTTCGGCGCGGTTCAGAGGAGCTTCCCGAGGGCGGCGAACTCGTCCGGGCGCAGGCGCTCGGCCCGGACGTCCGCCGGGTGGCCGAGGCCGACGAGCGTCGCCCGGACCCGCTCGGCGTCGGCCCCGGTGCTCAGGGCGAGCGAGCGGGCGAGGGCCTTGCGCCGGTGGGCGAAGGCCCCCGCGACGAGGGCCCGGAGCTCGGGGGGCGGAGCGGGACCCCGGCGGCGGAGGCCGACGAGCGCCGAGTCGACGTTGGGCACCGGGTGGAAGACGCTGCGCGAGACCCGGCGGAGGACCCGGACCTCGCAGGCGAGCTGGGCGAGGACCGACGGGATGCCGTAGGCACCGCTTCCCGGCCCGGCGGCCAGCCGCTCGCCGACCTCGCGCTGGACCATGGCGACCCAGACCCGGGCCCCCGGGAGCTCGAGGATCGTCCGGAGGATCAGGCCGGCGGCGATCCCGTACGGGAGGTTGGCGACCACCTTCGTGGGCGCCGGGTCGAGCTTGTCGAGGTCGAGCGCCATGGCGTCGGCGAAGTGGAGGGTCGCGTTGGCGAACGGATCGAGGGCGTCGCGGAGGGCCGGCTCGAGCCGGCGGTCGATCTCGACGACGTGGACGTGGCCGGCGCGGGCGGCGAGGTGCTCGGAGAGGACCCCGAGGCCACCGCCGACCTCGAGCACGACGTCGGCGGGTCCGAGCTCGGCGGCCCGCTCGATCACGCCGAGGATGTTCGAGTCGATCAGGAAGTTCTGGCCGAGGTCCCGCCGGGGCCGGACGTCGAACTGGTCGAGCCGGCGGAGGCTCGCCTGGCGGGGGGCGCCTACCACCCGAAGAGCTCGGCCGCGCACCGGTCGACCTCGTCCTCGAACCGGGCGTAGGGGACGCCGCGCCGGTCGGCGAGGAAGCGGGCGGTGTGGACGACCCCGGCCGGCTGGTTCGGACGCCCGCGGCGGGGGACCGGGGAGAGGAAGGGGGCGTCGGTCTCGACGAGCAGGCGCTCGGGCGGGACGAGCTCGGCGGCGGCGGCGAGGTCGGCGGCCCGGGGGAAGGTGACGTTGCCGGCGAAGGAGATCCACCACCCCGCGTCGAGGCACTCGCGGATCCGGGCGGCCATCGAGAAGCAGTGGAGGACCACGCGGAGTCCGGGGGCGCGGTCGCGCAGGACCGAGAGGGTGGCGTCGTCGGCTTCGCGCGTATGGATGACGAGCGGCTTGCCGAGCTCGCGCGCGAGATCGACCTGCCCGATGAAGGCGTCCCGCTGTTCCTCGGGGGATGCGGAGCGGTGGTAGAAGTCGAAGCCGGTCTCCCCGATCGCGACGCACCGAGGGTCGGCCGCGAACGTTCGGAGCCGATCGGCATCGAAGCCGGCGGCGCTGTTCGGATGGCGGCCGATCGCCGCGTAGACGGACGGGTGGGCGTGGGCGGCGGCGAGGGCGGCGACGCAGGAGGCGTCGTCGATGGCCACGGTGAGGATCCGCCGGACCCCGTGCTGGGTGGCGGCGGCGACGAGCTCGGCGTCGGGCGGCTCGCAGAGATGGAGGTGGGTGTGACTGTCGATCACCGCCCTCAGGGTATTGGGCGGGCGCTCGTACAATCCCGCGCCGATGACGCGATACCTGATCACGAGCGCCCTCCCGTACATCAACGGGGTCAAGCACCTCGGGAACCTCGTCGGGTCGATGCTCCCGGCCGACGTCTATGCGCGCTTCCTGCGTGCCCGGGGCGACGAGGTCCTCTACGTCTGCGCGACCGACGAGCACGGGACGCCGGCCGAGCTGGCCGCGGCGGAGGCCGGGCTCGAGGTGGCGGAGTACTGCCGCGAGCAGCACGCGGTCCAGGCCCGGGTGGGAGCCGCGTTCGGCCTGTCCTTCGACGTCTTCGGCCGGAGCTCGTCACCCCAGAACCGGGAGCTGACCCAGCACTTCGGCCGGCGCCTGGAGGAGCAGGGGCTGATCGAGGAGCGCACGACGCGGCAGATGTTCTCCCCGGCCGACGGGCGCTTCCTCCCCGACCGGTACATCATCGGCACCTGCCCCCACTGCGGCTACGACCGGGCGCGAGGCGACCAGTGCGAGAACTGCAGCCGGCTGCTCGACCCGACCCAGCTGATCCGACCGCGGTCGGCGATCTCGGGGAGTCGGGACCTCGAGGTGCGCGAGAGCCGCCACCTCTTCCTCCTCCAGTCGCGGCTCACCGGGGAGCTGCGGGCGTGGCTCGAGTCGAAGGACGACTGGCCGGTGCTCGCCCGGTCGATCGGCCTCAAATGGCTGGACGAGGGACTCGAGGATCGGAGCATCACCCGCGACCTCAAGTGGGGCGTCCCGGTCGATCGGCCGGGCTTCGAGGAGAAGGTCTACTACGTCTGGTTCGACGCCCCGATCGAGTACATCGGGGCGACCCGGGAATGGGCCGATGCCCGGGGCGAGCCGGACGCCTGGCGGAGCTGGTGGTTCGACGCGGACGACGTCCGCTACGTCGAGTTCATGGCCAAGGACAACGTCCCGTTCCACACGATCGGCTTCCCGTCGATGATCATCGGCTCGGGCGAGCCGTGGAAGCTCGTCGACTACCTCAAGGCGTTCAACTGGCTGACCTACTACGGGGGCAAGTTCTCGACGAGCCGGGGGGTCGGGGTGTTCATGGACGACGCGCTCGAGCTCCTCGCCCCCGACTACTGGCGCTACTACCTGATGGCCAACGCGCCCGAGTCGGACGACACGAGCTTCTCGTGGGAGACGTTCGCCGTCGCGGTCAACAAGGACCTGGCCGACACGTTCGGCAACTTCGTCAACCGGTCGCTCGCCCTCTCGGCCCGCCGGTTCGGTCCGGCCGTGCCCGCCGGGGGCGCCCCAGGCGAGGAGGAGGCCGTCCTCGTCGCGGACATCGACGCGGGGATCGCCGAGTACACGGCCCTGCTCGAGGCGCTCGAGTTCCGCAAGGCGATGTCGCGCCTGCGGGCCCTCTGGAGCCGGGGCAACGCCTACTTCGACCGCAAGCAGCCGTGGGCCGCGGTCAAGGCCGACCCGCCGGGCGCGGCCGTCACCCTCCGAACATCGATCAACCTGATCGCCGTCTTCGCCCGCCTGAGCGCCCCGGTGATGCCCGAGACGGCCGCGACCGTCCTCGACGCCCTCGGCGTCGACGCGAGCGACCGGGCGTGGCCGGCATCGTTCGACCCCGAGGCCCTCCCGGCCGGCCACCCGTTCACGACCCCGCCCGTCCTCTTCCAGAAGGTCACCGACGCGAACATCGCCGCCTGGCGCGAGCGCTTCGGAGCCCCGTGAAGCGAAGTCCGCTCGCTCCGCCGCCCTGACTCGCTCCGCACCCCGTTCGGGGCACAGGCTCGGGGAGTCGCGGCGTGCCCCGGCTCGAGGACTCGCTGCGCACCCGTCCGGGGCACGGGCTCGGGAGCGGCTCCGCGCCCGGACTTCGCTTCACGGAGCGACCGCGGTATCGTGCCTGCGCGCGAGCGCCAGGCGCGTCTCACACCGCGCAGGTGCTTCGCGCGCGGTGGCGTGGGCTTGGCCGGGCTAGTCCTGGGCGTTGGTGACGACCGTGCCGGCGCCGCGGCGACACCTTGTCACCCACGACGAGTCGCCGACGATGGTCGTCTTGCAGAAGCAGCCGAGGTAGCGGGGGAAGAGGCGGGTGCAAAGGTCTTCGTAGCAAGGGCCGGACTCGTCGCGGCGTCCTTCGTTGATCGGCCGCAATCCGATCACGCGTACGGCGGTGGAACACGGCACGCCGCCGAAAGCGAAGACCGGGAACTCGCGCGCTGGTCCGTGGAGCGTCACGCCACAGTCGCCTTGCCCAACGAACCGGACAGCTCCGGCGTCACGGCGTAGCGCTCCGTGCTCAGCGCGCGAATGAGCGTGTAGGGGTAGGCCTTGATCTCCGCCTGGCTGACCACACCCGGGCGATTCGACAGGCTCCGCGGCGGCGACACGCGCCGGCCGACCGGCGATGAGGCGCTCGCTTGGGTGCCCAGCGCCGAAGGGTTGACCTGCCCCGTCGCGCTCTGCACCGCGCGGCTTGCCGATGCGCCGCCGCATCCGACGATGCCGAGTGACGCGGCCATGGCGCAGACAACGGCTGACCGGGCCGACCGCGAACTTCGATTCGCACCGGCGCATCGGGCATCGTCCCCGCCTGCGTCGTCCGCCAGGCGCTACGCCGACCGATCCTGCGTGAGGTGGCCGCACCCCGCCGAGTCTATGGACCTCACCATGCCGCGCGGAGCTCCGACCCCGCCCCGCCGGATCAACCGCACAACCGACCGACCCGTTCTCACCTCCGGTTATCGAGGGCCGCGCGCGAGCCGCCCCCGAGCGCAGCGAGTCCGAACGACGGAGCGCGCCGCCGTCACCCGAGCGAGCGAGTCAGGGCGGCGGTGGGAGCGGCCCTCGATCACCGGAGGTGAGACCACGGTAGAGCCGGTTGGCCGACACCCCGGTCAGCCGCGCGACGACCGTCGCCGCCGGCCGCTTCTTCGCCCCGGCCTCGACCAGCTCGCGCACCGCCGCGAGCGCCGTGGCCTCCTCGGTCTCGCGCGGACCGGCCGCCCCGATCACGAGCGCCACCTCCCCGCGGGGCTCCTCGGCCGCGTAGTGGGCGGCGAGCTCGGCCGCGGTTCCCCGGCGTACCTCCTCGTGGAGCTTGGTCAGCTCGCGGCACACGGCGACCGGGCGCTGCCGGTCGATCTCGGCGAGCAGGGACAGGGACTTCGCCGTGCGCTTGGGCGACTCGAAGGCGACGAGCGTCTCGTCGTTGCACCGGAACATCGTCTCGAGCTCCGCCCGCTTGCGCGGGAGGAAGCCGCAGAAGCGCCAGTGACCCGACGGGAGGCCGGAGGCGACGAGGGCGGCGAGGACCGCGCTCGGACCCGGGAGGACCTCGACGGCGAGGCCGGCGGCGACGCACGCCTGGACGAGGAGGAAGCCCGGGTCGGAGATCAGGGGCATGCCGGCGTCGGAGACGAGGGCGACGACGTTCCCGGCGCGCATCTTCTCGACCAGCTCGATCGCCCGCTCGCGCTCGTTGTGCTCGCGGTAGCTGATCAGCCTCCCCCGCACCCCGTAGCGGTCGAGCAGCACCCGGGTCCGCCGCGTGTCCTCGCAGGCGACGATGTCGGCCTCGCGGAGGCTCGAGAGGACGCGCAGCGTGACGTCCTCGAGGTTGCCGATCGGGGTCGGGCAGACGACCAGGCGTCCCTTCATGCGGCCCTCCGGTCGATCGAGTCGTAGGCGAGCACGGCGGCCCCGAGCATGCCGGACTCGACGCCGAAGTGCGCCGCCGCGACCCGGACGTGTTCCCCCGGAAGGCCCAGGGCCCGCTCGGCGAGGACCTCCCGGGCCGGCTCGAGCAAGAGCTCCCCGGCGGCGATGACGCCCCCGCCGATGACGATCACCTCGGGGTTGAAGATGTTGGCCAGGTTGACCAGGCCGATGCCCAGCCACCGCCCGATCTCCGCGAGCACCGCCCGGGCGCTCGGGTCGCCGGCCAGGGCGAGCTCGGTGACCAGCGGCCCGTCGATCTCGCGCCCGGCCGCCCGGGCGCGCCCCAGGCCGCGGTCCGGGTGCTCGTCGGCGGCCCGGCGCGCCGCCCGGGCGAGGGCCGTCCCCGAGGCGACCGCCTCGAGGCAGCCCCGGCTCGGGCAGCCCGGCCCGCAGTCGGGGCCGTCGGCCCAGACGACCATGTGGCCGAGCTCCGCCGCCGCCCCCCGCGAGCCGCGGTAGAGCCGGCCGTCGATCACCACCCCACCGCCGATCCCCGTCCCCAGCGTCAGCATGACGGCGTTCCTCGTCCCCTTGGCCGCCCCCTCGGCGTGCTCGGCCAGGAGGGCGAGGTTCGCGTCGTTGTCGACGTAGGCCGGCAGGCCGAGCCGCGCGGCCATCACCTCGGCGAAGGGGACCCCGGCCAGCGGCAGGTGGGTCGAGGAGACGGCGACGCCGGTCTCGGCGTCGATCACGCACGGGATGCCGAAGCCGACCGCCCGGACGTCGGCCCCCGCCCCGGCGCGGACGTCCTCGACCGCGTCCACCACCGCCGCCAGGAGGGTCTCCCCGTCCTCGGCCGGCGCCGCCCGGCGCTGCCGGCCGCGGACGCCGAGCTCCCGGTCGACGAGTCCGGCGAGGAGCTTGGTCCCGCCGAGGTCGACCCCGATCACGAGGTCGGATGAGGGCGGGCGGTGTGGGACCATGGCGGCGACCGGTGGCTCTGCCCCGATCCGGGTACGCCACTATAGGGGCGCCCGATGGTCGACGATCAGGACGAGCCGCGCCCCCGGCGCCCACCCCGACCCCTCGGGCACCTCCGCGCCGGACGAGCCGGCCGGTCCGTTCCGGGCGCCGCGCCCCCGGACGAGGACCCGCCGAGCTACACGCTCTACCGGGCCCGGCCGAGCTTCGTTCCCCGGCTGCCCCGCCGGAGCCCCCACCGACGGGACCCGCTCCGGAAGAGAAGACCGGTCACCCCGGGCCGCATCGTCCGCTGGCTGGCCGTCGCGCTCGGAGCCTGGCTCCTGCTTCTCGCTCGTCCTCTTCTTCGTCAGCGTCCACCTCGCACCCGGCGTCTCCGCCCAGGCCAAGGCGGCGCTCGACCCCGCGGGCTGGCCGCTGACCAGCCCCAACACGATCCTCGTCCTCGGCTCCGACCAGCGCACGAAGGGAACCCACGAGCCCGGGGCGTCGACCTCCGGGCCGAGCCGGTCGGACGTGATGCTCCTGATCCGGGCCGGCGGCGGCCGATCGGCCCGGCTCTCGATCCCCCGGGACACGATCGTCTCGATCCCCGGGCACGGCCGGGCCAAGATCAACGCCGCCTACGCCCTCGGCGGCCCGTCGCTCGCCATCGCGACGGTCAAGCAGTACCTCGGCATCCCGATCAACCACCTCGTCGAGGTCAACTTCGACAACTTCCCCGCCCTCGTCGACGCCCTCGGCGGCGTCGACTACACCGGCGGCTGCGTCGTCTCCCTGATCAGCGGCGGCTTCCGCAACGGCGGCTACACCCTCCGCCTGAAGGCGGGCACGACCCACCTGAACGGCAAGCAGGCGCTCGCGCTCGCCCGCACCCGCCACAACAGCTGCAGCCCGGCCGAGACCGACCTCGTCCGCGCCCGCCGCCAGCAGAAGCTCTTCTCGGCGATGGAGCATCGGCTGCTCTCCCCCGGCGCGCTCCTGCGCCTCCCGTTGATCTCGTGGAACGCCCCGCCGGCGATCCGCAGCGACATGGGCGCCGCCAGCCTGCTCGGCCTCTTCGGCGCCCTCGCCACCTCCGGGTCGCCCCCGACCCAGATCCTCGCCCCGAGCGGCACGGCGACCCTGCCCGACGGCGGCGTCGGCCTGCTCGTCTCCTCCGCCGAGCGTCGCGCCGCGACGCAGCGCCTGCTGGGCGGGTAGAGGGGACGTTCGGTCCCCGCGCCTGGGACCTTGAGGCCGTACCGCGGCGTCCGCGCCGGGGCTAGACTCACCGCGTTTTCGCCGGGCGTACCGGGGTTGCGGGGCGCTTGGCGCGTCTCTGATTGAGTGGGGTCCCCCGTGATTCGACGTGCCGTGGTTGTGCTTGTCGCCGGCCTCATCGGCGCCGTGCTCGGAGGGCTGGCTACGACCACCGCCGCCTCCGCCGATCCGACGCTCGACCTCGAGAGCATGAGCATCGCCAAGGCCCAGGCGATGATGGACTCGGGGCAGTTGACCGCCGTGCAGCTGACGCGGGCCTACATCAACCGGATCAACGCCCTCAACCAGCACGGGCCGAGCCTGAACGCCGTGCGGATCCTCAATCCGAACGCGCTGGCCGATGCGGCCACGCTCGACAACGAGCGCGCCCACGGCATCATCCGCGGACCGCTCGAGGGCGTGCCGATGATCGTCAAGGACAACATCGACGTCGCCGGGCTGCCGACGACCGCCGGCGACGTCGCGCTCGCGAACAGCATCCCGAGCCAGGACGCCCCGATCGTCGCGCGCATGCGGGCCGCCGGGGCGATCATCCTCGGCAAGGCCAACCTGGCCGAGTTCGCGTTCTTCCTCAGCAACACGCCGCCCAACGGATACGGCGGCGTCGAGGGTCAGGTCCTGAACGCCTACGACCCGGCGATCAACCCGGGCGGCTCGTCGTCGGGCTCGGGTGCGATCACCGCCGCGGGGATGGCGCTCGCCACGCTCGGATCGGACACGGGCGGCTCGATCATCCAGCCGGCCGCCGTCCAGGGCGTCGTCGGCCTGCGCCCGACGATGGGGCTCCTGAGCCGGCGCGGGATCGTGCCGATCTCCGCCTCGCAGGACACCGCCGGGCCGATCGTGCAGAACGTCGCCGATGCCGCGGCCGTGCTCCAGGCGACGGCCGCCGCCGATCCGCTCGACGCGCCGAGCGGCTACTTCGGCCCCGGGATCGACTCGAACTTCATCGTGCTGCGGCCGCCGTTCGTGCCCGACTACATGGCCGCGCTCAACCCGAACGCCCTCGTCGGCAAGCGGATCGGCGTGATCGCCAGCACCGACCCCAACTACCTCGCGGCCGTGCAGGAGATCCAGCACCTCGGTGCGATCACCGTGACGATCCCGATCCCGAGCGCCACGAGCGTGCCCGCCGTGCTCACGAGCGAGTTCAAGCGCGACCTCAACAACTACCTCGGCGCGCTCGCGGCCGAGCCCGGCTCGAGCGCGCCGATGCACTCGCTCGCGGACATCATCGCCTTCAACACCGCGCACGCCCAGGACGTGATCAAGTACGGCCAGACCTCGCTGGTCAACGGGCAGGCCGTCGACCTCACCGACCCGGCGACGTTCAACACCTACAAGACCAACCTGATCAACGGCAAGAACGCCAACCGCGCGGCGATCGACAACGCCCTCACGGGCAACAACCTCGACTCGTTCATGCTGCCGGCGCAGCAGATCACCGGCACGAACTCGCGCGGCGGCTACGTCCAGCTGACGATCCCCGCCGGGTACGCGCCCGCCACCCGGCGGCCGGTCAACATCTCCTTCCACGGCGGGGCGTTCACCGAGGCGAAGATCCTCGGCATCGGCTACGCCTACGAGCAGGGCACGCGCGACCCGAGCTTCACCCCGGTCGTCGGCGGCGTGCCGGTCCGTCTCCAGCGCGTGGCGCCGGACGTCGTCAACCCGAGCTTCTACCGCTGCGCCGTGACCGTCCCGGCGAGCCCGTTCGCGTCCCGGGGCAGCTGCCCGCCCGGACCGGAGCTGCTGGCGAAGATCGGGACGCCACCGGCGCTCGGCTTCGCGCTCGAAGGCGCGACCGCGACCGACCTCGAGACCCGCATCCGCGCGCACACGCTGACGTCGGTCGACCTGACGAAGGCGTATCTCGCACGGATCGCCGTCGCGAACGCCTCGGGCCTGTCGATCAACGCCGTCCGTGCGATCAACCCCGAGGCGCTGACCGAGGCCGCCGCCTCCGACGGCGATGTCGCGTCAGGGACGTTCCGCTCACCGCTCGAGGGTCTCCCGGTGCTGATCAACGACAACTTCGACGTGCTCGGCATGCCGACCAGCGCCGGCT
Source organism: uncultured Solirubrobacterales bacterium (assembly GCA_963817865.1). Taxonomy (GTDB): domain Bacteria; phylum Actinomycetota; class Thermoleophilia; order Solirubrobacterales; family Solirubrobacteraceae; genus Palsa-513. The sequence continues at coordinate 1,804 of CAWFQO010000009.1, read as the reverse complement.
CGGTCGCGCTCGACCACTCGCTCCCGGCCGCCGACGCGACGGTCGTCGCCCGCCTGAAGGCCGCCGGCGCGGTGATCCTCGGGACGACCAACACGACCGAGCTCGGCGGCGGCCTGTCGACGACGATGCCACAGGCTTACTCGTCGCTCGGCGGCCAGGTGCTCAACCCGTACGACCTCCAGGTCAACCCCGGGGGCTCGTCCGCCGGTGCCGGTGCGGCAACCGCCGCCGGGTTGGCGGCCTTGGCGATCGGGACCGAATCGGGCTCGGGCGGCCTCGTGACGCCCGCGGCGACGATGAGCGACGTCGCGCTGCGTCCGACGATCGGCCTCGTCAGCCGCGGCGGCGAGCTCGCCGCCGGCGGCCTCTCCCAGGACACCCCCGGTCCGGTCGCCAAGACCGTCAGCGACGCGGCGGCGGAGCTGCAGGCGATCGCCGGACCCGATCCGAGCGATCCGGCGACGACCTCGCAACCCGCCGTGCCCAACTACGCGAGCGGGCTGGCGACGGGCGCGCTCAGCGGCAAGCGGATCGGCGTGATCACGAGCACGGACCCCAACTACAACGGCGCGGTCGCCGCGATCCAGGCGGCCGGCGCGACCACCGTGCCGATCAGCGCCCCGGCGGCGATCACGACGCCGACCGTGACGAGCTACGAGTTCAAGCGCGACGTCAACGCCTACCTCGGGGGCCTGCCCAGCGGCTCGCCGGCCCGGTCGCTCGCCGACATCGTCGCCTACGACGGCGCGCACGCGGCCGAGGCCCTGAAGTACCCGCAGGACGCCGCGCTGGCGAGCCAGGCGCTCGACACGAGCCCGGGCTCGGCGGACACCGCCACCTACGCGACGAACCTCGCGGCGGGCCGTGCCACCGCGCGCAGCGACATCGACGGCCTCCTGGGCGCCAACAACCTGAACGCGATCATGACCCCGTCGGCGACGCTGACGGCGATCGCCTCGCGCGCCGGCTACCCCCAGCTGATCGTCCCGGCGGGCTACAACGACCTCAACCCGGCGTCGCAGACGCGCAACCCGGTCAGCGTCGCGCTCGTCGGCACCGCGTTCAGCGAGGCTGAGCTCCTCGACGACGGCTACGCGCTCGAGCAGGCGCTGCCCGCGACGCAGCAGCGGCGCGTGCCGAGCGCGACGAACGTCGACGAGTGGCACTGCACGCCCGGCAACGCCTACACGCCGGCCGTCCCGCTGGCGAGCTCCTGCCCGCCGAGCGACGTGCCGCCGCAGGACGTCGCCGCGATTGGGGTCGGCGGGACCGTGCCGCCCACGCTCGGGCTGAGCCTCGCGAGCGCGAACGTGAGCCTCGGCGCGCTGATACCGGGGACCGCCGCGACCTACGCCACCCAGGTCGCCGTCTCGGTGACGAGCTCGGCCGGCGACGCGACGCTGACCGCCGCTGACCCGAGCGCCCAGGCGACCGGTCACCTCGTCAACGGAAGCTTCTCGCTGCCGCAGCCGCTGCAGGTCAAGGCGACCAACCCGGCGCACCCGAACGCCGCGTTCGCCCCGCTGACCAGCCCGGTCGCGCTGCTCACCTACGGCGGGCCGGTGGCGAACGATCCGGTGACCGTCGGGATCTCCCAGACGATCGGCGCCACGGACGCGCTCCGAACCGGGTCCTACGGCAAGACGATGCTGCTGACGCTCTCGACGACGACCCCCTGAGCCGGCGCGCGCTCAGTCGCTGGGCTGCTTCGGCGCCTTCGTCTGGGTTCCGGCCGCCGGCTTGGCGTCCTTGGACTCCTTCGGCGCGGCTGCCTTCGCCTCGGCGGCCGGCTTGGCCTCCGCCG
>CAWFQO010000008.1:0-6513 GCA_963817865.1 uncultured Solirubrobacterales bacterium | reverse complement strand
CGGACGCCCATGCGAGCGCGCGCTTCGAGGTCATGCGCTACGGGATCTGGACGGCCCGGCGGGCCTGGCTCGGGCCCGAGCAGGTGCGCAACACGCTGCCGTGGCCCGAGCTCGTCAAGTCGCTCAAGCGACCCCGCTGCTGATCCTGGATCCGGGTGTGCACGACGCAGCCGGCGGTCCGAACCAGGTGGTCAGCGCTTCCGGGAGTCCCCGTTGGGTTCCGTCTGCGACCCAGGCGGCGTATCCGTCGGGCCGGATCAACACGGCGGTCGGAGCGGCGACCGCGCCGAGTACCGGGAGCTCCCACTCCCCCGTGTAGCCTGCGTCGATCACCTGGACCCGGTCAGCCCATGGGGTGATGTCGAAGCCCCCCGGCTCACCGAGGTCGAGCAGGACCGGCCGGGCGTCGTGCAGCAGCTCGAAGGCACGGAGCGGGCCGCCGGGCCGCACGAGGTCGAGGTCGGGCATCCGGCGTCCGAGCAGGGGATGGCCGTCGCCGAGGTCGTAGTGAATGTCCAGCCCGGAGCTGATCCCGACCAGCCGCTTGCGCGGCTCGTCCATGATCGCCAGCTCCGCGACCACCTCGACCACCGCCTTGATGCGCTCGTCGGGGCGCTGGAGCGCGGTCAGAGCCATGGTGTGCCGAAGCCACCGGGCCGCGACCGGATGGCGCTCGTCGTGGTAGGTATCGAGAAGGCTCTCGGGGGAGGTCCCCTTGACCACCTGGGCCAGCTTCCATCCGAGGTTCACCGCATCCTGGACACCGAGCCCGAGGCCCTGACCGCCCGCCGGGTAATGCACGTGCGCCGCGTCGCCGGCGAGGAGGACGCGTCCCGCGCGGTAGGCCGCCGCCTGACGTGTCATGTCGGTGAACCTCGAGATCCATGTCGGATCGTGGATCCCGAAGTCGGTGCCGTAGACGGCGATCAGCGCCGCGCTCAGATCGCGCGGGGTCGGCTCGCCGGTCGGTCCGGGCTGCCGTTCGGTGACCATGACCCGCACCGGCCCCTCGTCCTTGTAGACCACCTCCCCGTCGCGGATCTCGTACCCGACCCTCCCGAGGCCATGGGTGCCCTTGTCGTCGCGGCGGATGCCCAGCTCCGGCTCATCGGCCATCTCGACCTCGGCGATCAGGTTGCTGACCGTCGGGTCCCACCCGGGGAACTCGATGCCGGCTGCCTTGCGGATGACACTGCGTCCCCCGTCGCACCCGACGAGGTACTGCGCCCGCAGCGACTGGCCGTCGGAGCGGTGGACGTCGACGCCGGTGGCGTCCTGCGCGAAGCCCGTCACCTCACATCCGTAGTACATCCGCACCGGCAGCTCGGCGATCCAGGCGGCCATGATCCGCTCGATCTCGTTCTGCCAGATCCCGAGCGAGTACGGGTGGCGCGTCGGGAAGTCGCTCATGTCCAGCGCGGTCGCGGCGAACGTCGCGACCTGAGCCACCTGACCGTCGGCGAGGAACCGATCGGCGACCCCACGCTGATCGAACACCTCGATCGTCCGCGAGTGGAGGCCGCCGGCCCGTGAGCCGACGAGCACGTGGTCGGGACGGCGCTCGACGACCGCGACGTCGACCCTCGCCAGCGCCAACTCAGCCGCCAGCATCATCCCCGCCGGGCCGCCCCCGGCGATCACCACAGCATGCTCGGCCGTACGCATCTCGCTCCTCCGTTCCGTAGGTTCTGACCTGCGGCGAGCGATTATGGGGAACGATTCAACGCCTCATGAGGGCCTCGCATCCGGTATAAATTGGAAGTGGAGAGGACGCGTGACGTCCGTCCCTCCTCGTCACGCCGGCCGCAAGCCGCACCCTCGAGCGCGACGGCCGGCGCCCGACCACCGGGCCTGAGGTCCACGCCGACCACGCTCGGTACGAGCTTCACGACCACCCAGGCCGCCTACTTCACGACGGTCACACCGATCAAGCAGGCCGTGATCGCCCTGCGCGCCCAGACGCGCGAGGCGTGCGCGACGCGGCCGTCCGCCGCCTGCCGGACCGCCCACCAGCAGGCCCGCACGACCCTCGCCGGCTACCGCGCCCAGGTCCGGGCCGCGGCGACCACCTACCGGACGAGCATCGAGGCAGCGCGCCGGACGTTCTGGAACGCCATCCACGCCCTGCGCGGCGGGGCGCCCATCGCTCCCGACACCGGCGCCACCGCCGTCGCCCCGGCCGTCACGACTCCGGTCTCCGTCTGACCAGGCTCCTCAGACGCCGCTCGACGGCAAGCCAACCGCCTGCGCCGCCTAACTCAAGGCGAGGCCGCCGGCCAGGGCGGGCCAGACGCGCTCGGCGACGAGGCGGTCGACGCTGGCCGGCGTGAACGGCTCGAGCTCTACGGCGGCTGCCGACGCGTAGTCGCTCCGGGGGGTGTCGAGCGCCGCCCGGAGCGCCCCGGCCAGGTCCCCGCCGACCAGGCGCGGGTCGAGGCGGCGGGCCAGCTCGAGGGCGACGTACGGGCCGGGGGCCGGGCTCGTGACGAGCATGCACCCGTCGGCGAGCGCCTCGAGCTGGGCGATCCCGTAGTCCTCCCGGCGGGGGGCGGTCACGTAGACCCGGGCCCGGCGCAGGAGGGCCCGGTAGGCCCCGCGGTCGATCAGCCCGACCGAGCGGACGCCCGGCGCCGCGCCGGTGTCCACGCCGGCCACCACGAGCTGCTCCCCCGGCCGGCGGGCCTGCGCCCAGGCGGCGAGGACCCGGTCGAGGCCCTTCTTGTGGGGATTGGCCCCGTAGGTGATCGCCGCGATGTCCCGGACCGGCAGCCGGCGGGCCCGACGGCGCGACGGGCACGGGCACGACGAGCGCGTCGCGCCGGTCGCCTGGCGCCTCGGCGAGGGCGCCGTCGCTCGAGGGCAGGAGCAGGGGCGCCGCGGCGAGGCGGCGGCGCTCGAGCGGGCGCTGCCAGACCCCGTGGCGGCCCGGGCGGTTGGCGGCCGCCGGCGCGTCGAAGCGGATCGCCCCGGGGACGGGCCAGAGGAGGGCGGCGGTCACCGTCGAGTAGACCACGACCCCGGCCGGCTCGCGGGCGAGGGCCCGGCGGGCGGCGGCGCGAGCGGCCCGGGCCCAGACGAGGTCGGTCAGGGCGAAGGTCCGAACGTCGGGCTGGGGCGCGGCCGCCGCGACCGCGACGGTGGCCCCGGCCCGGCGCAGGGCGCCGACGAGCTCCTCATCGGCGGCGCGCAGGCCGACGGTCGAGCCGAGTGAGACGAGGAGGACATCGGTCACGCAGCCTGCCCGTCGCGCTGGGGCAGGTAGGTCTTGAAGCCCGGGGTCCGGGTCAGTGAGATCGCCTGGAGGGGTGAGGTCGGCTCGACGTGGAAGCGCGCCCCGTCGCGCTGCTCGATGGCCAGGACGGCGGCGTGCTGGCGCCGCCAGGCGAGCGCCCAGATGATCGCGAAGCCGGTGGCGATCCCGGGGATCTGCGGGGCGATGAACCCGGCCGCGCCGGCGAAGACGGTCAGCCCGGCGAGCGGCCAGAGGCGGTTGAGGATGACCCGGCCGGGCTTCTGCTCGGGCATCGTCGTCACCGCCCGGGCCCCGGCCAGGAGCCGGGCGATCGGCGGGCTGGTCTCGTTGCGCCGGCCGATGAACACGCCGATCAGCCCGGCGGCCGCCCACCAGGCGAAGGCGAGGCGAGCGATGTCGGAGGCCCCGGTCTCACCGGCCCCGATCACCGTCACCGCGGCCAGGGCGGTCGCCGCCCCGGCGCACAGGAGGACCGTCGTCCGGAGGAAGTCGACGAAGGACACCGCTCAGGCGGGAGGCGAAAAAAAAAAAAAAAAAAAAAAAAAAAAAAAAAAAAAAAAAAACAAAAACACCGCCGCGCGTCAAGCACGCCCCGGGGACGGGCCAGAGGAGGCAGCGGTCACCGTCGGTAGACCACCGCCCCGGCCGGCTCGCGGGCGAGGCCCGGCGGGCGGCGGCGCGGGCGGCCCGGGCCCAGACGAGGTCGGTCAGGGCGAAGGTGCGAACGTCGGGCTGGGGCGCGGCCGCCGCGACGGCGACCGTGGCCCCGGCCCGGCGCAGGGCGCCGACGAGCTCCTCGTCGGCGGCGCGCAGGCCGACGGTCGAGCCGAGTGAGACGAGGAGGACATCGGTCACGCAGCCTGCCCGTCGCGCTGGGGCAGGTAGGCCTTGAAGCCGGGGGTCCGGGTCAGCGAGATCGCCTGGAGGGGCGAGGTCGGCTCGACGTGGAAGCGCGCCCCGTCGCGCTGCTCGATCGCCAGGACCGCGGCGTGCTGGCGCCGCCAGGCGAGCGCCCAGATGATCGCGAAGCCGGTGGCGATCCCGGGGATCTGCGGGGCGATGAACCCGGCCGCGCCGGCGAAGACGGTCAGCCCGGCGAGCGGCCAGAGGCGGTTGAGGATGACCCGGCCGGGCTTCTGCTCGGGCATCGTCGTCACCGCCCGGGCCCCGGCCAGGAGCCGGGCGATCGGCGGGCTGGTCTCGTTGCGCCGGCCGATGAACACGCCGATCAGCCCGGCGGCCGCCCACCAGGCGAAGGCGAGGCGAGCGATGTCGGAGGCCCCGGTCTCACCGGCCCCGATCACCGTCACCGCGGCCAGGGCGGTCGCCGCCCCGGCGCACAGGAGGACCGTGGTCCGGAGGAAGTCGACGAAGGACACCGCTCAGGCGAGGAGGCCCTGGAGCAGCTCGCGCACCCCGGGCTCCCCGTCGACCATCACGTCGGCCTCCCGCTCGAGCGCGGGCGGGGTCTCCTCCGAGCGAACGCCGATGCAGAGCGCGCCGTCCCCGACCGCCTCGCGCAGCCCGCGGAAGGCATCGAGATCGGTCAGGTCGTCCCCGACGTAGAGGCCGCGGGTCGCGTCGCCCCCGGCGAGGAGAGTGGTCACGCCCCGACCCTTGTCGATCGGGAGCGGTGGTCGAACCTCGAGGACCTTCCGCCCCCAATGGATGTCGAAGCCCTCGGCCATGGCCCTTCCCTCCACCTCGCGGACGGCGGCGAGCGCCGCCTCCTCGTCCGGGGCGCCCCGCCAGTGAAAGCCGGCGATCGGCCCCTTGTCCTCCCCGCGGACCCCCAGCCCGGAGAGCTCCGGGGTCTGGGCCCGGGCCGCGAAGGCGCGGACCTTCTCGATCCACGGAGCCACCTCCGGGTCGAGCTCGACCTCGGTCGCCCCGGGGGGGAGTCGCTCGCACCCGTGGTTGCCGACGTAGGCGATCGACCCGATCCCGACGATGGTCCGGGCGACGGCGGCCGGGCGACCGCTGACGCAGGCGACCGTCCGGTAGCGCCGGGCGATCTCGGTCAACACGGCCCGGATCCCCTCGCTCACCTGAGCATCCGCGGCGTTGGGGACGATCGGGGCGAGCGTCCCGTCGACGTCGAGGAGGACGGCCGCATGGGCCGGGTCGCCGCGCAGCGGCCGCAGCGCCTCGGCGAGCGTGGCGGTGGTGGGCACGGTCTCTAGTATGGCGCCCATGCCCCTGGCCCGACCGCTTCGGCTCGCGGCGATCGGGACGGCCGGTGGCCTGATCGCCGGGCTGTTCGGAGTCGGCGGCGGGGCGGTGATCGTGCCCCTCCTGATCTTCTGGCTCGGCTACGGCGAGCGCGAGGCGACCGGGACCTCGCTGGCCGCGATCGTCCCGGCCGCGACGATCGGCATGACCGCCCAGGCCCTCTACGGCAACGTCCGCTGGCGGGAGGGCCTCCTGATCGGGGCGCCCGCGCTCGCCGGCGTCCTGATCGGGACCTATCTCCAGCAGCGCATCCGCGGGCAGACCCTGTCCCGGCTCTTCGCCGGCCTCCTCGTCCTCCTCGCCGTCGAGCTCCTCGTCCGGTGATCGAGATCGTCGGGATCGGCCTCCTCGCCGGGATGCTCTCCGGGCTGCTCGGCGTCGGCGGCGGCGTGCTCTTCGTCCCCGGGCTCGTGTTCGTCGCCGGGCTGACCCAGGTCGACGCCGAGGCGACGTCGCTGCTGGCGATCATCCCCGTCGCCGTCCTCGGCGCCTGGCGCCAGCACCGGTACGGCAACCTCCGGCTCGGCGACGGAGCCCTGATCGGGCTGCTCTCGGTGGCTGGGACGGTCGGAGGGGTCGCCCTGGCCAACGTCCTCCCGGCGGACGCCCTCCGCGTCATGTTCGCCCTGCTCATGCTCGGCGCCGCCTACCAGCTCGTCCGCGGGGGGCGTCCGAGCGCACCACCCGCCGGCGGCGACCCCGAAGCCGGGCCGATCTGATCGGTATCCTCGAGCCGATGGGTCTCGACAATCCGACTCACATCGCCATCCTCGTGATCGTCCTCCTGCTCGTGTTCGGCGCCAAGCGGATTCCCGAGATCGCCAGGTCGCTCGGTTTGGGCATGCGCGAGTTCAAGGACTCGGTCAGCGGCGGCAGCTCGACCCGGCCGGAGACGCTGAGCCCACCCCCGGCCGCTCCGGCGCCGCCGCCCGTGGCCACCGCCCCGCCGCCGGCGCCCGCGGCCGCCGCGCCCGCACCCGCACCCGCACCCGCTCCCGCCGCCGCGCGCCCGCGCCCGCCTCGACCGA
>CAWFQO010000007.1:0-44773 GCA_963817865.1 uncultured Solirubrobacterales bacterium | reverse complement strand
CCGTGGCGGCCCGGGCGGTTGGCGGCCGCCGGCGCGTCGAAGCGGATCGCCCCGGGGACGGGCCAGAGGAGGGCGGCGGTCACCGTCGAGTAGACCACGACCCCGGCCGGCTCGCGGGCGAGGGCCCGGCGGGCGGCGGCGCGAGCGGCCCGGGCCCAGACGAGGTCGGTCAGGGCGAAGGTCCGAACGTCGGGCTGGGGCGCGGCCGCCGCGACCGCGACCGTGGCCCCGGCCCGGCGCAGGGCGCCGACGAGCTCCTCATCGGCGGCGCGCAGGCCGACGGTCGAGCCGAGTGAGACGAGGAGGACATCGGTCACGCAGCCTGCCCGTCGCGCTGGGGCAGGTAGGTCTTGAAGCCCGGGGTCCGGGTCAGTGAGATCGCCTGGAGGGGTGAGGTCGGCTCGACGTGGAAGCGCGCCCCGTCGCGCTGCTCGATCGCCAGGACGGCGGCGTGCTGGCGGCGCCAGGCGAGCGCCCAGATGATCGCGAAGCCGGTGGCGATCCCCGGGATCTGCGGGGCGATGAACCCGGCCGCGCCGGCGAAGACGGTCAGCCCGGCGAGCGGCCAGAGGCGGTTGAGGATGACCCGGCCGGGCTTCTGCTCGGGCATCGTCGTCACCGCCCGGGCCCCGGCGAGGAGCCGGGCGATCGGCGGGCTGGTCTCGTTGCGCCGGCCGATGAACACGCCGATCAGCCCGGCGGCCGCCCACCAGGCGAAGGCGAGGAGGGCGATGTCGGAGGCCCCGGTCTCACCGGCCCCGATCACCGTCACCGCGGCCAGGGCGGTCGCCGCCCCGGCGCACAGGAGGACCGTGGTCCGGAGGAAGTCGACGAAGGACACCGCTCAGCGCGAGGAGGCCCTGGAGCAGCTCGCGCACCCCGGGCTCCCCGTCGACCATCAGGTCGGCCTCGCGCTCGAGCGCGGGCGGGGTCTCCTCCGAGCGGACGCCGATGCAGAGCGCGCCGTCCCCGACCGCCTCGCGCAGCCCGCGGAAGGCGTCGAGATCGGTCAGGTCGTCCCCGACGTAGAGGCCGCGGGTCGCGTCGCCCCCGGCGAGGAGAGTGGTCACGCCCCGACCCTTGTCGATCGGGAGCGGTGGTCGAACCTCGAGGACCTTCCGCCCCCAATGGATGTCGAAGCCCTCGGCCATGGCCCTTGCCTCCACCTCGCGGACGGCGGCGAGCGCCGCCTCCTCGTCCGGGGCGCCCCGCCAGTGAAAGCCGGCGATCGGCCCCTTGTCCTCCCCGCGGACCCCCAGCCCGGAGAGCTCCGGGGTCTGGGCCCGGGCCGCGAAGGCGCGGACCTTCTCGATCCACGGAGCCACCTCCGGGTCGAGCTCGACCTCGGTCGCCCCGGGGGGGAGTCGCTCGCACCCGTGGTTGCCGACGTAGGCGATCGACCCGATCCCGACGATGGTCCGGGCGACGGCGGCCGGGCGACCGCTGACGCAGGCGACCGTCCGGTAGCGCCGGGCGATCTCGGTCAACACGGCCCGGATCCCCTCGCTCACCTGAGCATCCGCGGCGTTGGGGACGATCGGGGCGAGCGTCCCGTCGACGTCGAGCAGGACGGCCGCATGGGCCGGGTCGCCGCGCAGCGGCCGCAGCGCCTCGGCGAGCGTGGCGGTGGTGGGCACGGTCTCTAGTATGGCGCCCATGCCCCTGGCCCGACCGCTTCGGCTCGCGGCGATCGGGACGGCCGGTGGCCTGATCGCCGGGCTGTTCGGAGTCGGCGGCGGGGCGGTGATCGTGCCCCTCCTGATCTTCTGGCTCGGCTACGGCGAGCGCGAGGCGACCGGGACCTCGCTGGCCGCGATCGTCCCGGCCGCGACGATCGGCATGACCGCCCAGGCCCTCTACGGCAACGTCCGCTGGCGGGAGGGCCTCCTGATCGGGGCGCCCGCGCTCGCCGGCGTCCTGATCGGGACCTATCTCCAGCAGCGCATCCGCGGGCAGACCCTGTCCCGGCTCTTCGCCGGCCTCCTCGTCCTCCTCGCCGTCGAGCTCCTCGTCCGGTGATCGAGATCGTCGGGATCGGCCTCCTCGCCGGGATGCTCTCCGGGCTGCTCGGCGTCGGCGGCGGCGTGCTCTTCGTCCCCGGGCTCGTGTTCGTCGCCGGGCTGACCCAGGTCGACGCCGAGGCGACGTCGCTGCTGGCGATCATCCCCGTCGCCGTCCTCGGCGCCTGGCGCCAGCACCGGTACGGCAACCTCCGGCTCGGCGACGGAGCCCTGATCGGGCTGCTCTCGGTGGCTGGGACGGTCGGAGGGGTCGCCCTGGCCAACGTCCTCCCGGCGGACGCCCTCCGCGTCATGTTCGCCCTGCTCATGCTCGGCGCCGCCTACCAGCTCGTCCGCGGGGGGCGTCCGAGCGCACCACCCGCCGGCGGCGACCCCGAAGCCGGGCCGATCTAATCGGTATCCTCGAGCCGATGGGTCTCGACAATCCGACTCACATCGCCATCCTCGTGATCGTCCTCCTGCTCGTGTTCGGAGCCAAGCGGATTCCCGAGATCGCCAGGTCGCTCGGTTTGGGCATGCGCGAGTTCAAGGACTCGGTCAGTGGCGGCAGCTCGACCCGGCCGGAGACGCTGAGCCCTCCCCCGGCCGCTCCGGCGCCCCCGCCCGTGGCCACCGCCCCGCCGCCGGCACCCGCGGCCGCCGCGCCCGCACCCGCACCCGCACCCGCTCCCGCCCCGCCGCCCGCGCCCGCCTCGACCGAGCCCCCGCCGGTCCCGGCCTCGGCCCCCGACCGCGACTAGACGGCGAGCCGCCGGGGCGTCCCACGGCCCTCGAGGCCGTCCGGGGCGTAGAACCGCCGGCCGGCCGGGTATCCGCCTGGCGTGCACGAGGTGCGGATCGGCTGCTCGGGCTGGAACTACCGCGACTGGCGGGGTGACCTCTATCCCGAGAAGCTGCCCGCCCGCCGCTGGCTCGAGCACTACGCGGAGCACTTCGACACGGTCGAGATCAACGCGACGTTCTACCGCCTCCCGACCCGGGAGGCGGTCGGCCGCTGGACCGAGCAGACGCCGCCCGGTTTCGTCTTCGCGGTGAAGGGAAGTCGGTACGTCACCCACGTCAAGCGCTTGGCCGCCATCCCCGAGGCGGTCGAGCACCTCTACGACCGGCTCGACCCGATGGTCGCCGCCGGGAAGCTCGGCCCGGTCCTCTGGCAGCTGCCGGCCACCTTCCGCCGCGACGACGCCCGGCTCGAGGAGGCACTGGCCGAGCTCTCCCGCCGGGGCGGGCGCCACGCCGTCGAGTTCCGTGATCCGAGCTGGTTCGACGACGCGGTCCTCGCCCGCCTGCGCGCCCACGGGGTTGCGCTCGTGGTCGGCGACCATCCCGACCGGCCCTTCCAGTCCCGGGATCCGACGGCCGACTTCGTCTACGCCCGCATGCACTACGGCGGCCGCGGCCGGGGCGGCAACTACTCCCGCCGCGAGCTCGAGGACTGGGCCGAGCAGGTCCGCGACTGGCGCCGGGGTCACGAGGTCTTCGTCTACTTCAACAACGACTGGCGCGGCCTGGCCCCGCGCAACGCCCGGCTCCTGCGCCACCTCGTCGCGGACGGTGATCCGTCCGCCCTGAATCGCTCGTAGCCGCAGGCGTGGAGCGCGTCTGGGACTACCCCCGTCCACCGGCGCTCGTCCCCTGCGAGCGGCGGGTCCGCGTCGAGCTGGCCGGGGAGGTCATCGCCGACTCGACACGCGCCCTGCGCGTGCTCGAGACCAGCCACCCCCCGACGATCTACGTCCCAGCGGCTGACGTCCGGGCCGACCTCCTCGGGCCCGGCCGGGCCGGCCCGACCTGGTGCGAGTTCAAGGGGACCGCCCGCTACCTCGATGCGATCGTCGGCGCCCGGCGCCGGGAGGCCGTCGGTTGGACCTATCCGGACCCGTCGCCCGCCTACGCCGCCCTCCGCGACCACGTCGCCTTCTATCCGGGCCGGGTCGACGCCGCCTGGCTCGACGACGAGCCGGTCGAGGCGCAGCCGAGCGACTTCTACGGCGGGTGGATCACCGCCGACCTCGTCGGTCCGTTCAAGGGCCCGCCCGGTACCCGCGGCTGGTGAGCCTAGCCCGGTGGCGCCGGGGTCGGGCGCTGGCCCCGGGCCGGAGTGGTCCCGAAGACCCGGTCCCAGTACGGCGCGCTGACGCCGAAGCCGGTCGTGTCGTCCTGGAAGTGGTGGCGCATGTGGGCCTCGCGCAGCATCCGGCCGAGGCGCCGGGTCGGCCGGCGGTGATGGACGTAGAAGTGGGTCATGTCGTAGATCAGGTACCCGGCGATGAAGCCGCCCTCGATGCCCGGCGCCAGGCGGCGGCCGAACACGCCGAGGAACGCGAGGTAGAAGAGGACGGCCAGGGGCACGCTGACCGACGGCGGCATCACCAGGCGCTTGGGGTCGTTCGGGTGCTCGTGGTGGACCCCGTGGATGATCCAGTGAAGCCGGGCCCCGAGCCCCTCCTCGGGCTCGAAGTGGAAGACCAGACGGTGCATCCAGTACTCGGTCAGCGTCCAGAGGACGTAGCCGGCGGCGAACAGGCCGACCTCCGCGGCCGGGCCGAGGCGGGCCACCGCCACAACGATGAAGCCGACGATGAATGGACTGAAGATGGCCGGCGGGACGCCGGGGTGGACGCGAGAGAGTCGATCGAGCAGATCGGACTCGAACATCCTGGGCGACGCGCGCAACTGGTCGGTTCTTCTAGGCGACGAGTTCATTGCTCCCTCCGAGCGCTCGTTAGTAGCGAATATCCCGCCATTCGGCGGGCGCGTCAAGCCGCGGTCGCGGATCCGACCCTCCCTGCCCCGGCGACCGCGGGGCGCCAGCCTGCCCCTGAGCATAGGATGGCCCGCGCCGCTCCCCGTCCGCCCCGATGTCAGAGATCGAACAAGCTCGCCCGGCCGATGGCCCGGCGTCTACCCAGGCCGCCCGCCTCGAGCGGCGGGCCGCCGCCCGCCGGCGCCGCCTGCGCAGCCGCCGACGCGCCGGAGCCGGCTTCCTCGGCCTCCTGCTTGTCGCGGTCGCCGCGGTCCTGATCGGCGGCCGCGGCGGCGGCAAGGGCGCCGCTCCTCGCGGGGCGAAGGCGTTTGGAGCGAACGCGATCCGCCCGGGAGGGCCGCTCGCCCCGGCCGCGTTCGGGGGCCTCGCCGCGCTCTGGGCACCCGCCAACGTGGTCGGCGCGCAGCCGGGCACGGCCGCGGCCTACACGGCGGCGTCCCATCTCCCCGGCCCGGCCGGGTTCATCCTGATCGCCGACCGGGGCAACAACCGGGTGCTCGTGGTCAACGCGGCCCGGAAGGTCGTCTTCCGCTTCCCCAACGCCCGCGACCAGCGGGCCGGGCGGCTCCTCCACTACAACGACGACACCTTCGTCACCCCCGGCGGGGCGAGCCTGATCGCCAACGAGGAGGACAACCAGGCGATCGTCTCGATCGGCCTGGCCGACCACAGCCTGCGGGTGCTCTTCGGCCATCCCGGCCACCTCGGTGCCGGGGCGACGCTCCTGAACACGCCCGACGACGCCTACCAGCTCCCGGACGGGTCGTTCACCGTCGCCGACGCCTACAACTGCCGGATCCTCTTCATCCGGGCCGGACGGATCACCCGCCAGTACGGGCGGGCCGGGACCTGCCGCCACGCCCCGCCCAGGTTCCTCGGCGCCGTCAACGGCGACACGCCGACGCCCGACGGCGGGGTGATGATCAGCGAGATCCCCGGCCACTGGGTCGACGAGGTCGGCCCGGACGGCCGGCTCCGCTTCGCCGTCCAGGCACCGGTCAGCTACCCCTCGGACCCACAGCCCCTCCCCGGCGGGCGGATCCTCCTCGCCGACTACGCGAGCCCCGGCCACGTTCTCATCATCAACCATCGCGGGCGCATCCTCTGGCGCTACGGGCCGGCGAGCGGACCCGCGAGCCTCGACCACCCGTCGCTGGCGATGGCACTCCCCAACGGGAACATCGCCGTCAACGACGACTTCCGCCAGCGGGTGATCGTGATCGACCCGAGGCGCAACCGGATCGTCTGGCAGTACGGGCGCACCGACCAGTCGGGGACCGGCCCCGACCGCGTGAACACCCCCGACGGGATGGACTTCATCCCCGCCGGGCCGGACGGCCGGCCGGACTTCGCCGCCGTCGTCCACCCCTGAGCCCGACGAGATCGTTGCGCGCGCAAGCATCTGCGCTATGCTCGCGGGCATGGAGCTCGGAATCGCCACCTTCGCCGACCTGGCCGCCGGCATCAGCCCGGCCCAGCGCATGGCCAACCTCCTCGAGGAGGCGGAGCTCGCCGATCAGCTCGGCCTCGACGTGTTCGCCATCGGCGAGCACCACCGCCCCGACTTCCTGATCTCCGCCCCGGCCGTCGTCCTCGCGGCGGTCGCCGTGAGGACGGAGCGGATCCGCCTCTCGAGCGCGGTCACGGTCCTCAGCTCCGACGATCCGGTCCGCGTCTTCCAGCAGTTCGCCGAGGTCGACCTCCTCGCGGGCGGCCGCGCCGAGATCATGGCCGGCCGCGGCTCGTTCGTCGAGTCGTTCCCCCTCTTCGGCTACGACCTCGACGACTACGACGCGCTCTTCGCCGAGAAGCTCGACCTCCTCCTGAAGATCCGCGAGTCCACCCGCGTCTCCTGGTCGGGCCGCCTCCGGCCCGACCTCGACGGCGCCGGCGTCTGGCCCCGCCCGATCCAGGACCCCCTCCCGGTCTGGGTCGCCGTCGGCGGCTCCCCGGCTTCGGTCGTCCGGGCCGGATCGCTCGGCCTCCCGTTGACCGTGGCGATCATCGGCGGACAGCCGGAGCGGTTCGTCCCGCTCGTCGAGCGCTATCGCCAGGCCTTCCGGGCGTCGGGTCACGACGAGCGGGAGATGCGGGTGGCGATCAACACCCACGCGTTCGTCGGCCGGACCGACGCCGCCGCCGATGCGGCGTTCGCCAACCCGTACATCGCGATGATGAACCGCATCGGCCGCGAGCGCGGCTGGCCGCCGTCGGGCGAGCCCGAGTACCAGGCGCTCCGCTCGGCGCGCGGGGCCCTCGCCGTCGGCCCGCCGGAGGCGGTCGCCGAGAAGCTCCTGCTCGAGCACGAGCTCTTCGGCCACCAGCGCTACATCGCCCAGATGAGCGTCGGCGCCGTCGCCCACGCCGACGTCCTGCGCTCGATGGAGCTCTTCGGAACCGAGGTCGCCCCCGCCGTCCGGACCGAGGTCGCCCGGCGGGAGAAGGTGGCGGTCACGGCCGGGGGGCTGGGACCGCGAACCAGTTCCGCCGAACGCCATGACGACGAGATCCGCCGTGGCCCTCCCGCCGATCGCCGTGCCGGCGGAGTGCCCCGCGGCCCTCACATCGGCCCTCGGGAGCGGGCGTGATCGGGACGCCGGGCGACGACGGTCGGGGGCTGCTCCGCTGCCCCGACTGCCACGGAGGGCTCGACTGGGGCGCGATGGATGTCCGCTGCGTCGCCTGCGGTGCCGGCTATCCGGTCATCGACGGGATCCCCGTCTTCGCCGACCCGGCCGTCGAGTCCGGGGCTCACGCCGCCCACAAGGCCTCGCAGATCGACTTCTTCGAGACCGAGGACGAGGAGTTCGAGATCAGCCGGCCAGCCGGGACGACCGCTCTCTACCGCTGGTTGATCGACGAGAAGCACAGGCGGGTCATGGACGGCCTCGAAGCCGGCCTCGCCGGGCGGGCGGCACTCGTCGTCTGCGGCGGCTCCGGCATGGATGCCGAGTACCTGGCCCGCGCCGGTGCGCGGGTGATCGTCTCCGACATCTCCCTGGCCGCGGTCCGGCGCGCGCGCGAGCGCAGCCGCCGCTCCGGGCTGCCGATGCTCGCCGTGGTCGCCGATGTCGAGCACCTGCCGATCGCCGACGCGGGCGTCGACCTTTGCTGGGTTCACGACGGGCTCCACCATCTCGAGGATCCGATGGTCGGCGTGGCGGAGATGGCCAGGGTGTCCGCCCGCTACCTGTGCATCAGCGAGCCGGCCCGTGCGGCGGCCACGGCGGTCGCCGTGCGCCTGGGCCTCGCCCTCGAGACCGAGGCCGCCGGCAACCGGGTCGAGCGGATCGACGCGGCGGAGCTTCTCCCTGCGCTCGTCGGGCTGGGATTCTCCGTCTCGCATTGGGAGCGCTACGCGATGTACTACCGCCACCGGCCGGGAGCTCTCAGCCGCCTGCTCTCCAGGCCGCACCTGATCGGGCCGGTCACCGCGGGCCACCGCCAGGTCAATCGGGTGCTCGGCCGGATCGGAAACAAGCTGGCCGTCCAGGCGATCCGGCCGGACAGCTCATGACGTCGAACCGAATGCAATAGCTTGCCCGCGATGACAGGCCAGCATGAACGCAGCCTTGGCGTTGCGCTCAAGCGAATCGGCAAGCGCGCCGCGCGCCGGGGGTTCGAACTCGGCCAGCGAGTCGGCCTCGACATCCTGCCCCATCACTTCTACTCCCAGGTCCCGAACGTGGCCGCCCTGCGCGGCGATCGCGCGTGGCGGGCGCCGCGGACCATGGTCGGCGTGCGCGGGATCGACCTCGACGGCCAGGCGGCCTTCCTCGGAGACTGCTGCCCCGCGGAGGTCCGGGCGCTGCTCCCGCCCGGGCTCGAGGTCTACGAGGCGGCCTGCGAAGAGAACGGCGCCCTCGGTTACGGGCCGCTCGAGGCCCTGTTCCTCTTCTGCTTCATCGGATGTAAGCGGCCGCGACGCATCGTCCAGGTCGGGGCTGGCGTCTCGACCGCGGTAATCCTCGACGCGGCCCGTCGGGCGGAGCTCGGCGTGGAGGTCATCTGCGTCGACCCGTTCCCCACGCCGATGCTCCGGCGCCGGCACGACGCTGGTGAGATCGTCCTCGTGGACCAGCCCGCGCAGACCGTGCCGCTCGCCCGACTGACCGACCTCGACGTCGGAGATCTGCTCTTCATCGACTCCACTCATACCGTCAAGGTGGGGAGCGAGGTGAACCGGCTCCTGCTGGAGATCCTCCCCCGGCTCTCGCCCGGAGTGTTCGTCCACCTCCACGACGTCACCTTCCCCTATGACCACGGGCCCGGCCTGCTCGAGGACGACCTGTTCTTCTGGAGCGAGTCGGTTCTCCTCCACGCCCTCCTCGTCGACAACCGTCGTCTCTCGGTCGCCGTTTCGCTGAGCATGGTCCACCACGACCGGCCCGATGTTCTGCGCCAGGCGTTCCCCACCTACCGGCCGGCCCCGATCCGCGACGGCCTCTGGAGCAGCCCGGACCGGGGACATTTTCCGAGCTCGATCTACCTGCTCACGCACTGAACGGACGGCGGTGCGGGTTCAGCTGTGGAGCTACAACTACGACCCCGAGCCGACCGGCATCGGACCGGTCAGCACGACGCTGGCGCGGGCCCTCCGGGACCGCGGTCACGAGATCGAGGTCGTCGCCGCCCATCCGCACTACCCTTCCGCCGAGTGGGGTACGCGGGCCGCGCCGTACCGGGAGATCCGGGACGGCATCCCGGTCCTCCGCCTGCCGTTGTGGATCGGCCGCGCGAGCACCCGCGAGCGCTACCGCCAGGAGCTGTCCTTCATGGCGGCACTGGCCGTCGCCGCCCCGCTGCTCCCGCCGGCGGACGTCTCGATCGTCGTGTCCCCCTCCTTTCCGGCGCTGCTGCCGGCGCTCGTCGCCCATCGCCTGCGCCGCCGGCCCTGGCTGCTGTGGCTCCATGACATCCTCCCGGACGGAGCGACGGCGACGGGACTGGTCGCGGACGGGGCGGTTCTCCGCGCTTCGCGCGCGCTCGAGCGGGCGGCCTACCAGCACGCCGATCACATCGTCGTCCTGTCCCGGGCGTTCACCGAGAACCTCAGCGCCAAGGGCATCCCCCGAGAGAAGATCGAGTTGATCTACGACCCCGCCACCCGGCAGCCCGTCGGCGGCCCCCCGGCCGACCGCCGGCGACCGAGCCTTCGCCTGCTCTGCATGGGAAACATCGGCTACTCCCAAGGACTCGCTCCCCTGATTGCCGCCTTCGATCGCTCGGCGCTATCCGGCGAACGGGTACGCCTGGTCGTGACCGGAACCGGAGTAGCCGCACCGGACACGGCGGCGCAGGTGCGCACGGAACGGGTCGAGATGGTCGGCCTCCTCGCCGCAGATGAGCTCGAGCAGGAGCTCCGGCAGGCGGACGTCGGGCTCGTCACCCAGCACTACGAAGGCGGCGAGTTCAACATCCCGTCGAAGCTCATGAACTACATGATGTACGGACTTCCCATCCTCGCCGCCGTCAACCCGACCGGGGAGGTGGCCGCGCTCGTCCGAGAATCGGGCGCCGGCTGGGTGGTCGACAGTCGGGTCCCCGACGAGCTGCCCCGCGAGGTCGCCCGACTCCTCGACCGGCCCGAGGAAGTCCGGGAGCGCGGACGAACGGCGCGACGCTATGCCCTCGAGCACTTCACCGTCGGCAGGTTCGCCGACCGGTTCGAGGGCGCGCTGCGCCACACGCTCGCCCGGCGGACTTGATCAGCCCGGCCGCCTTCCGAGCCGGTCACCTAGACCGCGCAAAGCCGCCGGGCTGCTTGACGGGCGAGGGACGGCCGTATACGTCCCGCCGCCGTTGCGCGCTCCCATCCGCCCGAGCGCGCGCACCTCGTCGAAGATCCACCGATAGGTGCTCTCCAGCCCGTCGGCGAGCGTCGTCGTCGGCTCCCAGCCGAGGCGATCCCGGATCGTCGCGTTGTCGCTGGTGCGCCCGCGAACCCCTTTCGGCGCCCCGGGGTTATAGCGGCGCTTAAGGCGAACCCCGGCGATCTCTTCGACGAGGTCGACCAGCTGATTGATGGTCACCGACTCGGCACTGCCGAGGTTGAGCGGCTCCGCGACGTCGCTCTCGCAGAGCAGGAGCGTTCCTTGGAGGCAGTCGTCGATGTACATGAAGCTCCGGGTCTGCTCGCCGTCCCCCCATACTTCGATCTCGTGGCGGCCGTGGAGCTTGGCCTCGGCCACCTTGCGACAGATCGCCGCCGGCGCCTTCTCCCGGCCACCGGTCCAGCACCCGTGCGGCCCGTACACGTTGTGGTAGCGGGCGACCCGGACGCGAAGACCGAAGTCCTCGGCGAAGTGACGGCACATGCGCTCGCTGAACAGCTTCTCCCAGCCGTACCCGTCCTCCGGGTTGGCGGGATAGGCATCGCCCTCCCGGAGGCCGGGCTGCCCCAGCGTGTCCTGGCGCTCGAGTGGATATACGCAGGCGGAGGACGCGTAGAAGAAGCTTCCTACCCCGTGGTCCCGGGCCGCGACCAGCAGGTGGGTGTTGATGAGAACCGACAGCATGCACAGGGCCTTATTGCTCTCGATGAACCCCATTCCGCCCATGTCGGCGGCGAGGTTGAAGACGGCGCTCGCCCCCCGCAGCGCCTCGTCGCACGCGTCGGGCCGACTCAGGTCCATGACGCGGTTCTCCGCCGCAGCGTGGAGTTGATACCAGTCCTCGACGGGCTTGACGTCCACGGCGAGCACGTCGTCGACGCCGTCGTGGAGCAGCCTCTTGACCAGGTGACCACCGATGAAGCCCCCGCCTCCGGTCACGACGATTCGCTGCCGACCGGTCATCGCCTGCCCGTCCGGGCGACCTCGACGTGACCGGCCTGTGCGACCGTGAGCTCGACGGGCATGGCCGACGATGATAGTGGCGCCGCCCGCCCCTGCGACGGCTCGCGCCGCGTTCCCCGCGTGTCGGGGGGCTCGACGCGCTTGCCACCGGGAGCGCGCGGCGCCAGGATCCGGCCATGGCCGCAGAACCCGTGGACGACCGCCTCCAGCGCCGGCTCGGCTTCACCGACCACGCCCTCGAGCGCTTCGCCCAGCGGGCCGGACTCGACGCCCGCGACCGGGCGACGCTCGAGCCGGTGCTCCGGGACCTGCTGACCCAGGAGGGCCGGGTCGTGGCCGCGCGCCCCCGCTGGGCGCGGTCGCAGAACCCGGCCGACGCCTACGTCCAGGTCGGCGAGTGGCTCCTCCTGATCTGCCGCCACGACCTCCGGCGACCCGGCGCCCTGACCGTGGTCACCGTGATCAACGGGCCGGCGGGCACGAGCTGGCGGCGGGCGCTCGATCGGGGCCTCGTCCTCACGCCGCCGCCCCTGCGCCTGACCAAGCCGCGGCGCCCGCCGCTGCGCCTCCTCGACACGATCAGGGGCGCCGTGCGCAACGACGCCGGGCGGCCCGGCCGCGCCCCGGCGCGGATCGCCGCGGCCGTGCGCGCCCGCCGGGCGGCGACGGGCCGCGAGCACCGTGAGGCGCGCGCGGCGTACGCCGCCCTGCGCGACGAGCACCTCGAGCGCCGCCGGCGGGCCAAGGCCGAGCACCGGCGCCGCCACGGCTGAGCCAGACCCGCCCCGGCAAGCGGGTGGGCTCCGAGAAAGCCCAATCCGCGCGCGGGACGGCGTCGATCCCGGCAGGACGCGCCCGGTCACCGTCGAAGAAGGGTCGGATGGATCGTCGCCGGACGATCGGTACCTGACCCCGGAGGTTCAGACCATGCTGCTGACCAGCGTGACCGTGCAGTTCTTTCGCAACTTCGTCGAGCCTCAGACCGTCCCCATCGAGGACGATCTCACGGTCTTCGTCGGCAAGAACGAGTCGGGCAAGACGACGATCCTCAAGGCCCTCCACCGGCTCAATCCGGCCAACCCCGAGAATGCGGTCTTCG
This sequence comes from uncultured Solirubrobacterales bacterium, assembly GCA_963817865.1. Taxonomy (GTDB): domain Bacteria; phylum Actinomycetota; class Thermoleophilia; order Solirubrobacterales; family Solirubrobacteraceae; genus Palsa-513. The sequence goes on along the minus strand of CAWFQO010000007.1, from coordinate 32,089 downwards.
ACCTGCGCACCGACTACCCCCGGTGGCGGCTCGCCCCCGACCGCCGGCGCAACCCCCGGATCCTCGACCTCGACCCGGTCTCGGCCGAGTTCCGACTCGACGCGCCCGACTGCCTCCACCTCGCCGACTTCCTCCCCGCCCCGCCCCCGGTCGGCGCCACGTGCACCGCGTCCCGGTCCTATGCGAACGCCGGCCGCCTCGAGCTCCGCGCCGACCTCGGCGGGGTGGTCGACGCCGTTGCGGCGAGTGCCGGCGTCGGCGCCGCCGACCTCGCGCCGCTCCGCGCCGGGACGAGCCTCGACGAGGTGACCGCGGCCGCCGCCGCCCGGGCCGCCGAGCTCGCCGCCGCCCCCGACGGCGGCGCCCGCGCCGCGGCGCTCGGCGCCTTCGCGGCCGCGCTCGCCGACCACGCCTACCTCCTCGACGGCGCCCGGCTGACCGACGCGGCGCGGGCCGCCGTCTGGGCGCGCCTGCCCCGGTTCTTCTACTTCTCCGACTACGAGAACCTCCCCGGCGAGTGCAACCTGACCAAGCTGGCCGCGAAGATCGCCCGCAAGGCGGCGATCTCCCCCCAGGAGCGAACGGTGGTCGCCCTCCTCGCCCACGCCGGCGAGGAGCCGAAGGACTTCCTCGACGAGGACTACGACAGCCGCAAGGCCGAGCTCCAGGCGGCCAGCGCCGACCTCAGCCGCCGGGCCTTCGAGTACTGGGGGCAGAATCGGGATCTCTCGGTCGTGTTCGACACCGACAACGTCCGCGTCGAGACCAAGGCCGGCGACGCCCTCCACCGGCTCCTGAAGATCCAGCTCCGGGACGGCCGCCACGGCGACGTCGAGACGAACTTCGAGACCCGGTCGTCCGGCTTCCGCTGGTTCTTCTCGTTCTTCGCCGCGTTCAGCGAGTTCCAGGACACCGACGAGCAGCTCATCGTCCTCCTCGACGAGCCGGGCACGAGCCTCCACGGCGGGGCCCAGGCCGACTTCGTCCGCTTCGTCAGCGGCGAGCTCGCCCGCTCCAAGCAGACGCTCTACACGACCCACTCCCAGCACATGGTCGACCCGACCCGCTACGAGCAGCTCCGGGCCGTCCACGACCGGGCGACCCGCGAGAACCCCGACCTCGCCGTCGTGGTCACCCCGGTCGACCTGACCGCCGACCGGGACACCCTCCTCCCGATCGAGGCGGCGCTCGGCTACGCGGTCAGCCAGCACATCAACTCCTCCCCCGGCCAGCACCTGGCCGTCGCGGAGATCAGCGACCTGATCTATCTTGCCCGCCTGACCGACCACGCCTGGCGGGAGGGCGACGACGGCGGCCTGCACCCCCGCCTGACCGTGATCCCGGTCGGGGGCGCCGCGATGATGCCGGCGTTCGTCGCGCTCCGCGGACGCCGGCGTCCCCTCTCGGCCCTGGTCGACGGGTCGCGGACCGGCCCCGGGTGGGGCCGTCTCGCGGCGGCCGCCGAGGCCAACGGGGTGCCGCTGAGCTCGCTCGTCGTCTGCGGCGACGCCGACGCCTCGCTCCCCGGGTCCGCCGACCTCGAGGACCTGTTCGCGCCGGGCGACTACCTGCGCCTCTACAACTGGGCCTTCGGGACGGCGATCACCGCCAAGGAAATCGCCAGCACCGCCGAACCGATCCGCCGGCGGATCGCCGACGCCCTCGGGCCGTTCGACCGCGCCCGCCCGGCCCACGCCCTGACCGAGCACCGGCGGGAGTTCTTCGCCGCCGTCGACCCCCGGACCGTCGAGCGCTTCCGCAAGCTCTTCGCCTTGCTGAACGCGACGTTGCGGCCCTCGGGGGGCGCTCGGCCGGCGCTCGCCGACGAGCTCGCCGCCCTGTCGGATCCCCGGCGGGCGGTCTCGGCCCGGGAGGGCAGGCGGGTCGGGCGGTAGACGGAGCGGGCGCTACTCGGGCGGGAGCCACGGGGGCGCGCGGTCGGGCGGCATAATGTGGGCATGAGCGCGGTCTCACTGGTAGCGCGCCGGCTCCGCGCTCACCGGGCGCCCCCGACCTCCGCGGCCGGGGGCGGAGGCGCAACGCTTCGGCTCCACCTCGGCTGCGGTCCGTACACGGTCGACGGCTGGGAGAACGTGGACAAGTCCCCGAGCGTCCTGCTCGCACACACGCCGACGCTCCGCCGCTTGCTCGGCCGCTGCGGGATCCTCGGCGACGTTCAGACGGCCGGTTTTCCGACGGACATCGTCTACGCCGACGTTGCTCGCAGGCTTCCCTACCCGGACGGTTGCGCCGCTTTCGTATACAGCTCTCACCTGGTCGAGCACCTCAGCCGCTGGCAGGCCGTCCGGTTCGTCCGCGAGTGCGCGCGAGTTCTCGCCCCGGGCGGCCTGATGCGAGTGTGCACCCCCGATCTTCGCGGCATGGCGGCCACCTACCTCGCCGGCGAGGTCGACCCCCGCACCGGCTGGAGCACTCCGGCCGACGCGTTCATGGCCGACGTCAACGCGTTCTCAGACCTCCCCGGAGGCTTCGTCCAGCGGTTCATCCGCCGCCAGTTCAGCGGCGCGATACACCAGTGGCTCTACGACGCCGAATCGCTCGCGCTGATGCTCGAGGAGGGCGGGCTCGGCGGTGCCGTGGTCCGGAGCTTCCGCGTCGGCGAACTGCCCGACCTGCACGTACTCGAGACACGCCCGGTCGGCCTGTTCATGGAAGTGCGCCGATCCCTGGCGGCGCCCGCCCACTCGTGAGCCGGGCGGCCCGCCCGGAACTCGGCCTCCTGCGGCGAGTCGTCCAGGCCAGTCCCGGACGCCGGACCCGACTGCACACGATGCGCGGCGAGATCGTGCCGCCCGCGGCGGTCGCTGCGCTTCCGGCGCTCGTCGTCGCCCGGCTCCTCCACCGCACCCCGGACGGTCCGTGGTTCTGCACCCCGGCCGTCGACTTCCTCGCCCGCATCCTCCAGCCGCACTGGCGGGTGCTCGAATGCGGGTCGGGTCGCTCGACCCTGTGGTACGCCCGGCGTGCCCGGTCGGTGCTCGCCCTCGAGGATGTGCCCGCCTGGCACGCCGAGGTCGGGCAGATGCTGGACGGCCGGGCCAACGCCTCGCTCGAGCTTCTCCCGGCGCGCCGGTTCCCGGCGAGGCTGGGCGCCGAGCCCGAGGAAAGCTTCGACCTGGTCGTCGTCGACGGCAACGAGCATGACGAGCACGGCGTGCGTCTCCCGCCCGAGGCCGACCGGACGGCGTGCGTCCTCGCCGCGATGCCGCTCGTCCGGCCCGGGGGCGTGCTCATCCTCGACAACTCCGACCTCCCCGCCTACCGACGGGTGGACCGGCCGCTGGCCCGGTGGCACAGCACACGCCTCCGCGGGTTCCCCAACGCGCCGATGACGCCGACGGAGACGACCTTCTACTGGAAGCCCCCGTCATCGACGTAATGTTGAAGCCGGCTCGCCGCCGTTCTCGGCGCCGAGCGACCGACTCGAGCCGGCCGGCGGCCGGCCCCGCCCCACCACCGCCTCGCCGGCCCCGCGCTGGTCGCTGCGGCGAATGAGCCGCGGCCGGCCCGCCCCGCCGGCGCGTGGCCGAGACCGGGCAGCGCCCGAGCTCCTCGGCGCGACCGCACGGACGCTGGGCGTCAGCATGGCCGGCCAGATCACCCTGCTCGCGAGCGGCGTGTTCGGGGCGCGCATGCTCGGGGTCACCGACCGCGGACGTCTCGCGCTCCTCCTCCTCCTCGGCGCGATTGTCACCCAGCTCGGATCGCTCGGGATGCCGTTGTCCCTCACCTACTGGACCGCCCGGGACGGCGGGCTCTCGGGGAGATCGCGGCGGCGGATCGTCGGCTTCGTGGTCCGCCAGGTTCCCATCGTCACCGGCCTCCACGCGGCGATCCTCGTGGCCCTCTTCGCCGCGGCGTCGCCCACCGTGAGCGAGGCGGCGGCGATCACCCTCCTCTCCACCCCGGCGATGCTCGTCTACCAGTACTCCCTCGCCGTCCTCCAGGGCGAACGCCGCTACTCGAGCTTCAACGTCCAGCGCCTGGCCCTCCCGGTGCTCTACGCATCCATCCTCACCTTGCTCTACCTCCTCGGAGTCCGCGGCCTCGTCCCGGTGACCGTCGCCTGGGATGCGGCGGTCGTCCTGCCGGCGATCTCCTCGACGCTCGCGGTGCGACGCGGACCGTCGCCCCGCGCCCGCAGCGACGCTCCGGCGGTGCCCGAGATGGTCCGCTTCGGCGTGAAGGGGCTACTCGGCTCGGTCGCTCCGCTCGAGGCGTTCCAGCTCGACCAGGCCATCGTCGGCCTGTTCATCTCACCGACGGCGCTCGGCCTCTACGTCGTCGGGGTGGCCTTCACCAACGTCCCGCGGTTCATCGGCCAGGCGATCGGGCTCGTCGCCTACCCGCACCTGGCGGCCCACCGCGACGCGCCCGACGCCCCCCGGAGCGTCCTGCGCTTCATGGCCGCCGGGCTGGCGCTCTGCGGGCTCGCCGCGGCGGCCGTCGAGCTCGCACTTCCCTGGCTCGTGCCCCACCTCTTCGGAGCCGCGTTCGCCCCCGCCGTCGGAATCGGCCGCGTCCTGCTCCTCAGCGCGCTTCTCGTCTCGATGCGCCGGCTGCTCGCCGACTGCGCCCGGGGCGTCGGCCTGCCCGGCCTCGGAAGCGCGGCGGAGGTCGCCGCCCTCGCGCTCTTCCCGCTGGCCGTCCTCGTCATCGGCGGCGGCGCCACCGGGGTCGCCTGGGCGCTGGTGCTCTCCGGCGCCGTCCCGCTCGGCCTCGTCGTGCCCCGCCTGGCCCTGGCGCTTCGACGCCCCGGGGTCGACCGGGACGATCGACCGCCACGGCCCGAAGACCGGGACGGGGATGTGCTGATCGACCTCATCCCCCACCCGTAGAGATCCGGCGTCAGCGGGTGGCCACGATCAGGTAGTGGGTCGCCAGGTCGTGCCAGCCACGCTCGGCCGCCGTTGACTCGTACACGAGGTAGGCTCGGCGGAGCGCCGGCGAGAAGTCGAGATAGCGCGCACCTCGGTAGTAGGGCAGGATCGTCGCGGCCGACCACGGCGCGAGCATGCGGAGCAGAGCCCGCGCGTAGCAGCGGTCGTAGTACGTCGGGAACTTCTCAACCGTCCCGTGGCCGAGAAGCTGCGCCATCGCAAGGACACGAGCGCGGTGCGGAAGCATGCGGGCGGCGAGCGCGAAGATGGCAAAGCTGCCCGAGAGCTGGGCGAGCATCGTGCCCCCCGGGACCAGCAGGGCCCGCAGGTTGGCCAGGGCCGCCTCCAGCGGACGGACGTGCTCGAGCACCTGCCAGCTGACGACGACATCGAACTCCTCGGATACCGGGGGAGGGCGCGTGATGTCGTAGACGAGGAGGGCGTCGTACGCCGCCGGCGGCGCCGCCTCGAGCTCGGAGCGATCGACGTCGGTACCGACGTATCGGCACCCGGGCGGCCGGCACTCGGGCGCGAGCACCGGGTGGCGCCCACCGCCGACGTCGGCGATGCGCAGGCCCGGCCGCAGGAGGGGCCCGAGCCGCTCGAGCAGGACGCCCTGCATCGTCGGCCGGTACCGCGCCGGCAGGCGGGGGTCCGGCGGCTGCGGATGAGCAGCGTCGATGCGGGTTCTCATCGCTTGATTACGCTAGCGACTCATCGGGCGGCGCGGCCCGACGGACTTGGCTCCTTCGACAACAGCACCCCTCAGCAGATCGAACCGCCGCGTCAGCGACGATGCGACCGTTTCGCTGATCAACGGTTTATTGGAGGGTCGGCGAGAGGCGCCAGTGCTCGCACGGCATTGCCGACTGAGCGCCAGTTTCCAGTCAAGTCCCGGGAGGTGGTGTAGGAGTTCGCCGCTCATCTCGTCGGTGAGTGCGTTGGCGGCTCAGGCCGCGATGAGGTCGCTCACCCCCTCGCCGTCTTCTATCTCGAGAGCGGGTGGCGTCTCGGTCGGGATTTCGTAGAGGGCAGCCATGGACTGGCGGCTGATGTAGCCGCGGCCGACGAGCCATTCGTCGTGGCTTCGATCGCGAGCATCGAAACGAGGCGGATCACCGAGGCGTCGTCCGGGAAAATGCCGACGACGTCGGTGCGCCGCCCGATCTCGCGGTTGAAGCGCTCGAGCGGGTTGGTCGAGCGGAGCTTCGGCCAGTGCTCGGTAGGGAACGCGTAGAACGCGAGGATGTCGGGCTCAGCGTCTTCGAGCAGCGCGGCGATCTTCGGCAGCCGACGTTCGAGCTGGCCAACGGCGTCACGCAGCCGCCGGCGGCCCTCCTCACCGGTCGCGGCGTTGAAGATCTGGCGGATCACGGTTCCGAGCGCGTCGTGCTGGTCGCGCCGGACATGGCCGCGGAGATCCCGCAGGAAGTGAACCGAGCAGCGCTGCCACGGCGCGCCGAGAACCTGCGCCAGAGCGGCCTTGAGGCCGGGGTGAGCGTCTGAGATCGCCAGCTGCACCCCGGCTAGCCAGTATGGACGCATGAGGCTGGTCCTCGCGCGTCGCATCTTTCGCGGGTTGACAACAATCGCGGTGTTTGGGGCCGCGAGGGCCAGAGCCGCATACGACCTGTGGAGGACCAGCCATGCCTGACGTTACCGCTTCGATCGCGCCCGACCAGGTGCGTCTGTGGGTCAGTCTTGACGTGCATAAGCTGTCGATCGTCGCGGCGACGCTGCCGCCCAGCGGGGGCCTGCCGGAGCTCCATCGGATCGAGACGACCGAGCGAGCGATCCGTCGGTTCATCGACCGCCTCGGCGGTCCGGACGGTCTGGCGGTCTGCTACGAGGCCGGGCCCGGCGGGTTTGACCTGCTGCGCCTGCTGCAGCGGATGGGGGTCGCGTGTGATGTGATCGCGCCGTCGTTGATCCCGGTCCGGCCGGGGGATCGCGTGAAGACTGATCGCCGCGACGCGAAGAAGCTCGTGCGGCTCTACCGCGCCGGCGAGCTGACGTTCGTGCAGGCCCCGACGGCGGAGACCGAAGGGCTGCGCGATCTGATGCGCTGCCGCGACGACCTGCGGTGCGCGCGGACCGCGGCGCGCCACCGCGTCAGCAAGCAGCTGTTGCGTCACGGCCGCGTCTACCGCGAGGGCAAGTCGCAGTGGACCAAGATGCATCGCGCGTGGATCGCGCGGCAGCGCCTCGACGACGAGCTCGCGCACGCGGCGCTGGAGCAGATGCTCGTCTTCCTCGACAGCCTCGACCGGCAGCTCGCCGCGCTCGACGCCCGGCTCGAGGAGATCGCCCAGAGCGAACGCTGGCGCGACCCGGTCGCGGTGCTCGTGCGCTTTCGCGGGATCTCGACCCGTACAGCGCTTGGGCTGATCGCCGAGATCGGCGACTTCGCGCGGTTCAGCCACCCACGCGAGTTGTGCTCGTGGCTGGGGATCGTGCCCAGCGAGTACTCCAGCGGCGACCAGCGCCACCGCGGCCACATCACCAAAGCCGGCAACCACCACGCCCGCCGGCTGCTCGTCGAGGCGGCCTGGCACTACCGCCACGCGCCACGCCGCCCAGACCGCGGCGCGCAACCCGACGCGCGGGCGTGGAACGCCCAGATCCGCCTGCACCACCGACACCGCCACCTCGCTGAACAGGGCAAGCGCTCCACCGTCGCGACCGTCGCCGTCGCGCGCGAGCTGACCGGGTTCCTCTGGGCCGCCATGACCGACCAGCCAATCCGCACCACCAACCCGACCAAGGAGACCGCCGCAGCCTGAAAACCCCCGCAACCGCTGGGGCCGGGCGACCGGCGCGTCGTCCCGGAGGATCCTCGATGGGCCTATGCGATACCGACTCGCGACACTAGCTCGAGGCAGCTCACGACCGGACACTGTCCTGCGGTCCCGACCCGCGTATCTCAGAGTGACAGTCGTCGTTGCCGCCGCGCCGGTCGCCCGACCCCAGCACCCACCGCCACCATGACCACACCAGAAAAATCCACTCAAGCCCTTGACATCGGCGTCCATCTCAGATCTCCGGGCGACCAGGGACCGCAGGAACTCGCGCCAGAACGCCTCGGTTTCGGCCTCGCCGACGTCGAGGCCGATGATCTCGCGGCGCCCCGACTCGTGCACGGCGTGCGCGACGACCACGCACTTAAGGGGATACGGGTAGCGGCCCTCCAGCGGGCGCTCCCGAAACGCCTGGACCTGCTCGTCAAGGAGCCCCGAGATCCGGCTGACCTCCGATTTTGAGATCCGCAGCCCGAGACTCTCCACGAGCTGATCGACGCGCCGGGTTGAGACGCCGCACACGTACGCCTGCTGAACCACCGAGACCAGCGCCTGCTCCGAGCGCTTCCGCGGCTGGAGGAAACTCGGGAAGTAGCTGCCCTGCCTGATCTTCGGGATCTGCAGCTCGATCTCCCCCGCCCTGGTGTCCCACCGCCTGGGGCGGTAGCCGTTGCGATGCGTCGCGCGGTCCTCAGTCCGCTCGCCAAGCTCCGCCCCAATCAACTCCGACATCTCAACATTCATGAGCTCCTGAGCGACGGCCCGCACCGACTCGCGGATCACATCGCCATGCTCCTCGCGCAGCACCTGCCGAACGACCTCCAACACCGTCATCCTGTCCTGACCGGCCACCGCCGGCCTCCTTTCGTCGAAGCCTTGAGAACTCCGACGATCATGAGCGCCGCGGTGGCCGGAACCACTTCAAGACCCGAAATCCCGGCGACCAAACCCAAACGCCACCTCCCTCCAAGCCCTCAGAACGCCTCCCAGAGCCTCGACTCGATCCCGAACCCCGCCGATTCCGTCCGACCGCGTCCTACACCAACTCCGCCCGGGCTTCGGGATGAAGACCCGGCGCGCGGGCAGCGGACGCCAGCGCCCGTCCTTGATGTCCGCGGCGAGCTCGTCGAGCATCCGGGCAACCCCGTACTGCTCGACGTCACCGATCGTGGTCCGGTCGATGCCGGCCGCGCCGTGGTTGGCGCGCACCGACTCCCACGCCCGCTCCAAGACGTCTCTGCGGTAGACCTTGTCATTGGAGCGCGTGGAACCTGCGTCCGGGATCGGCCTCGGCCCGGTAGAGCGTTCGGTAGTTCTCGGACTTTGTCCTGCTTGGTGGTCTTGGTCCTAGCCATCGCTGGCACTCACCGGCCCTTCCCCATGCGCAACGCATGAACGAAGCAGCGGCCCTTCCCTCCCCGGCGGTTCTGTGTCCGCTCGGCTCGATCGGTACTACGGCCGCCTCCGACGCCCACCCGGCACCACGCCCACTTCCCGGGTTCACCGGTTATAGGACGGGTCGCTCCGGCGATGACTTCGCAGCATCGCCGGGCCGGGGAGGGCCTCCCGAGTTCCCGCCGCCACCTTCCAAACGTTCCACGCCCCATACGCCGGGAGGTTCCTCGGGGCTGCGCTTCCAGGCTCTACACCCCTTCCATGGCCTTCGCCCCGAACGGCCGGGCTCGGCTCCTCCTCTCCCCCCGAAGGACGGACCACTAACGACGCGGCAGGCTTCGCTTGACGCTGCGGACCGCTGGTTGCTCCCCCTTGGAGGGCTTCTGAGGCTGGGCTTCGACCCGACCCGTTTCCAGACCGAGCCGCCAGCCTGCTACCGGGCCTCCTGGCAGCTACCCGGACGTGACTCGCACCCTGGCGACGACGAGCTTATGTCAGATCAGCTACTCAATCAGCACCTCCAACTCTGGGCACACCCGCGGCAAGGAACTAAGATGTCCGCCGCGAGCCCAGACCCGAGACCCCACCTGACCGCGAGCCTCGAGACCTTGTGGGGCGGCTACTCGCCGCTGCGCCGGATCTACCGGCGCCTGAGGCCCGCATGGATGGCCCGTCTGACCGCGGCTGGCAGCGCTATCGATCGCTTCGTCGGCGAGATCGGGCTGACGGTTCTGCACGGTCCGTTCGCCGAGATGCGCTACCCGCCGCGGGCCGGCGGGCACGCCAGTTTCCTGGCGGCGAAGCTGCTCGGTTCCTACGAGCGCGAGATTCATCCCGCCCTCCTCGGCGCGATTGCCGCGCGGCCGCCCCTCGTCGTCGACGTGGGAGCCGCGGACGGCTACTACGCGGTCGGACTCGCGCTCCGCCTCGATCCGGGGACCCCGGTCCACGCATTCGAGACCGACGGCGGCGGTCGGCGCCACTGTCGCGAGATGGCCGAGCTCAACGGTGTCGCCGATCGCTTGCAGGTCTCGGGCGCCTGCGACCCGGCTGCCCTCGCCGCGGTGCTCTGCGACCGGGCTTTCGTCCTCTGCGACTGCGAGGGCTACGAGGTCGAGCTACTCGACCCGGCCCGCGTCCCCCAGCTCGAGACCTGCACGATCCTCGCCGAGCTCCACCCCCTCGCCCGGCCCGGAGTCGAGGCGACGATGCGCGAGCGCTTCGGCCGGACACACCGCATCGTCGTCCAGCAACCCGAGGAGCGCCAGCCGGCCGACTGGGAGGAGCTGGCCGGCCGGGACGCCCGGACCGCCTTCCTGCTGCTCTCCGAGGGCGCGCCTGCCCCAGAGCGAGCGGCGGACTTCCGGCGATGCTGGGCCCTGATGCGGCCGGTCGACCAAGCGTGAGCCGGTCGGCGGTGGCTGCGGCCGCCCAACCGCAGCCGGGACGCCGCGCGAGGCGGGACCGGCTCCAGGAGCCCGGCCCAGTCCGCCTGGCCCTCCTGATCGGCACGCCCGTCCCGGCCAAGGTTCCGCTCTACCGCCGGCTCGCCCGGGAGCCGGCCCTCGACTTCACGGTCATCTACTCCTCGGCCGAAGGACTGCGGGCGTTCGACGGCGGATACGGTCAGGGGGTCCAATGGGACGTCGACCTCACCACGGGATACCCGGCGCGCTTCCTCCGCCGCGCGGACGTGAACCCCGGGCTCGGCACCCGAACCTGGTCGGTCCGCGACGTCGACGTCGTCAGCGAAATCGTCCGCGGCCGATACGATGTCCTCGCGCTCGGCGGCTACAACTCGCTGACCTACCTCTTAGGCGCGACGACCCAGCGGGTGCGCGGCCGTCCGCTGCTCTTCCGCGAGGAGCAGACCCTCCTCGAACCGAGGTCGCTGACGACCACGCTGGTCAAGGAGGTCGCCCTGCGCCTGCTGTTCGGGCAGGGATCGGCGCTATACATCAGCCGGGAGAACCGTCGCTGGTTCGAGCACTACGGGGTCCCGGCCGAGCGACTGTTCCCGACGCCGTACACCGTCGACAACGCGGAGCTCCAGGAAGCCGCGCGGCGCCTGACACCGGAACGCGCGCGTTTGCGCCGCTCGTTCGGGATCGACGTCGCCGGCGGTCCGGTGATCGTCAGTGTCGGCCGACTCGTCGCCAAGAAGCAGCCGCTGTTCCTGCTCGAGGCGTTCCGCCGAGCCCGCGAACGCGCGAGGTGCTCACTCCTCGTCGTCGGCTCGGGCGACGCGGAGCCGCATCTGCGCGACCGGATCGAGCGCGACCGGATCCCCGACGTCCACCTGGCCGGCTTCGTGAACCGCTCGCGGATCGCCGAGGCCTATGCCGCCGCCGACGTGTTCGCGTTGCTCTCGCGCGCTCACGAGACGTTCGGGTTGGCCGTCGCCGAGGCGATGAACTTCGGCCTCCCGATCGTCGTCTCGGAGAAGGTCGGATGCGCTGCGGACCTCGTGGCCGACGGGCTCAACGGTTTCGTCGTGTCCCCCACCGACGCCGAGCCGGCCGCCCTTGCCTTCGCGAGGCTCGCCGCCGACGGGCGGCTGCGGCAGACCATGGGCGACGCGTCGATCCGGCGGCTCGAGACATGGGGCATCGACGAGACAGTCGCCGGCTTCCTCCAGGCCACCGCGTTCGCCGTCGGCCCGCACCGGTGGGCGCTCGCTCAGGCGTAGTCCCCTGCGCCCGGGCCGATCCGGTCTAGGCGGCCCGGTCCGGCGCGTCGCGGCGCCGGTAGAACGCGTCGTTCTCGGAGAAGTGCTCGACGAACAGGAACCTCGGCGCGAGGATATCGGCGATCGCCTGCTGGGCGCCGTTGGTCTCGACCAGAAGGTAGCGGGGGGCGTATCGGTCCAGGTCGAGCCCGCGCAGAGCATCCACCTCGGCGCCCTCGACGTCGAGGGCGAGGAAGTCGATCGACTTGACTGCCGCCTCCTCGAGCACCGCGGTCAGGGAGCGAGCCGGCACCGTCACCTCGTAGGTCTCCTCCCACCCGTAGCAGATGCCGGGATCGAGCTCGGTCTTCAGGCGCGGCTTGCTGCGCTCCGCCGACAACGGACCTCCGAAGGACATTGTCAGCGTGCTCGGTCCGCCGGGAGCCACGAGCGCGTAGTTGAACACCTGCGACCGCGGACGCTCCCGAACGCATCGACGAAACGACTCGGGGATCGGCTCGATCAGCACGCCGTGCCAGCCGCGAAACCGCTCGAGGAAGTAGGTATTGCTGTACCGGTAGCCGTCGAACGCCCCCACCTCGACGAACACGCCGGTTCCCTGGGGCAGGTAGCGATCGAGCTTCGCGTCGATGCCGTGCAGCCCGGGCCGGGAGTACCGGTGCGACCCGCAGCGCTCGTAGAGGTCACGGCGCAGGCGCCGTCCCTCGCGGACCCCCCGCACGGCGGTCCGCCGCAACTTCGGGCTGGTGAACGGCGGGATCTGCGACAACCAGGTGAGATAGCGCTCCCGGGCTGCGTAGTCGGCCCCCTTCATCGTGCGGAGGACCGGTCGAGCCCGTCGTCGTCATCGGTTCCCACAGGCAGCCATTCTAATCTCGCTCCGGTCCGGCTCCGCCACGACCAGCGCGCCGTCAGCCCCGGCCGAGCTCACGGGCGAGGCGGTACGCCGCGACGTGCACGACCTGCGCCGCGTCCCACGAGAACTCGGCCGCACGCTCCAGGCCGGCTGAGCGCAACCGAGCGCGCAGCGGCTCGTCGCTGCACAGGCGTTCGAGCTCGCCGGCCATCTGGTCCGGGTCGGTCGGGTCGAGGGGCAGGGCGGCGCTCCCGACGACCTCACGCAGCGACGTGGCCAGCGAGCTCGCCACGGGGCACCCACTGGCCATGGCCTCGAGCGGGGGCATCCCGAATCCCTCGTAGGAGGACGGGAACGCTAGGGCCCGCGCGTGCCGGTAGAGGACGGGCAGACGGTCGGGCGCGACCAACCCGAGGTGGCGTACGCGCTCGCCGAGGCCCAGTTCGTCGGTCCATCGCACCAGCTGAGCCTCGCGCCCGAAGGTGGCGCCGGTGAGCACAAGCGAGATCGACTGATCCCGCATCCTCCGCAGCGCCTCGAGAAGCGCGCGGTGGTTCTTGTGCGGCCAGAGGCTCGCCGGGTAGAGCAGGTATGGCCGGGGCAGCTTCAGCTCGGCGAGGATCTCCTCGTCCGCGGCCTGGGACTCCGGCCTGAACGTGGCGCGGTCGACGGCGAGGTGGCTGGTGAGAACCCGATCCTCCGCGAGTCCCAGCAACTCGATCACGCGTTGGCGGGTGTGCTCGCTGTCGGCGATCACCACCGTCGCCCGCCGCGCGGCGCGCTCGTACATCACCGCCCGCCAGGCTCGCTGGACCCCGGTGAAGTTGTTCGGGAGATCCCGGTGCTGGAGATCGTGGACGGTGATCACGTGCGGCAGCCGGCAGCGCGGAACGGGAAGCGTCAGCGGATAGTGGACGACCTCGCTGGCCGCCGGGCCTCCACCGGGGGGCCAGCCTCGGTGCCCATGGAGTCCGGCGAGGGTCGCGGCCCGCCGCATCCTGGGGCTCCCCCGCCGCAACGAGTGCGCCGCCCACAGGGCGACGCCCGCCCCGACCTCGGGGGCCAGCCGCGATAGGGTCGCCGTGGTGCAGAGCACGTCGACGCTCACGCTGTCCGGATCCCTGAACCGGCGCAGCAGCTCGCGGACGAGGGTCCACGTGCCGGTGTATTGCGCGTCGTCCTGGGAGAGCAGGCTCAGCGCGACCCGCAGCGGAGCTTGCCCACGGGCGGGTGTCGGTACGCTCACGGCGCCCGGGACGCGGCGAGGGACGGGCGCCTGGGCGGCCGGCGCCCAGGGTCGGCGGCCGGTGGGGGTCGCCCTAGCGCGAGGCGGCGGTTGATCTCGCCGAGGGCGAGCAGCAGCCCGAGCGGGATGTACAGATAGCGATCGTAGAGCTGGTTCTGGACGGCGCCATTCACCAGCCAGGCGATCACCGACGCGTTGCACGCCACGGCGAGGTCGCTGCTCGGCGCCCTCACCGAGCACCGCTCGATTTCGCGGCGCACCCGAAAGGCGCCGGCCATGACGACGAGGAAGGCGCCCAGGGCGATGATTCCGCCGGCCTGGAGGAGCTGGATGTAGATGTCGTGGGCGACGCGCGCCACCGCGAAGCCCTGCCCGACGACCGGATCGCCGGCGATCTGGCGCAGGGCGCTGCTGTAGGCCGAGATCCGGTAGTCATTGCTGGCGCTCGTGCCGGCTGCCGACCCGGTGAGCCGTGATCCCGTGACGATCCCGAGCGACGAGGCGAGCGGGGTGTCGAGCACCACCACACCGAGCATTCCGACGACGATCAGGGCAAGGGCGAGGAGCCGTCCGACCCGGCGACGGGTGTCCTGAAGCATGGGGAGGGCGACCAGCGCCACGACGACGGCGAGCAGGCCGGCGCGCGCCCCGCTGACGAGGATTCCGACGGCAAGGACGAGGGCATAGCCTAGATTGCGCAGCGTGAAGCCGAGGCCGGCACCGGGAGCCACGGGCCGGATCGCGCGGATGAGCGCCACGGGCAGGGCCATCGCCGAGACGAGCCCGAGGTGGTTGGGGTGAAGGGTCAGCCCCTGAGCCCGATGGGTGTACAGAACGAAGTCGACACCCGTGAGACGCAGCCCTATGTTGAGGTGGCCGGCCAGGTCGACGAGGCCGACGAAGGCGCTGAGCGACGCCGCCAGGAGCCACGCCTCGACGGCCCACTCGACGCGGCGCGGCGTGTCGATCAGGATCAGCGTGATCAGCGGCAGCCCGAGTAGGGTGCCGGCGAATTCGACCGTCGGGAGGAGGTCGGCTCCGACATCGCCGCGGAAGGCCGCGATCAGTCCCGAGAGGAAGATGGCGGCGGCAGAGGCCGGCAGCCAGACCGGGACCGCGCCGCGGGGAAGGCCGCGCTGCAAGTAGCGCAGCGCGACGAACCCGCCCGCCACGACGAGGAGCGGATCGCCGAAGGAGAAGGGATGCGAAACGCGCAGGGCGTTGACCGTGAACAGCGCGATGGCCAGGACGAGGCACCCATAGGCCAGGCGGTGGAGTCCTCCGGCCCCGGTATAGTCGGCCGGCACCGCCGTCCGCCGGGCCGGGTCGGCGGACCCGCCGCCGACGCGTCGCGGAACGCTGCCGGAAGCCGACGGGCGAGGGTATGCGGCCACGCCTACGTCGGCCGGGCCTGACGCGTGGACACGGTCGTCAAGCCGAACCGGCGTAGTAGTACTCGTACCCGTACTCTGCGTCCCCGGGGGCCAGATCGCTGACGACGAGGCCTGTCGGCCGCTGGGGGAGCCGGGCAAGGGCCTCCCGCGCGGCGAGCATCTGCTCCTCGGTGGTCTGGCTCAAGCGGACGCAGAGCAGCACCGCGCTCACGAGGGGAATCAGCTCGAGCGCGTCGACGACCGCGAGCAGCGGCGGCGAGTCGATCACGATGAAGTCGTACACCTCGGAGACCGAGCTCAGGAACCGGCGGAAGCGCTCCGTGCCGAGCAGCTCCGCCGGGTGGTCGGGGTGGGTGCCGCCGGGGATGCACACGAGCGGCTTCGCCGTGTCTCCTGCGTCGGCGGGGGCCGATCCGGAGACGGGTCCGTGGGGCACGACGCGGAGGATCTCCTGGGGTGTGGCGGTCCCGAGCAGGTAGTCGGCGAGGCCCGGAGCGGCGTCGATTCCCAGACGCTGGCTGAGCACCGGCCGGCGCAGGTCGCACTCGACGAGCAGCGTGAGCTTCCCCGCGGCGGCGCTGGCCAGGGCGAGCGAGGCGGCGACCGTCGTCTTGCCCTCCGCCGGCACGGCGCTCGTCACCACCACCGAGCGCATCGACAGGGCGTCGTCGAGAAAGAGCAGGTTCTGGCGGAGCATGCGGAACGTCTCGAGATCGGCGGGCGTGTAGGGGGCGCTTCCGTTGGCGCCGCTCGTAAGCCCGACGGCCTGTCCCATCGCCGTGCGCCGGACGTGACCCACGAGCTGGAGCCCGAGGCGCTTCTCGACCTCCCGCGCCGTACGCAGCCGGCGGTCGAGGGACGAGCGGACCGTGGCCGCCCCGATGCCGAGGAGCAGGCCGAGGAACGCGGCGATGACGGCGTTCTGGAGCGGCTTCGGTGAGGTCGGGGACGTGGGCACGTCCGCGAGCGTCCCGATGGTCTCCGGCGCGGCGACGGCGCTGAGCGCCTGTAGTCGGGAGAGCTGCTCGGCGTACACCACCCGAACCGCCTGATTGTTGCCCCCGTTCGACCCCGTGGCGGCGGCCAGGCTCCGGGCCTGACGCGCGTAGCTCGCGCGCGCCGCGGCCACGCTCAGGCGGACGTCCGTCTGGGCGACCGTGTCGGCCAGGGCGGCGGCGAAGCTCGGGCTGTGATCCTTGGCGGTGACGTTCACGAGCGCCGAGGTCGGGTCGACCTGCACGCTCAACCCCGGCCGGAGCACCGCCGCCGAGCGGTGGTTCCCAAGATCCCGGGCCGCGATCGACAGAACCTGGCTGCGGAGAACCTGGCTGGCGTGGGCGGCCGCCAGTTGCTGCTGGGTCTGCGTGCTTCCGGCCAATCCGCCGACGAGCCCGAGGGCGGTGCTCGGATCGGTCACCGAAATCGACGCCGTCGCCGAATAGGTCTTCTGCTGAAGGAGCGAGACGCCGAGGGCCAAGGCGATGCAGAGGACGGTGACTCCGACGATCAGCCGCCATTGGGTGCGCAGCGCGCGGAGTGACCCCTGGAGGGTTGTGGTTTCGCTGTCCTCGTACATGTGGCGGCGCGAGCGGTGGAGTCACGTCCAGACACGACCGCGATCACGGCTGCGCCGCCCGGCGCCCCAGCACGCATCGTCTACACGCGGACATTACCGCACCCGAGCCTACCGCCGCCGCGTGTCCCGTCCTCGAAAGTCCGCGACGACGCTCAGCCGGCCAGGGGCACGGTCACCGTGGACCTACCGCCGTTCGTTGGCGCGAACTCGAGGCGCAGGGATGCCCGCGGCCCGGTCACGGCGAAGGCAAGATGGTTCACCACGAGGCGGTTGATCGTCCGCGCCCTCGGCACGCCGAGGGCGCGATTCCCGGTGCCGATGCCGGGGACCGGGCGCACGATGCGCCCGCTGTCGATCACCTGGTAGTCGAGGGCCCCGAGGTCGGCGGCGGGCGCCACGAGCCGCCGTGCGAGCACCGTGATGAACTCGAAGTGCTCGCCAGGCGGCGGGAGGATTCCCCTCGGGTGCCGTGTCCACGGTTGGGTGACGCCGGCGAACACAGCGAAGCGACTTCCGTCGACGACGAAGGGCACCTGGAGGCCGGGGCCGCCCGGAGGGCTGGTCGCGGTCTGCGAGGGTGCGCCGACCCCGCCGACCGGCGTCTGTGTACCGGGAGTGCCGTCCGGATGCGCGGGCCCGCTGCCCCCGAATCGACCGAACACGATCACCGCCGCCACGATGACCGCAACCGCGAGTCCCGCCGCCATGAGCGCACGGCGCCGATCGCCTCGGTGACCGGCCCATGGCGGCCCGACGCGGGGCGCCCACGGGGACGGGGACGCGGCCGACGCCCCGGCCGTCGCATCCTCGGAGGCGGCAGGTCCGGCGGCGCCGGCAGCCGCGGGCGACGCTCCGGCCCGGGCGGCGGCGGGCGGGGGCGGGGCGAGGAGCTCGGCCGGCAGCCAGGACTCGGGGTCGCCTGGGGTCGCCGACGCCCGCGCCGCCGCGGGATGTCGGGCCGCGACCGACTCGCCCGCCCGCCCAGGCGCCGGACGCCGCGCCCCGGAGGGCGCCGTCCAGTCGGAGCTTCCGTCAGGCGGGCCGGGTATCGGTTCGTTGTTCATCGGAGTCGTCGACCCGGCGCGGGCGTGGGCGGCCGCGGTTCGCGGGCTAGGGCACGTGCCGGCCCTTCGTTGTATCGCATCGGCGCCGGGGACCCTGGCCGCGGGGTCCGCATCAGTCGTCTACGGCCTCCCCGTCGGCTTCGACCACGAGCAGGAGGTCCTTGGCGTTGACGTGGGTGCCGACCCCGGCGACGATCTCGGCGACCGCGCCGTCGATCTCGGCGTAGACCGCGGTCTCCATCTTCATCGCCTCGATCGTGGCCAGGCGGTCGCCCGCGGCGACCCGCTGGCCGACGGCGACGGCGAGCGAGACGACGATGCCCCGCATCGGCGCGGAGACGTGGCCCGGGTCGCTCGGATCGACCTCGCGCCGGGCCGCCGGGGGGGCGAGGCTCCGGTCGCGCACCTTCACGTTCCGGGGCTGGCCGTTCAGCTCGAAGAAGATCGACCGCCGGCCGTCGGAGTCGGGCTCGCCGACGGCGAGGAAGCGGACGCTGAGGACGATCCCGCGCTCGATCTCGAGGGCGAGCTCCTCGTCGTGGCGCAGGCCCCAGAAGAAGACGGGCGTCGGGAGGACGCTCACGTCGCCGTAGAGACCCTGGAAGGCCGCGAACTCGACGAACACCTCCGGGTACATGAGGTAGGAGGCGAGATCCTCGTCGCTGGCCGGGCGCCTGATCTTGGCCTCGAGCTCGCCGCGCGTCTCCTCGAGGTCGACCGGGGGGAGCGCCTCCCCCGGGCGCACGCGGAGGGGCTCGCGGCCCTTGAGGACCTTGCGCTGGAGCGCCTCGGGGAAGCCGCCCGGCGGCTGCCCGACGTCGCCGTGGAAGAACTCGACGATCGACTCGGGGAAGGCCACCTCCCGTCCGGGGTCGAGCACGTCGGCGGAGCTCAAGTCGTTGGTCACCATCAGCACCGCCAGGTCGCCGACCGCCTTCGAGGTCGGCGTGACCTTGACGATGTCGCCGAGCAGGTCGTTCGCCTCGGCGTAGGCCCGGGCCACCTCCGGCCAGCGGCCGTCGATGCCGAGGGCCTTCGCCTGCTGGCGGAGGTTCGTGTACTGCCCGCCGGGCATCTCGTGCTCGTAGACCTCCGAGGCGCCGGCCCGCATCGGGCTCTCGAACCCGGCGTAGTAGGTCCGCACCGTCTCCCAGTACTGCGCCGCCTGGTCGAGCGGCTCGCGGGGGAGCCCGGTGTCGCGCTCGGTGTGGCGGAGCGCCTCGACGATCGCTCCGAGGTTGGGCTGGGAGGTGAGGCCGCTCATCGGGTCGATGGCCGCGTCGGCCGCGTCCACCCCGGCCTCGGCCGCCGCCAGGACGCTGGCGGCCGAGGCGCCGCTCGTGTCGTGGGTGTGGAAGTGGATCGGGATGCCGACCTCGTCGCGGAGCGCCCGGACCAGGCGCCGGGCGGCCTCGGGCTTGCAGAGCCCGGCCATGTCCTTGATCCCGAGCACGTGGGCCCCGGCGGCCTCGAGCTCCCGGGCGATGCCGACGTAGTAGGCGAGGTCGTACTTCGACCGCGCCGGGTCGAGGATGTCCCCGGTGTAGCAGATCGCCGCCTCGCAGAGGGCGCCCGACTCGAGCACGGCATCCATGGCCACGCGCATGTTCTCGACCCAGTTGAGCGAGTCGAAGACCCGGAACAGGTCGATCCCGTTGGCGGCGGCCCGGGCGACGAAGAAGCGCACGACGTTGTCCGGGTAGTTGGTGTAGCCGACCGCGTTGGATGAGCGGAGGAGCATCTGGAGGAGGATGTTCGGCACCCGCTCGCGGATCGCGGCGAGCCGCTTCCACGGATCCTCCCTGAGGAAGCGCATGGCCACGTCGAACGTCGCCCCGCCCCAGCACTCGAGCGAGAGGAGCCCGTCCGAGCCGCCGGGCGTACATCGGCGCGATCCGCAGGAGGTCATGGGTGCGCACGCGGGTGGCCAGGAGCGACTGGTGGGCGTCGCGGAAGGTCGTGTCGGTGAGGAGCAGCCGGTCCTCGTCACGCATCCAGCGGGCGAAGCCCTCGGGGCCGAGCTCCTGGAGGAGCCCGCGCGAGCCCGGATCGAGGACGGGGCGGCGCTCGGCGGCGGGCACCGGCGCCGGGGCGAGGGCCCCGGGCTCCGGATGGCCGGCGACGGCCGGGTTGCCGTTGACCAGCACCTCCCCGACGAAGGCGAGCAGCCGGGTACCCCGGTCCTGGCGGGGCGCGAAGTCGAAGAGCTCGGGGGTCTCGTCGATGAACCGGGTCGTGATGTCGCCGGCCAGGAAGGCCGGGTGGGTGATCAGGGCGTCGAGGAAGAGGAGGTTCGTCTTGACCCCGCGGATCCGGTACTCCCGCAGCGCCCGGCTCATCCGCGCGACCACCTCCTCCGGCGTCGGCGCCCAGGCGGTGATCTTCTCGAGCAGCGAGTCGTAGGACGGGGTGACCACGGCGCCGACGTGGGAGGTCCCCCCGTCGAGGCGGATGCCGAAGCCGGTCGCCTCGCGCTTGGCGATGATCCGCCCGTAGTCGGGGATGAACTCGTTCTCCGGGTCCTCGGTCGTCACCCGGCACTGCAAGGCGTGGCCGCCCAGCCGGATGTCCGCCTGGGCGGGGACCCCGCTCTCCGGCGTGCCGATGCGGGCGCCCTCGGCCAGGCGGATCTGCGCCTTGACGAGGTCGACCCCGGTGACCACCTCGGTGACCGTGTGCTCGACCTGGATCCGCGGGTTGACCTCGATGAAGAAGAACCGGCCGGTGTCGATGTCCTGGAGGAACTCGACCGTCCCGGCGTTGCGGTACCCGGCCTCGGTCGCCAGGCGCACGGCGGCCTGGCAGAGCTCCTCGCGCGTGGCCGGGTCGAGGGCCGCCGCCGGCGCCCGCTCGACGACCTTCTGGTGGCGGCGCTGGACCGTGCAGTCGCGCTCGAAGAGGTGGACGACCTGCCCGGCCGTGTCGGCCAGGATCTGGACCTCGAGGTGGCGGGCCCGCTCGACCAGACGCTCGAGGAAGACATCGTCGCGCCCGAACGCCGCCCGGGCCTCGCGGCGCGCCGCCGCCACCTCCTCGACGAGCTTCGACGGGTCGTGAACCACGCGCATGCCGCGCCCGCCACCCCCCCAGCTCGCCTTGACCATCACCGGAAAGCCCACCTCGGCGCCCAGCCGCTCGACCTCGCGGTCGTCGTCGGGGAGCGGTCCCGAGGCGGGCATCACCGGCACCCCGGCCTGCTCGGCGACCGCCCGGGCCGAGACCTTGTCGCCCAGCCCTTCCATCACCGCCACCGGCGGGCCGATCCACGTGATCGCGGCCTCGGCGCAGGCGGCGGCGAGGTCCGGGTTCTCCGAGAGGAAGCCGTAGCCCGGGTGGATCGCGTCGACGCCGACCTCGGTGGCCAGGCCGACGATCTCCTCGATCCCCAGGTAGGCCTCGATCGGCTCCTTGCCCCGGCCGACGAGGTAGCTCTCGTCGGCCTTGAACCGGTGCAGGGCGAACCGATCCTCGCGCGAGTAGACGGCCACCGTCTGGAGCCCGAGCTCGGTCGCGGCCCGGAAGATGCGAATCGCGATCTCACCGCGGTTGGCCACCAGCAGCTTGCGGATCTTCCGCGGCATCGACCCGCGAGCATACGCCGGTCCCCTCGGGCGCACGGTCCCCTCGGGCCGCCTCGCCGGCGGTCTTGTTTGAGCGGACGCTGATCCACTCACCCTAAGCTCCCTCCCATGACCAGCGTCGGCTTCGAGATCGGAACCGTCGTCGGCGACCGCCGCATCGACGCCCTCGTCGGCGAGGGCGGCATGGGCGTCGTCTACCGCGCCTGGAACCTCCGCCTCAAGCGGATCGAGGCGGTCAAGGTGATCACCGGGGCGCTGGTCAACGACCAGGGCTTCCGCGAGCGCTTCGAGCGCGAGACCGAGATCGCCGCGAGCATCGAGCATCCCCACGTGATCACCCTCTACGCCTCCGGCGAGGGCCCGGGCGGGCAGCTCTTCATCGCGATGCGCTATGTCGAGGGCACGAACCTCAGCGACCTCGTCGCCCGCCGCGGGCGGCTCGAGCCGAAGCTGGCGGCCGACCTGATCTCGCAGGTCGCCTCGGCGCTCGACGCCGCCCACAGCCAGGGCCTCGTCCATCGCGACGTCAAGCCGGCGAACATCCTGATCTCCGGGCGCGACGGCGACTACCAGGCGTTCCTCACCGACTTCGGCATCGCCAAGCGCGTCGCGTCGCGGACGATGTTCACGGGGACGGGCATGATGCTCGGGTCGATCGACTACATGGCTCCCGAGCAGGCCCGCGGCGAGCAGGTCGACGCGCTCGCCGACGTCTACGCCCTCGGCGCGACCCTGTTCAAGGCGCTGACCGGCGTCGTGCCGTATCCCGACGGGCACGACCTCGCCCGGATCGTCGCCAAGCTCGAGGGTCCGCCGCCGCCGGTGACCCAGGTCGCCCCGGGCATACCGTCGGCCTTCGACGCGGTGACCGCCAAGGCGATGGCCCTCAGGCCGGCCGACCGCTATCCGACGGCCGGCGAGCTCGGCCGCGCCGCGCGGGCGGCCGCCGACCAGCCGTCGAAGTCCCATTCGGTGATGCCCGAGCTCGGCGTCGGATCGGTGCTCGGCGACTGCCGGCTCGACGCGATCGCCGGCGAGGGCGGCATGGCCGTCGTCTACCGGGGGACCCAGCTCAAGCTCGACCGGACGGTGGCGATCAAGGTGATGTCGCGCGAGCTCGTCGACGAGCCGGCCTTCCGCGCCCGCTTCGAGCGCGAGTGGAAGATCGCGGCCGCGCTCGACCACCCGGGCGTGATCCCGATCTACGCCGCCGGCGACGAGAACGGCGTCCTCTACATCGTGATGCGCTACGTCGGCGGCGGCAGCCTCAAGGAGGCCCTGCTCGCGCGCGGGCGTCTCGAGCCCGAGCGGGCGGTCGAGGTCATCGAGCAGGTGGCCTCGGCGCTCGACGCGGCCCACGCGCGCGGCCTCGTGCATCGGGACATCAAGCCGGGCAACGTCCTGATCGAGGAGTCCAGCGGGCGCGTGTTCCTGACCGACTTCGGCCTCGCCAAGAGTGTCGGCAGCCACGACGACCTGACCCACCGCGGTGAGATCCTCGGCACCGCGCGCTACATGCCGCCCGAGCGCAATCACGGGGCCAGCGGCGACGTCCGCGGCGACGTCTACTCGCTCGGCTGCGTGCTCTGGGACCTGCTCGGCGGGACCGAGCGGCTCGCCCTGGCGGGCGTAGAAGGGGTCCCGCCTGCGTTGGCGGCGGTGGTGGAGCGGGCTACGGCGTTCGACCGGGGCGCCCGCTTCGCGTCGGCTGGGGGACTCGGCCGGGCGGCGCGGGCGGCGATCACCCCCGGGGCCGCCGGACCGGCGCACGGCGACACGCCGCCGCCGGTGCTGTCCAGGGTACGCCCGCGGCGCACACCGTTCGAGCCGCCGGCCCTGACGAGCGGCCTGTCGGACCGGGTCCTCCAGCTCTGCGACACCGTCGCCGGGCTGACCCGCAACCCCGAGCAGCGCGCGGCCCTCGACGACGTGCGCCGCGAGCTGGTCGCCCCGCTGCGGGTCGTGGTCCTCGGGCCGGACGCCAGCGGCCGATCGTCGCTCGTCAACGCCCTCGTCGGCCGCTGCCTGCTCGGCGCCGGCGCCGACCGCGGCGTGGGCGCGGCGACCGTGTCGCTCGCCCACGGTGCGCCGGAGCGGGTCGAGACGACGCTGGAAGACGGAACGCGCGTCGATCTCGCCCTCCGCCCGGACGGGTCGCTGCCCGCCGAGCTCGGCGACCTGGCGGGTCGGGCCGCCGCGCTGCACATCTGGCTGCCGATCGACGCCCTGCGGACCTTCTCGCTGATCTGCCCGCCGATCGGCGCCGGGGCGCGGGCGGAGAGCTCCTCCGGCGAGGCCTACTTCGTCACCGTGTCGGCCGCCGACGTGCCCGACGCAACCCGCCTGGCCGCGCTGCTCGACGACGTGCTGGCCGGCGTGCGGACGTCGGCGGTGAACACGGCCGTGGTCCTCGGCCGGGCCGATCTGCTCGAGGATCGCGGCCAGGCGGTGGCCGAGCGCGAGCAGCGCGCGCTCGGCACCAGGGCCGCCGCGGTGACGGCGTTCATCGGACCGCTCGCCGAGGCGGCCAACACCGGGCTGATCGACGACGACCACGTCGACGCCTTGCGCCGGCTCGCCGCCGCCGACGGTCCGACGCGCACGGCATTCCTCGGCTCGCCCGGCGCGTTGCTCGCCGCCGACGTGCCGGTCGCCGCTCGGCGAACGCGCCCGCCTGCTCGACACGATCGGCCTCTTCGGCGTGCGGGCCGCCCTCGAGTTGGCCGACGCCGAGCCGTTGACGGTCATCGGCCTGATCCGCCGGCTGCGCGAGCTCTCCGGGGTGGATGGGATCGACCGGCAGGTCGCCGGCTTCCACCAGCGCGCCGATGCCCTGAAGGCCGGCAAGGCGCTCGCCCGCCTCGAGGAGCTGTCGTTCCGCTGGGCCGACTTCGCCTTCCTGCGCGACCAGGTCGAGGCGGCGCGCCTCGAACCCGAGATGCACCTGCTCGACCTCACGCGGGCGTTCGAGCGCAGCGTGGCCGACGAGCTCGACGTCCCCGGCGACCTGCTCGACACGCTCGACCGCCTGATCACCGCCCGAACCCCGGCCCAGCGCCTCGGCCAGGACGACGAATCCGATCCGGCGAGCCTGCGCCGGGCGGCCCTCGGCTCCTTCCAGGCTTGGAAGATGTTTGAGAACGGCACCCAGTCCTCGCCGGCGGCCCGCCGCGTCGCCCGGGTCGCCGCGCGGTCGTTCGAGCTCCTCGCCAAGGAGCTCGAGCCCGCTTAGCTCGACCGGTCCCCCGGGAGGAGGCCTCGCCCAGGTACACTTGGCTCGGCCGATCGACGGGGGCACCGTGGCAGGTTGGGTCTTGGCAATCGACTTTGGAACGACGTCGACCGCCGCGGCGATGCAGGTCGACGGCGCGGTCCAGCGGGTCGAGGTCGACGGCGCGCCGCGGATGCCGTCGCTGGCGTTCTGGCGTGAGGGGACCGGCTCGACGCAAACCGGCCGGCTGGTGCTGGGCGAGGAGGCCGACGAGCTCTCGAGCCTCGCGCCCTGGTGCCTCGAGCGAACGCCCAAGCGGCGGCTCGGCGACGAGTTCCTGCGCCTCGGTGAGAAGGAGCTCCGCGTCACCGACGTGATCGGCGCGATCCTGCGCAAGGCGGCCGACGAGGCGCTCCGCGCGCGGGGCGGCGAGCCGCCGGCCGAGGTCCGCCTGACCTACCCCGCCCGCTGGAGCCGGCCGCGCCTGGAGAAGTTCCGCGAGGCGGCGCGGATCGCCGGCTTCAACGCCCCCGTCCTCATCCCCGAGCCGGTCGCCGCCGCGATGCACTTCGCCCACGAGCGGCTCGCCGTCGGCGAGTACGTGGCCGTCTACGACCTCGGCGGCGGCACGTTCGACACTGCCGTGCTGCGGCGCACCGAGGACTCCTTCGAGGTCGTCGGCGCCCCCGGCGGCAACGAGGAGCTCGGCGGCGAGGACTTCGACGACCGGATGTACCGCTACCTCGGGCGCCAGCTCGCCGAGGACAAGTGGCAGGCCCTGCGGATGTCCAAGGAGCGCGCCTGGACCCAGGCCAACCGCGATTTCCTGCGCCAGGCGCGACGGACGAAGGAGTTCCTCTCCCGCAGCCCGCATTCCGAGTTCTACGCGGCGCCACCGATCGACCAGGAGCTCCACGCCAGCGCCGAGACCTTCCGCGAGCTGATCGTCACCGACCTCGAGGCGACCGTCGTCGAGCTCCAGCGCACGATCCAGAGCGCCGGCCTCGAGCCGTCCGACCTGACGGCGATCTATCTCGCCGGCGGCTCCAGCCGCATCCCCGTGATCGCGCGGCTGATCCAGCTGCGGCTCGGACAGCTGCCGGAGTACCTCGACGACCCCAAGTCGGTGGTGGCCCTGGGCGCCGCGGCCGGGCCGCTCGCCGACCCCCGGGCCACCGCGACGGCCGACCCGGGCGACGACGACTGGCGCAGCACCGGGAAGACCGTCACCCGCCGGGTGCACACAGAGGGCGCCGCGCCGCCTCCACCCCCGCCGGCGGCGCGACCAGCGCCGCCCCCGCCGGCGGCGCCACCCCCGCCGGCGGCGCCACCCCCGCCGGCGGCGCCACCGCCACCGCCCCCCGCCCCGGCGACTCCCCGACCGTTCCCACCCCGCCGCCCGGCGGTGACGGCGCCGCGACGCCGCCCCCGCGGGCGCCGCTCGCTCCCGCCGGCAAGGGCTCCTCGCGCCGGGGCATCCTCGTCGGTGTCCTCGTCCTGGCGATCGCCGCCGCCGTGGCGGTCGTCGCGCTGACCTCGGGCGGCGGCGGCTCCCCGCCCGGGCCGAAGGGTCCGCTGGCCTCGGCCGCCCTCGACCCGGTGCCGACCAACCACGTCACCGGGGTCGGCACCGCGAGGGTCGAGCTGCGGGGCAACGTCGTGACGGTGACCCTGAACACGACCGGCCTGCTGAACGGCGCCTCCCACGCCCTCCACATCCACGCCGGTGGCCAGGGCACCTGCCCGCCCGCGTCGGCCGCGCACCTGCACAACAACCACCTGTCGATCAGCACGACCGACGGGATCCCATTCTACGGTCCCCCGGTGACGGCTCTGACCACGACCGGTGACACCAGCACCGCGAGCATCCTCGCCTTCGCTCGCTTCCCGTCGGTCGGCAACATCCGCTACGTCCGCACGTTCACGGTGTCTGCCCCGGTCGCCGCCTACATCCGCCAGAACAACGCGGTGATCGTCGCCCACGGCATCGACTACGACGGGAGCGGCATCTACAGCGGGGTCCTCGATCGGAGCGATCTCAACAAGGCCCTGCCGGGGACGGCGACGGCGCCGGCCCTGTGCGGCCCGCTCCACGCCACGCAGACGGCCGCCGCGCGCGGCCGCGGCCAGGCGACGGTCTACACCGCGTCGCTCACCCTGATGGCGAGCCCGCCCCCCAGCACCACCCCCGCGGAGAGCCTGCGGGCCAGCTATGCCTGGCTGTGTCACATCGCCGCGCTCGGCGCCGGGCTCCCGCCGGGCCGCTCGGCGTAGCGGGGCGTGCGCGCGGACGGGCGTGTCGCGGCCGGGCTGGCGGCCCTCGCGCTGGCCTCCTGCTCGTCCTCGTCGCCGCCGCCCGCCGCGGTGGGCGTGGGCGGCTCCCGGCTTGGCCCGATCCTCGTCGACCAGGCCGGGCGCTCGCTCTACGTCTTCGGCCGCGACACCGCCGGGCGGAGCGCCTGCACCGAGGCGTGCGCCCGGGTGTGGCCGCCGGCGACGGTCACCGCGCGCCCGCGCGGCGGCCCCGGCGTGGCCGCCGCGAAGCTCGGCGTGATCCGGCGGGCCGATCACCGCCTCCAGCTGACCTACGGCGGCCATCCGCTCTACCGCTTCTCCGGCGACACCGCCCGCCGCGAGATCGGCGGCGAGGGCTTCCTCGGCACGTGGTTCCTCGTCTCGCCCGCCGGCCGGCCGGTCGTCGACCCGCGCGCGGCGCGGGCGCCGGCGGGGTATTAGTGCGTGTCCGTCTGCGTCGTTGCTGGCGCCCTGGCCGCTGATCGCTCAATGCAATGCCGCTCGGTGGCGATCCACGCGGGGTCGGCCCCCGCTGGCGGCGGCTCAGACGGGCTCGGTGCCTTCGTTGAGGACGGCGAGGTATTCGTCGTAGACGTAGAGCTTGCCGCGGCGACGGCCGGTTACCTCGCGGAGGATTCCTGCCGCGCCGCGCCTGGGCCAAGACGTCGTCGAGCCACGCCTCCGCCTGGCGCTTGGTGAAGCCGGCCGGCGGGCGGCCGCGGCCCGTCCACGCCGGCCCGAGCTTCTTCTGGACCTGGCGCCTGTCTGGCAGCCGGTACTTCGCATACCACGCCGGCCGCGCATGCGCTCGACGCGGAAGACGTGGCCGCTTGGCGGCTGGGCGGGTCTGGTTGGCCGGGCCACCCATTTCCAGCCACGAAGCGGCGAAGGAATCGAACCTTCCAAGCGCCGGGTTGCGACGCCCTGCCGGTTTTGAAGACCGGATGGGCCACCAGGCCCCTGCCGCCCCACGAGCAGGATACGGCCCTTGTGTGACCAACGTCACACAAGGATCGCCGCCGGGCTGCCAACCTCGGTCGGCATGCGCTACGCGACTCTCTCTCCGTCGGCCTCCCGCCAGGCCCGCAGCCGGCGAATCGGCCGCTGCGCCCGCTGCCACGCGCCGGTCCTGGCCGACGAGGAGCACTACGGCACCGACGCGGCCCTCGTCCACGGCGCCTGCGGGGCCGACGCCCTCGACCCCGACGGCCAGGCCCGCTCCGCCTCCCAGCAGGCCGCGCCACGCTCGGCCGCCCAGCAGGCCGCCCCGCACTCGGCCGCCCAGCAGGCCCGACGGACGCGGCGAGTCACCGGATCCAGCCTGATCGCCCCGTACCCGACCGCCGCCGCCGGCAAGGTCTGAGTCCGGGGTGCCGACCCCTGTCGCGTCCAAGCAGGCACCCCCCCGACGCCGCGGACCGGACACGCCCCTCTTAGTCGGCGTCGCCGAGGAGGAGCCCCGCCGCCGCGGACGGCCGGCGCGGCTCTCGCGACCGGCGATCCTGGACACCGCGCTCCGGCTGATCGACCGCGAGGGCGCCGACGCGCTGACCATGCGCCGGCTGGGTGGCGAGCTCGGCGTCGAGGCGATGTCGCTCTACCGCCACGTCGCCAGCAAGCGCGCCCTGCTCGACGGTGTCGCCGAGCAGCTGATCGGCGAGGTCGCCAGCTATCGCGAGGCCCCGGGGGACGACTGGGTCGAGCGGGCGCGCAGCCTGGTCATCGGCATCGGCGCGGTCGCCCGCCGCCACCCGGAGGCGTTCGAGCTCGTCGGCATGCGGGCGCTCAACACCGAGGCGGCGATCCGCCCGATCGAGGCGCTCCTCGCGGCGCTCCGGGCCGGCGGCTTCTCCCCCGACCGAGCCGTCGCCGTCTACCGGCAACTGTCCGCCTACGCCCGCGGCTATGCGATGTCCGAGATCGTCGGGTTCACGCTCAACCCGACGCGGGCCGATCCGACTGCGGCTGAGCGCCCGCGAGCTCCCGGCAGATGAGTTCCCCACCATCCACGAGGTGGCTGGCTGGCTCGCGCGCGAGCCGACGACCGACGAGTTCATCGCCGGCCTGGACACGATCATCGCCGGGCTCCAGCAGGAACTCGCGACCACCCGCGCCGCGGCGTAGGCCGCGCCGGCCGCCGCCGCTCCAGCCCACGGCGGCGTCGCCGCCCCGCCGTGCGACTCACCCGTCGAGCCCGTGCTCGAGCGCGTCCTTGACCCCGGCATCGAGGGCGTTCAGCCGGTGGAGGGCGAGCGCCTCGGGGCTCGCGAAGCGTCGCCCGGGCGCGGCGTCCGGGCCGTGGTGGCAGAGCACGCAGTGGGCGAGGGCGAGCATCCGCGGCTCCCCGACGAGCGACCGCCCGCGCTCCTCGAGCAGGCGCAGGCCGAGCTGGACGTGGCCGAGCAGCCGCCCGGCCTCGGTGCGGCCGATCGTCGCCCCGTAGGTGAACTCGCGCGTCTTGCCGAGGTCGTGGACGATCGCCGCGCAGATCAGGAGGTCGGTGTCGAGGCGCGGGTGCTGGAGCCCGAGCTCCTGGGCGAGGGTGGCCACGGCGACCGTGTGCTCGAGCAGGCCGCCGAGGTAGGCGTGGTGGCCGGCCTGGGTGCACGGCGCCCGCCGCCAGGCCGCGCGCAGCGCGGCGTCGCCGAGCAGGGCGTCGAGCAGCCGCCGGTACTCGGGGTCGCAGACCTCGCGGGCGAGATGCTCGAGGAAGCCGTCGAGCTCGTCGAGGTCGCGGTAGGCGGTCGGGAGGAAGGTGCTCGGATCGACCGCCCCGGCCGGGGCGCGCTCGACCCGCTCGAGCTCGAGCTGGAGCTCCTCCCGGAAGCGGGCGACCCGACCGACGACGCGGACGAGATCGCCCCGGTCGAAGCGCCCGCCGAGGAGGTCGGCGTCGCGGAAGGCACGCCCCTGGATCGCCCCGGTCCGGTCGCGGAGCTCGACCGCGAGGTACGGGCTCCCGGTCCGGGCGATCAGGCGCTCCTTGCGCGAGCAGGCGAACGTCGCGTCGACGGCGTCCCCGTCGCGGAGGGTGGCCACGACCTGTCCGGCCGGCGAGACGGAAGGCAGCATCGCCCCATGATGTACCTTGGTTCGGATGCAGCCGCTCGTTTGGGAAAGCCGCCCCGACGGCCTCCGCGCGCCGGC
Source organism: uncultured Solirubrobacterales bacterium (assembly GCA_963817865.1). Taxonomy (GTDB): domain Bacteria; phylum Actinomycetota; class Thermoleophilia; order Solirubrobacterales; family Solirubrobacteraceae; genus Palsa-513. The sequence goes on along the minus strand of CAWFQO010000007.1, from coordinate 1,936 downwards.
CATGGTCTGCGCTTTCAAGGGCTGGAACGACGCCGGCGACGCCGCGTCGGCCGCGCTCAACTTCGTCGGCTCGGCCCTCGGGGCGACCCGCTTCGCCCGCATCGACCCGGAGGAGTTCTACGACTTCCAGGCCACCCGCCCGCTCGTCCGGCTGGGCGACGGCCAGACCCGGGAGATCGTCTGGCCCGGGGTCGACATCTACCAGGCCCGGATCCCCCGGGCCCCCCGCGACCTGATCCTCCTCGCCGGCCCCGAGCCGTCGATGCGCTGGCGGGGGTTCTCCTCGCTGATCGTCGACCTCGCCGAGGCGCTCGGCGCCCAGCTCGTGGTCACCCTCGGGGCCCTCCTCGCCGACGTCCCCCACACCCTCCCGGTCGTGGTCAGCGGCCTCGCCTCCGATCCGAGCCTGATCGAGCGGGTCGGGATGATCGGGTCCAACTACGAGGGCCCGACCGGCATCGTCGGTGTCCTCCACGCCGCCTGCTCGGACGCGGCGATCCCGTCGGCGAGCCTCTGGGCCAGCGTGCCCCACTACGTCGCGGCCACCCCGAACCCGAAGGCGGCCCTCGCCCTCGTCCGCCGCCTCGAGGGCCTCGTCGGCGTGTCGGTCGACGCCGACCAGCTCGAGCGGGACGCGGCCGACTACGAGCGCCAGGTCGGGCTCGCCGTCCAGAGCGACCCCGACGTCCAGGCCTTCGTCGAGCGGCTCGAGAAGAGCGTCGAGAGCCAGCCGACCGACACCCGCGAGATCCCCTCGGGCGACCTCCTCGCCCGCGAGTTCCAGCGCTTCCTGCGCCAGCGCGGGGCGCAGCCGTAGGTCGCAGGGGGGTTCTGGAGCGGCTCCCGCCGGGCGCCGGAGCCCGGCTGGGTCGGTCTCGGCCTAGCGTTCGGCCACGGGGCAGGCGATCCGGAAGTCGCACCACGAGCAGGCGGCGAGCGACGGGGTCGGCTCGAACCCCTGGGCGAGGATCCCGTCGCCGACCTCGAGCACCGTCTCGCGGATCCAGTCCGACCCGTCGGCCGCGGCCGGCACGGCGACCCGCTCGTCGTCGAGCACGTAGTAGTAGGAGCGCTCGGTCGCCTCGATCTGCCAGGCCTCGCGGGCGGCGACGGCGTAGAGCGCGAGCTGGACGTCCTCGCGGAGCTCCTCCGGCGTTCGGGGGACGCCGGTCTTGTAGTCGATCAGCCCGTACCCGCCGCCCGGGAGGGCGTCGATCCGGTCGACCCGTCCGCGGATGTGGTGGGGCCCGAGGGCGAAGGCGAACGACCGCTCGAACCACCGCGGCTCGATCGGCTCCTCGGCCAGGCGGTCGCGGTAGCGCAGGAGCGACGCCCGGGCCTTCTCGCGGAGCTGGCGCTCCTCGTCGGAGTCGCCGAACCCGGCCCGCCGCCAGGCCGCGTCGAGCAGGCCGAGCAGGGCCTCGGCGGTCGTGGCGCCGGTCGCGTGGAAGCGCTCGAGCACCTGGTGGACGACGATCCCGAAGCGCTGGTTGAGCGTCGTCTCCTGGGGGATGCGCAGGACCCGGGCGAACTTGTACTTCAGCGGGCAGGTCCGGTAGGTCTCGATGTCCGACGCCGACAGGACGAGGCCCGCCCCCCGGCGGGGGAGGAACGGCTCGAGCGACGGCTCCTCCCGGGCGGCCCGGGCCGCCGCCCGGCCGCGCTCGTCGCGCTCGGCCCCGAGGAGGACGTCGTCGAGCGGCGAGGTCTCGAAGATCTCCCGCTGGAGCGGGGTCGCCGCCTGGGCCAGGCGGGCGTTGATGTCGGCCAGCGCCTCGCCGAGCGGCTGCCCGGCCGGGCGCTCGAGGAGCGCCGCGAGCTTGACCAGCTCGAGGAAGCGGACCGCCCCGTGGGAGATGTCGAGGTCGGTGTCCAGGCGCAGCTCGCCGAGCCGGCCGCCGATCCGGGCGACGCTCTCGAGCAGCTCCTCCCGGAG
>CAWFQO010000006.1:0-48029 GCA_963817865.1 uncultured Solirubrobacterales bacterium | reverse complement strand
CCGCCGGGCAGGCAGGCGTGGGCGTTGCCCAGCAGGTCCTTGAAGACCATGGCCGGGGCGAGCCCGCAGTGGAAGGCGCCGACGGCGTAGCCGAGGACGCGCCACTTGTGGTTCTTGGTGTGCCTGAGCATCTTCGACGACCGGCCCGGTGGGAGCGCAGCCGGACGAGGGCGTAGCTGCGGTTGGCCGTCGAGACGGTGACCGAGGTGATCTTGGCGTCCCGGGCGACCGGGGAGTGCCTCTTCACGATGTAGGCGTGGACGACCTTGCCGATGGCGGCCGCCTCGCGGTGGGTCGCCCGGCGGTGGGCGAGGGCCGGGGAGGCCGCGGCGACCATGGCGCCGGCGAGGACGGCGAGGCGGGTCAGCCGGCGCATCGGCGCAGGCAGCGTAGCGCGCCCGGGTCTACTCTGGGTGGATCAACTTGCGAGAACGAGAGGATTCACCGGGCATGAGCGAAGCGAACGTGATCACCGCCGGCGGGCTGAGCGCCCTGATGGCCGAGCTCGAGGCACTCGAGGGCGAGGGCCGGCGGGAGATCGCCGAACGGATCAAGACGGCCCGGGAATGGGGCGACCTGAAGGAGAACAGCGAGTACCACGACGCCAAGAACGACCAGTCGCACCTGGAGACGAAGATCGCCAAGCTGCGCGAGCGGATCTCGCGGTCGGAGATCGTCGAGCCGCCGCCGGGCGACGGGGCCGTGGCCTTCGGATCGGTCGTCGTGGTCGCCGACGAGGCCGGAGCCGAGCAGACGTGGACGATCGTCAGCTCGCACGAGGCCTCGCCCAAGGAGGGCCGCCTCTCGATCGAGTCGCCGGTGGCCAGGGCGCTGACCGGCCGGCGGGCCGGCGACCAGACGTCGATCCCGCTCCCGCGCGGATCGCGCACCCTGACCGTGGTCAGCGTCTCCTAGGACCCCACGGCCGGCGCCCGGCGGAGGACCGAGCGCCGGCGGTGTAGCCGTCACTAGCCCAGGAGCAGGGTCCCACCGTAGGGGGGCTCGCCGGCGAGCGGGCCCGGGAGGTCGGTGCTGGCGACGCCGGCGCAGTAGCCGACGCCCGCGGCCGCGGCGTTGCTCCATAGCGACTGGACGGCGAAGGTACCGCCCTGGGTGCCGGTGATGTTGCCGATGGCTCCTGGGACGGGAAGCACCTTCGGCTCGCCCGACACGTTGCCGACGCCGAGCACCTGGTTGAGGGGCGTGCCGACGTAGGCGCACTTGTCGCCGTTCTCGTTGGCGTCGAGGGCGTCGTACCAGCCGCCGTAGTAGGTCTGGCCGCCGGTCGTGATGTTGCCGACGATGTCCTCGGCCCCCGGGTCGGTCGCGGTCTCCTGCACCTCGTGCCCGAGCGCGATCGAGAAGTCATCGAGCCTGCCCTGCGCGCCGCTGTTGACCGAGTCGGCCCCGCAGTCGTTCTGCCCGCCGGTGGTGATAGCCAGGACGTAGGGCATGTTCGTGTAGCTGATGTCCTGCGCGAGGCCCGGATAGGCGTAGTAGCTGTTCCCCGGTGAGGCGCTGTTGGTGTAGTCGTGGAACGCGCAGTAGCCCGCGCTCAGGGCGTTGGGGTCGGTGAAGGCGGGGGGCTGGGCGATGATGAAGTCAGCGTTCGTCAGGCTCGCTCCACTGACCCCGAAGTGGTGGGCCGCCCGCTGCGCCTCGAGCGCCAGGGCGGTGTAGGTGTTGGTCGGGCCCGCGGGGTTCGTCGCGCTCGTCTTCGACAGGTCACCGTTGTTGGTGTGGTCGACCCAGATGCCGGCCAGGAGGTTTCCGCTCTCGTCGATGTAGGTCTGCTTGCCCGTGGCGTCCTTCTCGAAGTACTGACTCTGCGCCTGGGCCCACTGCGTCCCGCCGATCTGCCGCAGGAAGTCCGCCATATACCTTCCCGCACCGTCCGGATCGCAGTGGAGGGTAGCCGTCGTCGCCGGCGTGCCCTCGGCGATCGACTGCGCAGGGCCGCACGCCTGCGTCCCGAAGGCGCCCGGCTGGTCCCAGCCCCAGAGGACGAGGTACTCACGTGGCTTGGTCTGGACGTGGCCGCCCCAGTAGACCATCGGACCGAGGAACGGTACGGTGGTGGCCGGAGGCTGGGAGAGGCCGCAGGCCGAGAAGGCAACCGGCGAGCCGGCGACGTTGGGGAGCAGGCCGGCCTCGGGGCAGGGCGGCGCCGCGAGAGCGATCGCCGGGAGCGACGATTCGATGTTCTTCTGCATCGCGATCTCGCCCGAGACCGTGGGCAGCTTGATCGGCGTCGCCGACGCGATGCTCGCAGCGACGAGGGCTCCGACGCCGACGCTGAGCGCCGACGCGATCCAGGTCCGACTCGACGTCATTCTCTCCTCCCTCTGGCTACCTCACCATGATACCCCGCCGGCTGCGGCCGCAACGTGTACCGGGCGACTCGCCGGGGGCTTTTTCGGAGCGGTCCCCGGTCGGTGGGGCGCGGGCGGCGAGGCAACGGGGCCCGGGTCATCGGCCACGGTCGCGCCGTAGGTGAGGCGGGCCGTGTGGTAGACGCACGCGTACTTGGCCAGCGCGCCCTTGGCCACCTGGGCGGTCGGGGTGAACACGTTCGCGCACGCCCCCCGGGCGCGGCTGGCCCGCCAGCCGGTGGCCGGGTCGAGCGAGACGGCGAGCGCCGGGGCCCAGGTCGGGACGGCGAGGGCCACGATGTCGCCGGCGGCGACGGGGAGCGGCCGCGCGAGGTCGAAGGTCTTCGTCTGGCCGAGCAACCTGCTCAGCGCGACGAGCGGGCTGGCCTCGACGACGCGGAACCGGTACGAGGCCCCCTGGTGGAGGACGACGAGGCCGGCCTCGGGCGCCCCGTGGGCCAGGCGGGTGAAGAACGCGACCTGGGCCGGGCTGAGCGCGGCCAGGGCGAGGCTCCAGCTCGTCACCCGCCCGGGCCGCGCGACGACCATCGCCCCATGGCGGCCGCTGATCGCCGCCTGGAAGCCGGTCGTCGCGGTGATCACCTCGCACGGGGCGCCTGGGCAGCTCGGGGCCACCGAGGCCGACGACCCGGCCAGGCCGAGGTGCTCGAGCGTGGCGGCGGCCAGCGTCCAAGCGGCCGGGGCGAGGCCGAGGGCCACGGGCACGGCGACGACGAGCCAGCGGGCTCGCGAGCCTCCTCGACGTCGACCCTGCCTGCGGACCTTGACCAAAGCGTCCTCCCCTACTAGCACTCCCCGGGCCGGGACGTGCGGGTGCCATCATGCCAGCGCGGCGCGCGTCCCGCCCGGCTGGTCGGCGGTTTGCGCCCGCCGGGTTGGGGGAAGCAGGCTCGGCGGTGCCCGTGGGAGCCCTCCTCGACGTCGACGGCACGCTCGTCGACACCAACTACCAGCACGCGCTGTCCTGGTTTCGGTCCTTTCGCGACCACGGCATCGTCCTGCCGATCTGGCGCCTGCACCGCCACATCGGGATGGGCGGCGACCAGCTGGTTCCGGCGGTGGCCGGCGAGCGGGTGGCCCGGGAGCTCGGCGAGGAGCTCCGGGCAGGCGACAAACGCCACTTCCACGAGATGATCGACGAGTGCCAGCTGATGCCGGACGCCCGGCGGCTGATCGAGGTGCTCCATGACCGGGGCGCCGAGGTCGTCCTGGCCAGCTCGGCGAGCCAGGAGGACCTCGACCACTACCGGGGCCTGCTCGCGGCCGACGACCTGATCGACGCGGCGACCTCCTCGGCCGACGTCGAGAAGACCAAGCCCGAGCCCGACCTGATCCTCGCCGCGATCGAGAAGCTCCGGCGGACGGAGGCGGCCGTCATGGTCGGCGACTCGACCTGGGACTGCGAGGCGGCCCGGCGGGCCGGGATCCCGTCGGTCGCCCTCCTGACCGGCGGCTTCGCCGAGTCGGAGCTCCGCGAGGCCGGGGCGAGCGCCGTGTTCGAGTCGATCGGCGACCTCCTAGACCGGCTCGAGGAGACCCCCCTGGCCGGTTAGGCGGCGATCGGCGGCTTGACCGCCGGCGGGGCGCGAACCGGCGCCGGGCGCGACTCGATGATCACCCGGCAGGGACGCTCGCGCAGGAGGGTCTCCAGGGTCGAGCCGAGGACGACGTCGGCCCGGCGGCGGGACGGAACCGGGATGACGATCGCCGCGGCCTTGCGCGACCGGGCCTCGTCGATGATCCGCCGCGCCGTCTGCCCGGGCCGGACCTTCTCCCAGTGGCCGTCGACGATCCGGCGACCCTTGATCTTCGCCGTCTCGATGATCGTCTGGGCGGCCGCCTCCTGCTCGGGCAGGCGGGCGTCGATCGGGATCGACGCCGGGACCTCGATGAACACGAGCACGTGGATGCTCCGGCGCCGGTGGGAGGCGACCTTGAGGGCCGTACGCAGGGCGTCGGCGTGGAACTCGTTCTGGTCGAAGACGACGAGCACCGAGTCGTACTCGATCTCCCGGTCGGTCACCGCCCGCGGCGTCTGGATCCGCGTGGTCGTCACCAGGTCGAGCCCCTGCCGGCGCCGGTAGACGATGTAGACGGCGATCCCGAGGAGCAGCCATCCGAGCCCGGTCAGGGCGACGGCCGTGTGGAGCGCGGTGACCGTGACGAAGGCCAGGCCGGTCCCGATCCCGCCGAGCACGGCGAACAGCGGGAGCTCGCGGCCGCGGACGCGGAGCGTCCCGGGCCCCCGGTAGGGTCGGGGCTGGTCGGGCGCCTTGATGCGCAGGCGGATCACCGAGACGTGGGCGATCGTGAAGGAGAGCATGGCGCCGAAGGCGTAGAGGTTCCCGAGGAAGTCGGCCTTGCCCGGGATCAACGTGATGCAGGCGATCCCGCCGAAGACGAGGATCCCGATCCACGGCGTGCTGAACCGGGGGTGGAGCTGGCGGAGCTGGTCGGGCACCTGGCGGTGGAGCCCCATCGAGTAGACGAGGCGCGAGACGCCGATGATCCCGGCGTTGGCCGCGATGAAGAGGATCGTCGCCGCCAGCAGCCCGACGTAGATCTCCCCGGCCGCCTGGAAGGCCCCGAGGTGGAGGTGCTTGACGATTCCGAGCACCGGATCGCCGGCGAACCCACCGTGGGCCTCGTCGACGCCGAGCAGGGTGACGTAGTGGCCGTCGGGCGCCCGGTGGACCGGGAGCGCCGAGAGGGCGACGATCGGGAGGGCGGCGTAGATGGCGAACACGGCGACGACCACCCGGTTGATCGCCTTGGGGATCGTGTGGGCCTCGTCGCGGGCCTCCTCGGCCATGTTCGAGATCGTCTCGATCCCGGTGTAGGCGATCATCCCGACCGGGATCGCCACGAGGAAGTCGTGCCAGGTCGGGGCCAGGCCGAAGTGGACGTTGGCGATCAGCGTGTGCGGGGAGAAGACGAGGACGAAGCCGACGACCACGAGCAGGAGCTGGGTGGCGAAGTCGGTCACCGCGAGGACGATGTTCAGGCCGGCGGCCTCGCGGACGCCGACGACGTTGATCAGGGAGAGGACGATCACCACGACGATCCCGAAGACGATGTCCCCGGGCGCGTGGCGGAGCGCCGGCCAGAACAGCCCGCCGAGGTAGTGGGGCACGAAGAACGCCGAGATGGCGATCGTGATCACGTAGTTGAGCATCTGGGCCCAGGCGGCGAAGAACGACGCGAACTCGTTGAACGCGTGGCGGGCGAAGCTCGACGACCCGCCGGCCTCCGGGTACATCGCCGTCGCCTCGGAGTAGGTCGCCGCGGTCAGGAAGAAGATGACCCCGGTGATCACGAAGACGATCGGCGTCAGCCCGAGAGCGAACGAGGCGACGAGGCCGAGCGCGTAATAGATCGACGACCCGACGTTGCCGTAGGCCGTCGAGAAGAGAGCGTTGACGCCCAGCACGCGCTGGAGTCCCGGTCGGCGCAGCTCGGCCACTGTTCGTGAGTCTATGTCGGCGCGCGAATCGGCCGGGGTCGCCCCGGTCGGCCGCCGAGGTGGCCGCCGGGACGTTGCGTTGGTAGGCTTGCCGTGCGGGCCGGCGGTGCGGCTCGCCGACCACGCCGATGCTTGGGTTTGCGCGTGAGCGTCCGGCCTCGGCGGATCAGCGGCGGCGATCTGACCGGCCACGCCGAACCGACACCGAGAGGAGAGCGAACATGGTGTTTCCGCCTCACGAGCCGCCGATCGGACCGCCGATCGACGACCCGCAGCCGACCGAGGCTCCGTGGAAGGACGACCCTCAGCCGGGCCGGACGCCCGACCCGTTCGAGCCCGACCCGGGCGGGGGCGCAGGCCACGAGGATCCTCCTGTCGAGCCTCCAGACATCCAGACCGCCTAGCCGCCGCGGCACGCCCGATCGCGAGACCGGTGCGCGCCCCCGACGGCGTACCCCGTCGCCCCGGTCGGCCCGGCGGATCAGATCAGGCTGTCGCCCTTGGGGGCGATGATCCAGAGCTTGCGGGCCATCGTCTCGATCATCTCCGGCTCGAGCTGGTCGACCCGGTCGACCCCACCCGACTCCATCGCCCGGACCAGGTCGGCCCAGGCGCGGGCAACCGGCATCACCCGGCTCATCCCCCACCCGGCGACGCCCTTGAGCTCGAGCGCCTGGGCGCGGGCGTCCTCGAGGGTGACCTCGCCGAAGGTCTTGTTGACCCCACCGATGTGGATCGGACGGGGGAGCGGGTCTTCGGCCATGGACGCAGAGTACCCCGCCCGGGCGTCGTACACTTCCCGGCGTGGCCATGCCGACCTTCAAGATCGAGATCGAGACCGAGCCGTGTGAGGAGGGCGTCCGCCTGCGGATCGGCGGCCGGGTCGACGCGTCGACGGCCAAGGAGTTCGAAGCCGCCCTGGTCGAGGCCGAGGCGAGCGACGCCCCGGCGATCCTCGTCGACCTGAGCTCGGTCGAGTTCATGAACTACAAAGGCCTCTCCGTCCTCTACGAGGCCCACAAGCGCTGGCGCGAACCGGACGAGCGGATGCGGGTCGTCGCCTGCTCCGGGCAGGTGCGCAACCTCTTCGCCATGTCCGGCGTCTACGACCGGTTCATGGGGCACGCGAGCGGGTCCTAGTCGTCGGCCGCCTCCGCCGGCGGCGCCTCGAAGTCGACGTCGACCGTCTCGAAGCCCTTGTGGCGCTCGGTCTCCGCGTAGGAGGTGTAGCTGCGCTCGTCGGCCGCGGTCAGGCGCACGTTGTCGGTGAACGGCGTCAGCAGCGACCGCGGCCAGAGGTGGCGCTGGGAGACGACGTTGATCTCGGCCGCGATCACCGTCATCACCGCGAGCAGGTAGATCCAGGCGATCAGGCCGAGCACGGCCCCGAAGACCCCGTAGGCCTCCTGGGTGCCCTTGAGGCGGCTGACGTAGTAGGTCCCGACGAGCTGGATCACCTCCCACCCGAGACCGGCGATGACCGCCCCCAGGCGCAGGCACCGGGTCGGGATCTCCGAGGCGGTGAGGACGCGGAAGGCGAACATGAAGAGGCCGACGTTGGCCACGGCGACGACGACGATCCCGGCGATCTTGACCCCGGTCCCGAGGGTGGCCCCGTAGCTGCCGGCGCCGGTCGTCAGGCCGGAGGCGACGGTCGTGATGAGGACGCCGACGCCGAGCACGCCGAGGAGGATCAGGCTCCGCAGGCGCGACTTCACCGGGTTTGGGCGCTCGTTGCGGGGTACGGCCCAGACCTTGTTGAACGCGTGCTGGGTGGCCTGGGCCGCGCCGATGCTCCCGTAGAGGGTGCCGAGGATGCCGATGGCCAGGCCGGTGTTGCTGGTCGCCGGCGCGTGGATCGACGTCCGCAGGCTGGCCCCGACGACCGGGAACTGGGCGAGCGCCGAGTTGACCAGGCTGTCGCGCAGGTGGGCGTCCCCGGCCAGGACGAAGCCGAGGATGGTCAGGAGGAGCAGGAGGAGCGGGAAGACCGAGAGGAACCCGTAGTAGGTGATCAGGGCCGCCAGATAGCCGCCCTGGTCGTCGGCGTACTTGTAGACGACGGCGATCGGGAAGCCGATCCAGCGGTGGGTCTGCTGATAGCGGTCGATGGCGTCGACCACCCGGTGGGGCCGCTTCGGCGCCGAGCGCGCCGCCCCCGCCGGCCCGCGCTCCTGGCCTAGGGCCGCCACGCCGACCGGCCGCGGGTCGGGGGAGTGACGGGTGCCATCCCGCCCAGGGTACCCGGCCGGGAGGCGGCCTACTCGGCGGCCAGGGGCTACACCCCGGCCGGCGCCGCCGCCGGCTCGGGCTCCGGCTCGCCGGCCCGGGCGGCCGCGGCCTGCTCGCGGCTGTCGCGCGAGGAGATCAGCAGCCCGGCCAGGAGCGCCCCGGCGACCGCGAAGCCGGCCCCGACCAGGAACGCGCGGTCGAAGCCCTTGGTCAGGGCGATCAGCGGGTTGTGCTCGCCGCCGGCGAGCACCGACTTCGTCTGGCTGTTGGCGATCGTCGCGAGGATGGCCAGGCCGAGCGCCCCGCCGACCTGGGTCGACGCGTTGATCAGCCCCGAGGCGAGCCCGGCCTCCTCCGGCGCCGTCCCGATCACCGCGGCGATCGTCACCGGGACGAACGAGAACCCGAGCCCGACGGCGGCCACGAGCGACGGGCCGAGGATGTCGTGCGTGAACGACCCGCCCGGCGCGTGCACGCGGGAGAACCAGAGCAGCCCGCCGGCGATCAGGAGCAAGCCGGTGGTGAGGACCGGCTTGACGCCGATCCGGGTCACGAGCGCCGAGGCGAGCCCGGCCGAGAGGATGATCCCGACCGCGAGCGGGAGGTAGGCGAGCCCGGCGTCGATCGGCGTGTACTTGAGGACGCCCTGGACGTAGAGGGAGATGAAGAAGAACATCGAGAAGAGCGACATCCCGATCATCAGGCCGACGACGTTCGCCCCGCGCAGGGTGCGCAGGCGGAAGATCGAGAAGGGCATCAGCGGGCGGGCCGCCCGCCGCTCGATCACGAGGAACGCGCCGATCAGGGCGGCCGCGCCGACGAGCTTGGCCAGGGTCGCGGTCGAGCCCCAGCCGACGTTGACGGCGTCGACGAGCGCGTAGACGAGCAGGCTGAGGCCGGCGGTGACCGTGACCGCCCCGGGGATGTCGAACGACCGCCCGCCGTCCTCGGCGCGGCTCTCGAGCAGCAGGCGCGGGGCGAACGCGGCCCCGGCGAGGCCGATCGGGACGTTGACGAAGAGGACCCACTCCCAGCCGAGCCCGCTGGTCAGGATCCCGCCGAGGAGGACCCCGGCCGCTCCGCCGGCGCCGGCCACGGCGCCCCAGACCCCGAGCGCGCGGTTGCGCTCGGCGCCCTCGGCGAAGGTGGTCGCGAGGATCGACAGGGCGGCCGGGGAGACGATCGCCGCGCCCAGTCCCTGGACCGCCCGGGCGGCGAGCAGCCAGCCCTCGGACTGGGCGAAGCCACCGGCCAGCGAGGCGAGCGAGAAGAGGACGAGGCCGGAGACGAACATGCGCCGGCGGCCGAGGAGGTCGGCCAGGCGTCCGCCGAGGAGGAGGAAGCCGCCGAAGGTGAGGGTGTAGGCGTTGACCACCCAGGAGAGGTCGGCGCGGGAGAAGTGGAGGCTGGTCCCGATCGTCGGGAGGGCGACGTTGACGATCGAGGCGTCGATGACGATCACGAACTGGGTCATCGCCAGGAGCACGAGGGCGAGGTTCTTCGTTCGGCCGGTGTCGAGGGTGGCGGGTGGGCGGGGGGTCTCAAGCGCGTTCATGGAAGCTGATCTCCGGTTCCGGTTTGCGTCCGGAAGCATACGGAACTACAATTCCGCTTGTCAAGGGCCGACGACGTGAACTGAGATGAGCACCCCCTCCGATACCGAGCGACCGCTCCGGGCCGACGCTCGGCGCAACCGCGAGCGGATCCTCGACGGGGCGCGGGAGGCGTTCGCCGTGCTCGGGGCCGACGCCCAGATGGACGAGGTCGCACGGCTGGCCGGGGTCGGGGTCGGCACCGTCTACCGTCACTTTCCCACCAAGGAGGCCCTCCTCGGCGAGCTGGTCCGCCAGAAGCTGGCCACGATGACCGTCAACGTCCGGGAGGCGCTCCTGCGCGACGGCGAGCCGTTCGCCGTGTTCGGCGACCTCCTGCGCCGCAACGCCGCCCTCGCCGCCAAGGACGCGGCGATCCAGTTCGCGATGCTCGCGGCCGGCGAGCGGGTCTGGGAGCAGGCCCACGACGAGCAGCAGGTCCTCCTCGGGCTGACCGACGAGCTCATCGGTCGGGCCCAGCGGGCCGGGACGATGCGCCCGGACGTCAGCGCGGCCGACATCCCGATGCTGATGTGCGGCGTCTGCGCCACCATGAGCCACACGAAGCCCGGCTTCGACTGGCGCCGCCATCTCGAGCTGGTCATCGACGCCCTCCGGGCGCGTTAGAGCAGCCGGCGCACGCGCCGGCTGACCTCGCGCGCGGCGATCGCCGCCGCGTCGCGGAGCTGGCGGCCGGCGTCGTCGAGGATCGCGGCCAGGCTGTCGCCCGTCTCCCCCGCGGGCTCGGCCTCGCCGAAGTCCCGGGGCGGGAGGCCGGCGAGCCGGCGAGCCTCGTTCTCGAGGCGGTGGGACTCGGCGAGGAGGTCCTCCATCGGACGGCGGTCGAACTCGGCCTGGGGCTCGGGCGGCGGACGGGTCGGCCGGGGCGCGCGGGGCGGCGGTGCCCTCCGGGCGTCGTGGGCGGCCCGCCGGGCGGGGATCCGGAGCGTCTCGTAGGCCTCCTGCACGGCCTCGAACTCGGCCGCCGTCCCCCCGGCGTCGGGGTGGGTCCGGCGGACGGCCCGCCGGTAGGCGGCGTGGATGGCCGCCGCGTCCGCGTCGCGCCCGACCCCCAGCACCGCGTACGGGTCGGCCATCGTCAGCCGGCAGGCGACCCGAGGGTCTCGGCGAGGAAGTCCGCGGTCAGCGCCCAGGCGGCGGCCGCCGCCTCCGGGCCGTGGAACATCGGCGCCGGGTTGTCGAACGCGTGGCCGGCCCCCGCGTGGATGTGGCAGGTCAGCTCCGGCCGCCCGGCGGCCAGGGCGGCCACCCGGTCGGCCTGCTCGCGCGGGATGAAGGCGTCCTCGGCCCCGAAGTGGAAGAGCACCGGACAGGTGATCCCGGCGGCGGCGTCGAGCGCGTCGGCGATGCCCGAGCCGTAGTAGCAGACCGCGGCGTCCGGATCGTCCTCGGCGGCGGCCAGGTAGGCGAGCGTCCCGCCCAGGCAGAAGCCGAGGACGCCGACCCGGCCGGTGACCTCCGGGCGGCCGCGGAGCGCCCCGATGGCGGCGATCGCGTCGGTGACCGCCACCGGGCGATCGAGCCGCCCGGCGGCCTCCATCCCCCGGGCCAGGCTCTCCTCGTCGCGCTCGTCGACGGCGAAGCCCGGGTCGGTCCGCCAGAAGAGGTCGGGGACGAGGACGACGTAGCCGAGCTCGGCCAGGCGCTCGGCCGCCCGGGTCACGTAGGCGTTGACACCGAAGATCTCGTGGAGGAGGACCACGCCCGGGCCGGACCCCGCCTCCGGCAGGACGAGGACGGCGTCCATGACGCCGCCGGCGGTGGGCACGTGCACGCCGGGAAGCCTAGACCACTAGTCGGCGTGGATGAGCGTCCCCACGTGGACCCCGGCCAGGGCCTTGGCGATGTTCCCCGACGTGCGGCCGTTGACGATCTGGATCTCCTCGACGTGCTTGGCCGCCCCCATCAGCTCGAGCACGAGCGCGTCGATCGGGAGCGTCTCGAGGTCCATGGCCAGGAGCTCGGCCGCGCCGACCCGGGGGATCAGCTCGGCCCCGTCGCTCGCCGGGTCGCGGGTGAACACCCCGTCGACGTCCTTGACGTAGATCGTCCGCGCCGCCCCGTAGGCGTCGGCCAGGAGGAAGGTCCCCGAGTCGGTCCGGTGGGGCGGGATCTTCCCGACCGGCGGCGGGAACTCGTAGAGCTCGTAGGGCGGGAAGCCGTTGGAGACGACGGCCCGGCTGGCGGCGAGGTGCGTCGCCAGCTGGTGGGCGACCGTCGCGTGCGGGAGGTAGGAGACCCCGTCGGCGGCCAGGAGCGCGGCGATCAGATGGCCGTTCTGCTCGGCCTCGGTCGCCATCAGCCCGGCGAGGACCCCGGTCGGCAGGCCGAGGTCGAGCCCGACCCCGAGCACGTGCCGGGCGCGGATCCCCGACCCGGTGAGGATGAGCATCCGGTGCTCGGCCATCGCGCTGCGCAGCTCCTCGACGACCGGCCCGACCACGTCGATCCCGCGATCGACGATCGAGCGGCCGCCGATGGCCACGACGTGCAGCCACGGGAGGATCCGGACCACCGGCCGGTCGATCGGCCGGACGAGGTCGCGGTCGAGGAGCGTCTGGCGCACGAGCGCCGACGGGACGTCCTTCGTCGCGAAGGAGGGGTCGGGGGGCGTCATCGCGTTCTCCTCGGTCTGGTTGCCGGCGGCGGTGCTCATGCCGCCGAGATGATCGTGCCGACGTGCTCGCCCCGCAGGGCCCGGGAGATCAGCCCGGGCCGCAGGCCGTTGATGATCTGGACCGAGCGGACGTGCCGGGCGTGGCGCATCAGCTCGAGCACCGGGCGCTCGATGATCAGGTCGGGGAGGTCGAGCCCGATCAGCTCGTCGACCGTGATCTCGGGGATCAGCTCGGCGCTCGGGTCGGTCTTCGGGTTGGCCGTGAAGAGGCCGTCCTCGTCCTTGACGAAGATCATGTGGCGGGCGCCGTAGACCTCGGCCACCAGGTAGCAGCCGGCGTCGGTCCGGTAGGGCGGGATCACGCCCTCGGTCGGGACGTGCTGCCACATGTCGTAGGGCGGCATGCCGGAGAAGATCGCCGCCCCGCACTCGGCGAGGTAGAGGGCGATCGCCCCGAACGCCGACCCGCCGACCACGGGGACGCCGTGGCGGGCCATCAGATAGCCGAGCATCTTCGCGTTCTGGCCGGCGACCGCCGCCCCGACGTCGGTGAGGACCCCGGTCGGGAGCCCGAGCTCGGCGGCCAGGGCGTAGGCGTGGCGCGCCCGCGTCCCCCCGCCCGTCCCGATCAGGATCTGGTGGCTGCGCTTGACCACGGCGAGCTCCTCGACCACCGGGAGGACGGCGGCCCGGCCGCGGTCGATGAGGCTCTGGCCGCCGATCTTCAGGACGCTGACGTCAGGGAGGATCCTGTAGTCGGGCGCCGTGTCGGACGCCGCCATCAGCTCCGCGTCGCCGAGCGACCGCGTCATCACGAGCGTTTCGAGGGCGGTGCTGCTCGGTGTGGGCCCCATGGGCATCCCTTCTCGGCGACGTTTGCGTAGCCGGAGCGTAGCTCATCTAGGCAGCAACGGCCAGTCCGTATGGCACGACCACCATTGTGCATAGCCACCGCGTGTGCAACAGTCCGGTGATGGCTGGCGAGACGTACACCATCGGCGCGGCGGCCCGGGCCCTCGGGGTCAGCGTCGACACGATTCGCCGCTGGGATCGGCAGGGCCGGATCGCCGTCTCCCGCAACCAGCGCAACCACCGGGTCGTCGCCGCCGCGGAGGTCGACCGCCTCCGCGGGACGACGCCCCACCGGATCAGCGCCCGCAACCGCCTCCGCGCCCGGGTCGTCTCCGTCGAGCTCGAGGGCTTCCTCGCCCGGATCGTGCTCGACACGACCGAGCCCGGCCGGGTCGTCGCCGTCGTCACCCGGGAGGCGGTCGAGGAGCTCGACCTCCGAGCCGGGGACGAGGCCCAGGTGATCCTCAAGTCGACTTCGGTGATGGTCGAGCGCTGAGCGTCAGGTCAGCGCTCGACCGTCCCCCTACCGTTCTCCGAGCACCTGGTAGGCGACCATCTCGCCCCGCATCCGCCGGGGGAAGTAGCCGGTGAACAGGATGTAGGACTCGACCGGGCCCCGGCGCGCGGCCACCGCCGCCTGCTGGGCGGCGGTCAGCGTCGCGTCGAGGCTCCAGGCGCCCCCCGAGATCGTGGCGAACTTCTCGAGCGTCGTCGTCTGACCGGCCGAGAAGTACTCGAGCTGGACCCGGACCACCCCGTGCGCCTGGGCGGAGATCGTCCCCTGGGCGTGGAGGTGACCGGCCGCGTCGAGGGTCGGCCGGGAGGCGTCGAGCACGGCCGGGACGCTCCCCGCCCGGAGGCGGACGACCTGCGGCCGGGTGACCGCGTTGCCGGCGTAGCGGATGGTCAGGATCCCCGTCCCGCCGTTGTTGGCCATCGACGCCGGGAGCACGTGGGTGTCGCGGATCCGCCCGTCGGTCGAGTTGATCGCCGCCGTCCACCGGGCGTGCTGGCCGGCGGAGTAGAGGTCGAGGCTGACGTTGCCCGACGCCCGCCGGCTGATCGGCGCGAGGATGTCGATCACCCGGCCGGTGATCGTCGCCCGCGCGAGCGCGAGCTTCGACGGCTCGGGCGCCGGCGGGAGGGCGCAGGCCACGGTCGCCGCCGGGAGCTCCGAGGCGACCCCGCCGAGGTAGGCGATCCGGGCCTGGAAGGCCTGGGAGGCGCCGGTGCAGGCGGTCGCCGCGAACGGCGCCTTCCCGGTCATCGGGTTGCGCTGGTAGGTGAGGTTCAGCTGCTTGACCCGCGACCCGGCCGGCAGACCCGAGAAGTCGTAGGTCACGACCGGCCCGTAGGTGCCCGTCTCCTGGGTGACCAGGCCGGCGATCTGCCCGAAGCCCTGGGCGCCGCCCGCCGCCGGAGCCGGCGTGTGCCACCAGAAGACGATCGCGTTGGGCGCGGTCTTGACCAGGAAGCCCTGGTCGCTGGTCGTGTCCGCCCCGGCCTGGTTGCGGACCACGAGCGTCCCGGCGCCGAGGATCGCCGACCGGTCGGCGCAGTTGGCCGCCGTCGGACCCTGGAGGTTGTTGAACGCCGACGCCGAGCACGTCCCAAACGACGGCAGCTGGTTGACGAACTGGGACGAGATCGCCTCGCCGATGGCCAGCGCCTGCCCCGGCGTCCCAGCCGCGTCGGTGCCGAGGGTCAGGTTCAGCCCGAGGTCGGTGTCGCCGCCGGCCGGCTTGACCGTCACGGCCAGGGTGCTGGCCGCCCGGGTGCCCACGGTCACGAACGTCTGATCGGCCCCCGGGACCGAGCCGGACGCGTTGGTCGCGGTCAGGCGGTAGTGGTAGGTCGTCCCGGCGCTCAGGCCGGTGGCCGTCGCCGAGACCGGCACGTCGGCCGTGCCGGCGCCGGCCGACTGGGTCGGCGTCTGCTGGCCGTAGCCGGTCGTCGGCCCGTACTGGAAGGAGTAGGTCGTCGCCTGGCCCGCCGGGTTGACCGTCCCGGTCAGGGTGGCCGCGGTCGGAGCGATCGCCGTGGCCGGGCCCGTCGTGACGACCGGCGCCCCGCTCGTCCTGAACGTCTGGTCGAGGCCGTAGATCGGCGTCCCGCCCCCGGTCGGGGTGGCCACGAGGCGGAAGTGGTACGTCGTGCCCGGCGTGAGGCCGGTGACCGGCGCCGAGACGGGACTGGCGACGAGCGCGGAGCCGGCCGACTGGGTCGGCGTCGCCTGCCCGTAGGCCGTCGTCGTCCCGTACTGGAAGCTGTAGTCGGTCGCCGACCCGAACGGGTTGACCGTCCCGTTGAGGGCCGCGGTCGTCGTGGTCACCGCCGTCGCGCTCCCGGTCACCGGGACCGGCGGGGCGAGCATGATGGCGGTCGCCGAGCCGACCGCGAGCACGGTCAGGAGCGCTGCGGCCAGTCCGGCGGCAAGAACGAGGCGTCGCATCACAGGGCCTTTCGTCGCGGTACGCACACCGAGGACAACTCGATCGCGCCCCGAGAGTTGCGCCCCCGACGCCGTGCATGCCCGCCCGGGCGAGCGGGTACGGATGGGAAGGCGGGGGCTCTAGCTTCGCCGCGACTTCGACCAGGAGGCCCTACATGCCCGGCATCGACCTGCTTGTGATCGTGTTCATCGTGCTCGTCTTCGGCGGGGTCATCTTCGCCCGCGTCTCCCGCGCCCTCAACCAGCGCCGGCGCGCCCAACCCGGCGACCGGAATCTCCTCGACGAGGACGCGAGCGGCGAGCGGCCGGTCCACGTGCGCGTGAGCAACGAGAACCAGCCGCGCTTCGAGTAGCGCCCGGCCCCGGCCGACCCCCGGGACCCGCCACCGGGCGCGACCACCGCGTGGACAGGAAACAGCTCCGAAAGAACCCCGTCCGGGCGGGCGGTCAGGCCTCGGCTTCGCCGGCCGACCGCGCGGCCGCCGCGTCCATCCCGACGGCCCACTTCTCCTCGATCCGGGCGAACCTCCAGACGGCGAGCGCGACGAGCCAGGTCCCGACGAAGAGCCCGACGATGATGAAGCCGGCCCGGTTGATGTTGAAGGCCTGGAACCAGCCGACGACCGCTCCGGTCATGCCCAGCTGGGCCGTCATCAGGCCGACCAGCTCGACGGTCCCGATGAAGAGGGCGACGGCGACCGAGAGCCCGGTGATCGTGATGTTGTAGTAGACCTTCCGCACCGGCTTCGAGAAGGCCCAGCCGTAGGCGAAGTTCATGAACGACCCGTCGATCGTGTCGAGCAGGGACATGCCCGCGGCGAAGAGGACCGGCAGGCAGAGGATCGCGTACCACGGCAGCCCGGCCGCCCCGGCGCTCCCGGCGAGGACGAGCAGGGCCACCTCGGTCGCCGTGTCGAAGCCGAGGCCGAAGAGGAGCCCGACCGGGTACATCTGCCACGGCTCGCGGATCGCGTTGACCCGCTTGCCGAAGAACCGGTTCATGAAGCCGCGCGCGTTGAGGTGCTCCTCGAGCGTCTCCTCGTCGTACTCCCCCTGGCGCATGGCCCGGAAGATCTTGAGGATGCTGACGAGGATGATCAGGTTGAGGATGGCGATGATGTAGAGGAACGTCCCGGAGACGCCGGTCCCGATGATGTTCGTCGTCGAGTGGAGCGTCGAGCCGTGGTTGCGCACCGGGCCGGCGAGCGACTTGAAGCCGAGGGCGAGGAGGAAGGTCAGCCCGAAGACGACGCTCGAGTGCCCGAGCGAGAACCAGAAGCCCGTGCTCAGCGGGCGCTTGCCCTCACTCATGAGCTTGCGGGTGACGTTGTCGATCGCCGAGATGTGGTCGGCGTCGAAGGCGTGGCGCATGCCCAGGGTGTACGCGGTGATCCCCGTCCCGATCGCGAAGGTCCCGCTCGCCCCGAGCTTGTACCGGGCCGGGGCGACGATCAGGAAGAGGATCCCGAAGCCGACGACGTGCAGGCCGAGGATGAAGCCGGTCATCCCCGCCGCCCGCCGCCACTCCCCCGGGGTCAGCGCCGCCCGGACGCGGACGAGACGCGACGGCTCGGGCAGTGCGACAGTCGACGCTTCCATCGGGCCTCCCCTCGGGCAGTGGCTCGGACGACGGTCCGTCGCCGCCCGGGCGCAAAGATATCGCCCCCTGGCCACTAATGCAACCTTCTGGCGATTGCGGGACACTGTCTCAATGTCCGCGGCCAAGGCGCCCTGAGGCGAGACCTGGGCCCTGTCTGCCGGGCAGCGCCGGTGGTGCCCCCGGGCGGGCGCGACGCGTTGGTCCGGTAGAACTCGGGGCATGCCCGCGTCCGAGGCGACGGTCGTCGAAGCCGGTGGCCGGGATCTGCGCGTCTCGAGTCCCGACCGCGTGATCTTCCCGAGCACCGAGCAGACGCCCGCGATCACCAAGCTCGACGTCGTCAAGTACTACCTCGCGGTCGACGACGGGATCATGCGGGCGCTCGCCCGGCGGCCGACGACGCTCGAGCGCTGGCCGAAGGGGGTGCACCCGGGGATCGTCCTGTCGACCCGCGAGCAGGCCGGCGGCGACGCCTTCTTCCAGAAGCGGGTCCCCCGGGGGGCGCCGGAGTACGTCGAGACCGCGCGGATCGAGTTCCCCTCGGGCCGCCACGCCGACGAGATCTGCCCGACCGAGCTCGCCGTCGTCGGCTGGGCCGCCCAGATGGGCACGATCACCTTCCACCCATGGCCGGTCCGGAGCTCCGACGTCGACCATCCGGACGAGCTCCGTCTCGATCTCGACCCGCAGCCGGGCACGGACTTCGAGGACGCCGTGCGCGTCGCCGCCGAGGCGCGCGTCCTCCTCGCCGACCTCGGTTACGTCGGCTTCCCGAAGACCTCCGGCGGTCGCGGGATCCATATCTACGTCCGGATCGAGCCGCGCTGGTCCTTCACCGACGTCCGCCACGCGGCCATCGCCTTCGGCCGTGAGCTCGAGCGGCGCCTGCCCGGCCAGGTGACGACGAACTGGTGGAAGGAGCAGCGAGGCGAGCGGATCTTCGTCGACTACAACCAGAACGCACGCGATCGGACGATTGCCTCGGCCTACAGCGTCCGGCCCAAGCCCGGTGCGCCCGTCTCGGCGCCGGTGACCTGGGACGAGCTCGCCGGCGCCGCGCCTGAGGACTTCACCGTCGCGACGATGCCCGCCCGCTTCGCCGACGTCGGCGATCGGCACGCCGCGATCGATGACGTCGCCCACTCCCTGGAGCCGCTGCTCGACCTCTACGAGCGCGACGCGGCCGACGGCCGCGGCGACATGCCCTATCCACCCGACTACCCGAAGATGCCGGGCGAGCCCAAGCGCGTGCAGCCCTCGCGCGATCGCGATCGCCCCCGGTAGCCGCGGGTGGCGGGCGCCGCGGCGGCGGACTACGGGGCCTGAGGCAGCCGCTTCGCGCCGCGCCGGGGCGCGGGAGCCGACGCGGGCGGCACGACCGGTCCGATGTCCCCGTCCGGCGCCTCGTCGAGATCGACGATCACCGGCGCGTGATCGCTCGGCCCGCGGCCCTTGCGCGCCTGGCGGTCGACCCACGCGGCCCGCACCCGGTCGGCGATCGGCGCGCCCGCCAGGACGAGGTCGATGCGCATCCCGAGGTCCTGGTGGAACATCCCGGCCCGGTAGTCCCAGTAGGTGAACACCCGCTCCCCGTCCGGCCACCGGTCGCGCACGACGTCGCGCAGTCCGAGTCCCAGCAGCTCGGTCAGCGCCGCGCGCTCGGGTCCCGTCACGTGCGTCTGGCCGGCGTAGGCCGCCGGGTCGAACACGTCATCGTCGGTCGGCGCGATGTTCATGTCGCCGCAGACGACCGCCCGGTCCGGGTCGGCGGCGACCAGCTCCCGCAGCGAGGCGAGCCAGGCCAGCTTGTAGTGGTAGTGCTCGGAGCCGGGGGCCCGCCCGTTCGGCACGTAGACCGACGTGATGCGGACCCCGCCACACGTGGCCGACACCGCCCGCGCCTCCTGCTGCGGGAACCCCGGCCCGCCGGCGAGGCCGGGGACGACGTCGTCGAGCCCGATGCGCGAGAGGATCGCCACGCCGTTCCACGCCGCCTCCCCGTGCGCCGCGACGGCGTACCCGCGTCCTTCGAGCTCGGCGCCGAGCAACTCGGCGAACGCCTCGTCGGAGACCTTCGTCTCCTGGAGGCACACGACATCCGGCGCTCGCTCGTCGAGCCACGGCAGCAGCCTCGGCAGGCGCTGCTTGACCGAGTTGACGTTCCACGTCGCGACGCGCATCCCGCGCACGGTACCCGGGCCGGCGCCATCGGTCGCGCCTCGCGGCGCCCCGGTGGCTCCGCCGGGCGCGGAGGACGGCGGCGGGGCGAGGCGGGGCTCGCCCGCCCCTTAGGTTGGTCGGGTGCTCGCCAAGCTCCTGGCTCTCGTTCTCCCGCTCGGCCTTGACACGTTCGCGGCGGCCGGAGCGCTCGGGACGACCGACGTCTCGCCGGGGCGGCGGTTGCGCCTCGCGTTGCTGTTCACGGCGTTCGAGGCGGGGATGCCGCTCGTCGGACTCGCCCTCGGCGCGCCCCTCGGGCACGCCGTCGGCGGAGCGGCCGACTACGTCGCCATCGCTGTCCTCCTCGCCTTCGGCCTCTTCACGCTCCTCTCGCCGGAGACCGGCGCGGAGGAGGGGCTTGGAGCGCTCGGGCAGATGCGCGGCGCGGGGGCGATCGCCCTCGGCATCGGCGTCAGCCTCGACGAGCTCGCCATCGGCTTCACGCTTGGCCTGTTGCGCCTGCCCATACTCCTCGTCGTCCTCCTCATCGCCCTCCAGGCGTTCGTCGTCGCCCAGCTCGGGCTGCGCCTCGGGGCCAGGCTCGGCGCGAGGACGCGCGACGGAGCCGAGCGTCTCGCCGGCCTCGCGCTGACCGGGCTCGGCGCGGTCCTCCTGGCCGAGAAGCTGCTCGCCTGAAGCTGCGCCCGGGCCGCACGCTCGAGTCCGCCGCCGCGGGGTCCGCCGCCGACGCCGGGAGGGACCGCAGAACCCGGTTGGTCGCGGGCGGACACCCGGGTCGGGCGGCTTCAGCGGGCGTACATGATGACCCCGACCCCGGCCAGGCAGATGAGGGCTCCGAGGATGTCACGGCTGTCGGGGTGAAAGCCGTCGAACGCAACGCCCCAGAGCAGCGAGCCGACGATGAAGACGCCGCCGTACGCGGCGAGAACCCGTCCGAACTCGTGGCTAGGCTGGTACGCCGCGACGACGCCGTAGCCGGCCAGAGCGATCGCACCGGCAGCGACGAACGCCAGCCCCCGGTGCTCCCGGAGGCCGACCCAGACGAGATACGCGCCACCGATCTCGGCGATGGCGGCGGCGACGAACAGCGCGATCGAGCGAGCGGTCACGCTGGCATCGTCCCAGCCGGGCGGGTTGAGCTGGAGCGTCGTCGCCCACCGCCCGGGGTAAGCGTCGACGTCCGCGCTACCTGACCTGGTCGTAGACCTTGAACAGGGGCAGGTACATGGCGATCACGATGAAGCCGACCATCCCGCCGATCACCACGATCATCACCGGCTCGATGATCGAGGTCAGCGCCTTGACCGCCGCGGCCACCCGCTCCTCGTAGAACTCGGCGATCTTCGTGAGCATCGTGTCGAGCTCACCGGTCGACTCGCCGACCCCGACCATGTGGCCGACCATCGTCGGAAAGACCGACGCCTCGCGCAGCGGGTCGGCGATCGTCCCGCCCCGCTTGACCGAGTCGATGACCTCGGCCATCGCCCGCTCGACGACCACGTTGCCCGCCGTCTTGCCGGTGATGTCAAGCGCCTCGAGCAGGGGCACCCCGGCGCTGGTCAGGGCCGACAGGGTCCGGGCCCACCGGGCGATCGCGATCTTCTGGACGATGTCGCCGATCTTGAACGGGATGCGCAGCCGGAACCGATCCCACTGCGGCCGTCCGACGGCCGACTTCTTCCAGCGCAGGAAGGCGAAGATGAGGAGGCCGGTGCCGATGATCAGCGCCCACCAGTAGTTCGTCACCACGTGCGACGCGTCGACGCAGATCTGGGTGATCATCGGGAGCTGCGCCCCCGTCTTGGTCGACGCGACCTGCTTGAGCACGCTCGCGAACACCGGGACGACGAAGGCGACCAGGGCGATCATCACGCCGAGGGCCACGGTCGTGACCACCGTCGGGTAGACCATCGCCGAGCGGACCTGCCGATTGAGCGCGTCCTCCTTCTCGAGCTGGTCGGCGATCCGCAGGAGCGAGCTCTCGAGCACGCCGCCGATCTCCCCGGCCCGGACCATCGAGACGAACAGCGGTCCGAAGATCTTCGGGTGGCGGGCCAGGGCATCGCTGAAGGCGAGGCCGGCCTCGACGTCCTTGCGCACGGCGACGAGCGTGGCCAGGAGCTTCTTGTTCTCGGTCTGCTCCTCGAGGACGAAGAGCGCCCGGAGGATCGTCATGCCCGAGGAGACCATCGTCGCCAGCTGGCGCGAGGCGACCGCCAGGTCGGACAGCTTGACCCGCTCGAAGACGGTCAGGTTGAGCTCGCGCGACGTGTGCTTGTCGACTACGTCGAGGACGATCAGTCCCCGGGCCTTGAGCTGGTCGGAGACGGCCTGCTTGGTCTCGGCTTCGACCTGCCCGCGCAGCGGCGCGCCGGCCATGTCCATCGCCTTGAAGGTGTAGGTGCTCATCGGTCAGGGCTCCTATGCGGCCAGAGCGCTCGCGCCGAGGAGGCGCTTGAGCTCTTCGGGGGTGGACGAGCGGCTCTCGGCGAGCTTCTGGCTGATCTTGCCGGCCCGCACCAGGGTGGCCAGGGCGGCGTCCATCGTCTGCATCCCGTGGGCCGAACCGGTCTGCATGAAGGAGGTGATCTGGTGGATCTTGCCCTCCCGGATCAGGTTGCGAATCGCCGGCGTCGGCACCAGGACCTCGCATGCCACCGTCCGCCCGACTCCGTCGGCCGTCGGCAGGAGCTGCTGGGTGACGACCCCCTGGAGGGCGACCGAGAGCTGCACCCGGACCTGGTTCTGCTGCTCGGCCGGAAAGACGTCGATGATCCGGTCGATCGTCTGCGGGGCGTCCTGGGTGTGGAGCGTCGCGAAGACGAGGTGGCCGGTCTCGGCCGCGGTCAGGGCCGTCGCGATCGTGTCGAGGTCGCGCATCTCCCCGACCAGGATCACGTCCGGGTCCTGGCGGAGGGCCGACTTCAGCGCGGCGGCGAAGCTGGTCGCGTCGGTCCCGAGCTCACGCTGGTTGACGATGCACCGCTTGTGTCCGTGGAGGAACTCGATCGGGTCCTCGATGGTCATGATGTGCTCATCCCGGGAGCCGTTGATCTCGTCGATCATCGCGGCCAGCGAAGTCGACTTGCCCGACCCGGTCGGCCCCGTCACCAGGACGATGCCCCGTGGCTTCCTCGTCAGCTCGTGGACGACCGGCGGGAGGCCGAGCGCGTCGATCGAGCTCAGGTCGGTCGGGATCAGCCGGAAGGCCGCCCCGAGCGCCGAGCGCTGGAAGTAGGCGTTCACGCGGAAGCGGGCCTGCCCGGGGATGACGTAGGCGAAGTCGAGCTGGAGATCGTTCTCCAGGCGCCGGCGCTGCTCGCCCGAGAGGATCGAGTAGACGATCTCGCGCGTGTCCTCCGGTGAGAGGAGCGGGAAGTCGTCGAGGGCCACGAGGTGCCCGCGCACCCGCACGGTCGGGCGAGCGCCCGCCGCGACGTGCAGATCGGAGGCCCGGCGGCCGATCATCTCCATCAGGACGTCTGCAAAGTCAACCGTCATTTCAACCCCTATCGGCAACTGGTGTACAAAGATGAAGCGTGTCCAGCCGGCCGGCCCGAGGGCCCCCGTCCCGCCGCCGTCCCGCCATCAGCCGGCGGTCCCGCTGCCGCAGACCCGCGCGATCTCGGAGATCGACGTCCGCCCCTGCTTGACCTTCTCGAGGCCGTCGTCCTTGAGGCGGCGCATGCCCTGCGTCCCGGCCATCTCGCCGATCTCGTCCGCCGAGCGCCGCTCGATCGTCAGGCTGCGGATCTCCGGCGTGATGGTCATCACCTCGTAGATCCCCATCCGGCCCTTGTAGCCGGATCCCCCGCAGTGCTTGCACCCGACCGGCTCGTAGCCCTCGATGTCGAAGCCCGCGTGGTAGCCGTAGTCGCGCAGGGTCTCGGCCGGGAGGATCGTCCGCCGCTTGCAGTGGGCGCAGAGGGTCCGCACCAGCCGCTGGGCGACGACGCAGTCGAGCGCCGAGGCGACGAGGAACGGCTCGATCCCCATCTCGACGAGCCGGGTCAGCGACGTCGGCGCGTCGTTGGTGTGGAGCGTGCTCAGCACGAGGTGGCCGGTCAGGGCCGCCTCGATCGCGATCTGCGCCGTCTCCCGGTCGCGGATCTCTCCGACCATGATCACGTCCGGGTCGGCCCGGACCATCGATCGCAGGCCGTTGGCGAAGGTCAGTCCCGCCCGCGGGTTGACCTGGATCTGGGTGATCCCGTTGAGCTCGTACTCGACCGGATCCTCGATCGTGATGATGTTCTTCTCCGGCGTGCTCAGCGTGGTCAGGGCCGCGTAGAGGGAGGTCGACTTCCCCGAGCCGGTCGGGCCGGTGACGAGCACCGCGCCGTAGGCCTGGCTGAACGCCCGCTCGAACCGCTGGTGCTCGGCCGGGGCCATTCCGAGCTTGCCCAGCTCCATGACGACCGAGTCCTTGTCGAGGATGCGCATGACCACGCCCTCCCCGTGGACCGTCGGCAGGGTGACCACCCGGAGGTCGACGTGGTGGCCGTCGACGGTCAGGCCGACCCGCCCGTCCTGGGGCATCCGCCGCTCGGCGATGTCGAGCTCGGACATGATCTTGATCCGCGAGACGACGCCCGGGGTCATCCGCCGGGGGATCGTCGTCACGTCCTGGAGGATCCCGTCGATCCGGAAGCGGACCCGGAGATCCTGGCCGTCCGGCGAGAGGTGGAGGTCCGAGGCGCCCTGCTCGACCGCCTGGGCGACCAGCTGGTGGACGAGCCGGACGATCGGCGCGTCGTCGGCCGACTCCCGCAGCTCGACGACCTCGACCGCGTCGTCCTCGTCCGCGCTCGCCTGGGCCACGACCTCGCCGAAGCGGGTCAGGCGGGAGATCACGGTCGCGATGTCCTCGCGCGTGGCGACCGCCGCCCGCACCTCGTAGCCGGTCATGATCGAGATGTCGTCGATCGCCACCACGTTGGCCGGATCGGCCATCACGACGAGCAGCGTCCGCTGGTCGACGAAGCCGACGGGCAGCGCCTCGTAGCGCTTGGCCGCGGCGATGTTCACGAGGTTGGCCGCCGTCATGTCGACGCTGTAGACGCCGAGGTCGATGTAGTCGAGGCCGTGGCGCTCGGCCAGGGCCCGCGCCAGCCCGTCCGGGTCGAGGGCGCCGGCGGTCACCAGCCACTGCTCGGGGGTCGTCCCGCCGACGCGGGCCGCCGAGATCGCCTCGTCCACCCGCTCGCGGCTGCACAGTCCCAGCCCGACGATCACGTCGGTCAGGAAGCGGGTCGAGCTGCCCCGGCGCGACGGGGGAACCACGCCGTCCCAGTCCTTGTCCCGCTCGACCGCGAGCGGGCCGACCGCCGCCGCGGTCGCGGTGGGGACGGCTCTCAGGCGGGGGGCCCGGTCATCACCCTTCAATCCTTGGTGCACGTCTGGCTCCTGTTCGCATTGCCGCGAGCGGCGCACCCCGCCCTGTCCATGTCGTGAAGCTCCGAGCGCCTTGGCAGACGAGGATCTCCAGACCGTCGACGGTCTCCAGGCCGCGCGCCTGCGCAGCTGAGAGGAGCGCCGTCGGCCGGTCGCCATAGACCAGGTCGATCAGGCACGCGTATTCGTCCAGTTCATCGGCGGAGAACGGCAAAGACGTGAATGGGTCGTCCAGACCGGTCGCATATCCGTCCAGGCCGACCGTCGTGCAGTTCACGAGGATCTCGGCCGGCTCGGCCCGCTCGACCGCCCGGACACCGAGCTCGGCGGCCAGGCGCCGGGCCCGCTCCGGCGTCCGGTTCCAGACCCCCACGTCGGCCCCCGCCTCCCGGAGCCCCCAGACCACCGCCCGCGCGCTCCCCCCCGCTCCCAGGACCAGCGCCGAGGAGCCGGCCGGGTCGCGCCCGACGCCGGCCAGCGCGTCCAGCAGGCCCGGGGCGTCGGTGTTCTCGGCGGCGATCGTCCCGCCGGCGGCGAAGCTCAGCGTGTTGGCCGCGCCGATCGCCCGGGCGGCCGGGGTCGCCTCGTCGGCGAGCGCCAGCGCGGCCTCCTTGTGGGGCACGGTCACGTTAGCCCCGACGAAGCCAGCCCCCCCGAGGGCCCGGACCGTCTCGGCGAAGAGCTCCGGTGGCACCGGGAGCAGCTGGTAGGACCAGTCCGTCAGCCCGAGCTCCGCGAACGCCGCCCGCTGCATGGCCGGCGAGCGGCTGTGGGCCACCGGCCACCCGAGCACGCCGAGCCGGTGCATGCGCCGCCTACGGGTGGCCGCAGGTGGTCGGCGAGTTGCCGCCCTTGGCGGCCCGCGCGCTGTTGTAGCGGGCGACGTCCTGCTGGAACTGCGCGAACGTCGAGGAGAACGCGTGCTGCCCGCACGTCCCCGGTTTGACCACGTAGTACTGGTAGGCGACCGCCGCCGGGTGGGCCGCCGCCTCGATCGAGGCGAGCCCCGGGTTGCCGATCGGAGTCGGCGGGAGACCCTGGTGCAGGCGCGTGTTGTACGGCGTCGGGAGGCGCAGCTCCGACGCGGTCAGCGGGCGGGTGTAGTCCTTGAGCGCGTAGCGAAGCGTCGCGTCGATCCCGAGCGGCATCCCGCTGCGCAGGCGGTTGTAGATGACCGCGGCGATCAGCGGCCGCTCGCTGGCCAGCTGCGCCTCCCGCTCGACCATCGAGGCGATCGTCAGCACCTCGAAGGTCGACAGGCGCGCCTTGTGCGCCCGGCTGAGGTCGACCTTCGCGATGTTCGCCTTGAACGCGGCCAGCTGCTTGTTGACGAGCTTGCTCGCCGGATCGCCCGGGAGGAGGTCGTAGGTCGCCGGGAAGAGGAACCCCTCGAGCGAGTGGGCCGCGCCGCGCGGCGCCCCGTAGGTCTGCGGCCTGAGCAGATGCGAGTGGACCGACGCCCGGAAGTAGTCCCCGGTCACCCCGTCGCGCTTGGCCACCGCCGCGATCTCGGCCCGCGAGAGCCCCTCGGGGATCGTCACCGTGATCTGGGTCGGCGTCCCCTGGGTTCCGGTCAGGGCGTCGAGGGCGGCCCCGTAGCTCATGTCCTTGCGCAGGGAGAAGTGCCCCGACTCGAGCTGGCTCCGCTTCCCGGCGAGCGTCGCCCGGAGCTTGAAGAAGAAGGGCGAGGAGATCACCCCCCGGTCGGCGAGGAGCGTCGCGATCGTGCTCGAGCTCGCCCCCCGCGGGATGTCCACCGTCACCGTCCCCTGCCCGCTCCCCTTGAGCGGCTGGAAGAGCGAGAAGATGAACCAGAGGGCGAAGACCACCCCGACCAGGGCCACCACCGCCGCGATCCGACCCCGCCGGCTCGGCGGGGTCCCGGGGGCGTCGCTCTGGTTGCGTTTGAGCTTGGACACGGAGGCGGTGCGACCGGGGCGACCGGTCCGATCGGGGCGGGCGGCGGCGCGGACCGGCGCGCGCCGGGGGACGCGGTCGCGGGTCGCAGCGCGCAGGCTACCGGCGCCGGCCCGAGCCGGGCGTTCGGCCGCCGTCCGCCCGGCCCTCGGGCTCGCCAGCTTCTTGGGAATCCGCGCGCGGCCGGCCGCGGCCGCCCCGGCCAGCTTCGCACCCGCCCCCGCGAGCGCTGCCCCCGCCCGGGCGAGGACGGCCGGAGCGCCCGGCGCCGTCCGCGCCGCTCCACCGCTCCGGGCCCGCGCCCGCCCGGCGCGGGCGGACCCGCCCTCCGGCTCGATCGCCCCGGTTCCGGCCTCCCGCCGGTGGGCGCCGGTGTCGAAGAGCCCGGGGGCGGCCGGCGGGTACGGCTCCTCGTAGCCTGGGTCGGGGAAGTCCCCGGGGCTCGGCTCCGGCGCGTAGCCGGGATCCGGGCCGTCGTGGGCCGGCCTGCGATCGCCGTCGCCCGTGTAGACCGGGGGATGGAGCTCCCCGTAGTCGGGATACGGGTCGGGCGGCCCAGGGTCGTCGGGCCCGGGGGCCTCGAAGCCAGCCGGCGCGGGGTCGACGGGCGGCGGCGGCTCGGCCCACGGGTCGGGCTCGTAGGCCGGGCGCGGAGGCTCGAGCCCGCCCCGCTCGACGTCGAACAGGGGCGCATCGGCGTCAACCGGCGAGGATGCCCCCCGCTCGCGGGCCCGCCGGCGCTCCCGCTCGAGCCGGTCGCGCTCGCGCTCCTCGGCCGTGCGCTCGCGCCCGGATTCTCCTCTGCGTGACGGACTCATAGCGGTCGGGCCCCCTTCCGGCGCGCCCGTTGGCCTCAGCCTAGACGATCGGCTCCCTCGATCCGCGGGCCTCGGTTCAGGGGGCGGCCGGCCGCCGCCCGGTCAGCCACCCCTCGAGCAGGTGGGCCGCCGCGCGGGAGTCCTCGCTCGTCCGCGGGTCCGGGTCGCGCTGGGCCAGGCGGGTGGTCAGCCGCTCGTCGTAGAGCTCGACCGCAACCTCCTCGCCCAGGCGAGCCGCGAGGCGCGCCGCGAACTCCCGGGCCTCGACCGTCTGGGCGCTGTCCCCGCCGCGGAGGGTCAACGGCAGCCCGACGACGACCGCGCCGACCTCCCGCTCGCCGATCAGCTCGACCAGGGCGCGCATCCCCCGCCGGGTGGCCGGGGCGGGGACCGCCTCGATCGGGGTGACGATCGTCTGCGTCGGATCGCAGACCGCGACCCCGCACCGGGCGCTCCCGTAGTCGAGGGCCAGCACCCGCACGGCTAGCCGAGCGCGCCGGCGATCGCTCCCCGCGCGGCGGCGATCGCCTCGACGAGCTTCCCCCCGTCCCGGCCGCCGGCGCGGGCCATCGTGTCGCGCCCGCCGCCGCCCCCGCCGGCGACCTCGGCCGCCGCCTTGACGACCGCGCCGGCCCTGACCCCCCGGGCGACGAGCGCCGGAGCGACGCTGGCCACGAAGAGGGCCCGCCCTTGCGCGGCGGCGCCGAGGACGATCGCTGCGTCGCCGAGCTTCGGCTTCAGCCGGTCGAGCAGGGTCAGGAGGGCCTTCTCGTCGGGCGCGGCCACGACCTCGGCGAGCACCGTCGCCCCGTCGAGCTCGACCGCCCGGGCCGCGATCTCCTCGACGTCGGGCCCCGGCGCGCCCGGGGCGGCGCCCGACCGGGCCGCGCGGCCCAGCGCCCGGCGCTCCTCCTCCCGCGTGCGGAGCACGCCGACGGCGTCCTCCGGGCGGGTGCGCAGGACCCCGGCGATCTCGCCCAGAAGCCGGTCGTGCTCGCGCAGGAGGCGGACGGCGGCCGGTCCGGTGAGCGCCTCGATGCGCCGGACGTTGGCCGCGCTCGACGTCTCGCCGACGATCCGCAGGACCCCGATCTCCGCGGTCGACCGGACGTGGGTCCCCCCGCACAGCTCGCGCGAGAAGTCGCCCTCCCCCACCTCGACCATCCGCACGATCTCCCCGTACTTCTCCCCGAACAGGGCCATCGCCCCGAGCGACCGCGCCTCGTCGAGGGTGGTCGTGATCGGGCGGACCGGGTGGTTCTCGGCGATCCACGCGTTGACCTGGTCCTCGACGTCCCGGAGCTCGGGCTCGGTCAGGCCCTGGGAGTGGCTGAAGTCGAACCGGAGCTTGTCGGGGCCGACGTAGGACCCGGCCTGGCGCACGTGGTCGCCCAGGCGCCGGCGCAGGGCCGCCTGGAGCAGATGCGTCGCCGTGTGGTTGCACTCGGTCGCGTGCCGGGCCGCCCGGTCGACCCGGGCGACCACCCGCTCGCCCTCGTGGAGCTCCCCGGACTCGAGCACCGCGACGACCGCCTGGTCCTCGCCGAGCCGGACGACCTCGGTCACCCGGGCCCGGCAGTCCCCGGCGAGGCACTCGATGAAGCCCTCGTCGCTGACCTGGCCGCCCCCGGCCGGATAGAAGGGCGAGTCGGCCAGCTTGACGAGCACCGAAGACCGCCCGTTCGGCGGGGCGACGGCCCCGACCGTCGTCGCCTGCTCGAGCGTCTGGTAGCCGACGAAGTTCGTCGTGAAGCCGGTCTCGGCCGAGAACGCCCGCGCCTCGTCCCGCGGGTCGCCGCCCGAGTCGCGCCCCCCGGCCGTGCGCGAGCCCTCCCTCTGTGCCTCCATCAACCGGCCAAAATCATCCTCGTCAACCGTGAGGCCCTCCTCGGCGACGAGCTCCTTGGTCAGCTCGAAGGGGAACCCGTAGGTGTCGTGCAGGCGGAAGGCGTCGGCCGCCGCCACAGCGCCCGACGCGCGGCCCCGCTCGATCAGCTCGCGCAGCGTCCGCATCCCCCGCTCGAGCGTCCGGCCGAAGCTCTCCTCCTCCGCGGACAGCCACTTCTCGATCGCCGGGCGCTGCTCGATCAGCTCGGGGTAGGCGCCCCCCATCAGCTCGCGCACGACCTCCGAGTAGGTGCCGAGGAAGCCCGGCTCGAGCCCGAGCGTCCGGCCCTGCTGGATCGCCCGGCGCATGATCCGCCGCAGCACGTAGCCTCGCTCCTCGTTCGACGGGACGACCCCGTCGGCGATCAGGAAGTTCATCCCCCGGGTGTGGTCGGCCAGGATCCGCAGCGCCCGGTCGGTGGCCGGATCGGCTGCCCGACCGGCGGCCCGAGAGCGACTCGCCGAGGTCGATCAGCGGCCGGAGCGTGTCGGTGTCGAAGACCGACGGGACGTCCTGCATGATCGCCGCCATCCGCTCGAGGCCCATCCCGGTGTCGATGTTCTGGGCCGGGAGCGGGGTCAGGACGTCGACCGGGTTCTGGTCGTACTGCATGAAGACGAGGTTCCAGTACTCGAGGAAGCGCTCGTTCTCCCCGCCCGGGAGGTCGTCCGGTGCCCCGAACGCGACGCCCCGGTCGAGGTAGAGCTCCGAGCACGGGCCGCACGGACCGGTCGGGCCGGCCTGCCAGAAGTTCTCGCTCCGCGGACAGGCGACGATCCGCTCCCGGGGGACTCCGACCGCCATCCACGCCTCGATCGCCTCCTCGTCCGGCGGGATGCCGAGCTTCTCGTCCCCCTCGAAGACGGTGATCCAGATCCGCTCCGGGTCGAGCCCGAAGCCCTCGGTCGAGAGCTCCCAGGCGAACTCGACCGCCCCCTGCTTGAAGTAGTCGCCGACCGAGAAGTTCCCGAGCATCTCGAAGAACGTCAGGTGGCGGGCCGTCGTTCCCACGACGTCGATGTCGACCGTCCGGAAGCACTTCTGGACGCTGGTCAGGCGGTTGCGCGGCGGCTTTTCCTGACCGAGGAAGTACGGCTTCAGCGGCTGCATGCCCGCCGTGGTCAGGAGGACCGACGGATCGTGGGCCGCCGGCACGAGCGAGCCGGACGGGATCAGGAGGTGACCGCGCGCGACGAAGAACTCGTGGAAGCGGTCGCGGATCTCGTCGGTGCGCATAGTCGGAGGTTACCCTCGGCTCTCACCGCCGGACCAGGCTGTACAAAGGTTCGAGCGATGGCCCGCCGATCCCGCCGCTACGACGAGCCCCGCCCCCGCGCCGGCTCGGTCCTCCAGGCCGCGGGGCGCTCGGGCGGGGCCCGGCGCCGCGCGCCACGGCGGCCCAGCCTGGGCGGCGGGCGCTCCCGCGGCTGGGCCGGCCCCCTGCGGGTCGGCCTCGTCCTCGTCCTCGGGGCGGCGCTCGTCGCCGGCGTGCTCCTCTGGCGCGCCCGGGACGACGGCTCGCGGCGCGCGGGCGGCGGCCGCGCGCAGCTTCGCCGCCGCCTGGTCGGCTGGGGATCGGCCCGCGATGTGGCGGGCGCTCACCCCCCGGGGCCGCACCGCCTACCCGCTCGCCGTGTTCGCCGCCTCCTACGCCCGCGCCGACGCCGCCGCCGGGGTGCGGCACCTCACCCTCGGCCGGCTCTCCGGCGAGCGGGCCGGGCGGATCTCCGTGACCGCCGACGTCGCCACCGCCGACTTCGGCGCGCTCCGCGGGACGATCGCCCTCCCCGTCTCCGGGCGCGGCGCCGCCGCCGGCGTCGACTGGGATCCCGCGCTGCGGCTCCCCGGCCTGCGCCCGGGCGAGGCGGTGGTCAAGCGAGC
The DNA here is from genome assembly GCA_963817865.1 of uncultured Solirubrobacterales bacterium. Lineage (GTDB taxonomy): Bacteria > Actinomycetota > Thermoleophilia > Solirubrobacterales > Solirubrobacteraceae > Palsa-513. Next base: position 16,728 of record CAWFQO010000006.1, on the reverse strand, counting down.
CGGGCCGAAGCCCGCCCGGGCGCCGATCCTCGCGGCCGACGGCACCCGGCTCGACTCCACCGGCCTCGGCGCCGCCCTCGCCGGCCGGGCCACCAGCCCGCCGACCGGCCTCGAGCGGCTCTACGACCGGCGGCTCGGCGGTCACCCGGCCGAGCTCCTGCTCTTCGGCCGGCGGGTCGTCGCCCGCACGCGCGCCGTCCGCGGCCGCTCGCTCGAGACGACGATCCGGCCGCGGCTGATGGCCGCGGCCGCCGGCGCGCTCGGCGCGAAGCTCGGCGGCGTGGCCGTCATCCGCCCGCGCGACGGGGCCATCCTCGCCCTGGCCGGCCTCGCCGTCTCCGCGCCCCAGCCCCCGGGCTCGACGTTCAAGATCATCACCGTCTCGGCCGCCCTCGAGCACGGCGTCGCCCAGCCGTCGACGTCGTATCCCGTGGCCACCTCCGCCACCCTCTCGGGCGTCCAGCTCAAGAACGCCTCGAGCGAGGCGTGCGGCGGGACCCTGACCGAGGCGTTCATCAAGTCGTGCAACTCGGTCTTCGCCCCGCTCGGCGCCCGCGTCGGGGCCGCCCGGCTCGTCGCCGCCGCCCGGGCCTTCGGCTTCGACGAGCAGCCGACGACGATCCCGGCGGCCCGCCCGAGCACGATCTCCCCGCCCGCCGGCCTGCGCGACAGCCTCGCGGTCGGGGCCGCCGCGATCGGCCAGGACCGCGACCTGGCCACGCCGCTCGAGATGGCCAGCGTCGGCGCGACGATCGCCGCCGGCGGGTTGCGCGCCGCCCCCCGCATCGCCGCGATCGAGCCGATCCGCCGCCGGACGGCGATCCCGCCGGCCGTCGCCGCCGAGGTCCGGACGATGATGCTCGGGGTGGTCAGCTCCGGCACCGGGACCGCGGCCGCGATCCCCGGCGTCGCCGTGGCCGGCAAGACCGGGACCGCCGAGCTCCGCCCGAACTCGACCAACCCCAAGGACGCCGACGCCTGGTTCGTCGCCTTCGCCCCGGCCGGGCGCCCGACCGTCGCCGTGGCCGTCATGCTCGTCGGCGCCGGCTTCGGCGGGACGGCGGCCGCCCCGATCGCCCGGGCCGTCCTCGAGGCGGCGCTCGGTGGCGGGTGACGCCACCGAGGGATCGCCGCGGCGGCCCCTCGCTCAGCCGAGTCGCCGGCGCGGCGACCCGCGAGCTCAGCGAAGGGTCCCGATCCTGCTCTTGACCCCCTCGGGGTCTTCGCATCCGAGCAAAAGCTCGTCGAAGGCCGCGCCTTCGAGCCGCACCCGCAGGCCCCTCGGCGTGTCGTGGTGGACGACGGCGAACGTCCTCTTGAGGCCCGAGGTCCTCGCTCCGCCCGGACCGATGAAGGTGCCGATCGCGAATCGCCCGGGCCAGCGGGTCCCGGGAAGCTTGAGTCCGTGCACCTCGTGGATCACGTCCTCGAGCACATCCACGTCGCGCACCGAGGCGACGGGAACCCGCACGTCGCCGTGGAGCGATTCGGCTTTCTCGACCGGACTGAGCGTCAGCACCAGCTCATCGCCCTCACGACTCAGATCCGGCATGTCGCCTCCGTCCGGCGCCACCTGTTCCCTATATTGGGAATAATAGCAGTCTTGATATCGTGAGGTTGTGGCGAGCGCCGACCTCCTCCTCCATCCGGTCCGCCTGCGCATCGTCCAGGCCTTCCTCGGGGACCGCGCGCTCACCACGACCGACGTCCGCGCCGAGCTCCCCGACGTACCGCCCGCCAGCCTCTACCGTCACATCGCCCGCCTCGTGGCCGGCGGGGTGCTCGCGGTGGTCGCCGAGCGCAAGGTCCGGGGAGCGCTCGAGCGGACGTACGTGCTCCGGACCGCCGCCGCGAGCGTCGGGGTCGACGAGCTCGACGAGATGACCCCCGATCAGCACCGCCAGATGTTCCTGGCCTACGTCGCCGGGCTGATCGGCGACTACGACCGCTACCTCGCGCGCAGGGACATCGACCTCGTCCGCGACGGGGTGAGCTACCGGCTCGCCGGGATGTGGCTCGACGACCTCGAGCTCATGGAGCTGGTTCGCGACGTCGGGCGGGTCGTCCAGCCCCGCCTCGCCAACCCGCCGAAGCCCGGCCGGAAGCGACGGATCCTCGGCACCGTGCTCCTGCCCGGGACCGATTCCCAAGCGTCGTGAGGAGCGGCGTCCGGGCGCCCGGCCGCCGCGTCCGACCCGCGGTGACCCGGAACTAGACTTCCGACGGTGAGCCTCGGCGACCACCTCGAGCGCCCGCGGGCCCGCGGCCACACGCCGTCCCGGTCGCACACCGGGGCCGCCGGCGGCGCGGCCTGCGGCGACGTCATCCGCGTCTCGGTCGCCCTCGACGGGCGCCGGGTCCGCGACGCCGGCTTCGACGCCACCGGCTGCGCGGCGGCGATCGCCGCCGGCAGCGCCGCCGTCGCCCTCGTCCGCGACCGTCCCCTCCTCGACGCCGCCCGGATCGGGCCCGACGAGATCGCGGCCGAGCTCGGTGGCCTCTCCCCGGCCGGCCGCCACGCGGCCGACCTGGCCGCCGACGCCCTCCATCGGGCGCTCGGGGCGGCCGCCCGGGCCGACGCCGCCCTGGCCGAGGACCCGCAGCGGACGCTCGTGGCCATGAGCGGCGGCGTCGACAGCGCGGTCGCCGCGCTCCTCGCCGGCCCGGCCGCCGTCGCCGTGACCCTCGAGCTCTGGTCGGACCCGGCCGGCGACGGCGACCGGAGCTGCTGCTCGCCCCAGGCCGTCCGCGGCGCCCGGGCCCTCGCCCACGGCATGGGCCTCCCCCACCTATCGCTCGATCTCCGGGCCGAGTTCCGGGCCGGCGTGGTCGAGCCGTGGTTGGCCGATCACGCAGCCGGGCTGACCCCCAACCCGTGCGTCCGCTGCAACGGCGACGTCCGCCTCGACGAGATGCTCGACCTCGCCGCCCGGCTCGGGGCCGCCGCCCTGGCCACCGGGCACTACGCCCGCGTCGAGGACGGACTCCTCCGGGTGGCGGCCGACCCGGCCAAGGATCAGACCTACATGCTCGCCGGCCTCGACCCGGCCTCGATCGCCGGGTTGCGCTTTCCCCTCGGCGACCTGCGCAAGGACGCCGTCCGCGAGCTGGCCGCCCGCGCCGGTCTCGCGGTCGCCGGCAAGCCCGACTCCCAGGATCTCTGCTTCCTCGCCGGCGTCGGCCGCGCGGCCTTCCTCGCCCGCCACGGCGACCAGGCCGCGTCGCGCCCGGGCCCGATCGTCGACCGGGCGGGCCGCCGCCTCGGACGCCACCGCGGCCAGCACGACTACACGGTCGGCCAGCGGCGCGGCCTCGGTCTCGGCGGCGGCGAGCCCCTCTACGTGCTCGAGAAGGCCGGGGACACCGTCGTCGTCGGCCACCGGGCCGAGCTCGAGGAGGCCCGCCGGGTGACCCTCCGCGACGCCGTCGTCCACCGCGCCGGCGCGAGCGCGGTCAAGCTCCGCTACCGCCAGCGCCCCCTCCCCTGCCGGGTCCTCGCCGGCCCGCGCGACGGGCAGCTCGAGCTCGAGCTTCGCGACCCGGCCCCCGGCGGGATCGCGCCCGGCCAGCTCGGCTGCCTGATGGCCGGCGAGCTCGTGGTCGGGCACGGCACGATCGCCTGACCGGCGGCGCGCTAGGACCCGGCCGGGACCCCGTCGACGGCGAGCGCCCGGTTGGCGTAGCGCTTGTCGTCGGTGATCTCGGGCCCGAACCAGCCGGGCGGCTCGAACTCGTCAGCCGCGGCCTCGGAGTCGAACTCGACCTCGGCCACGACCAGCCCCTCGAGGTCGCCCGAGTACACGTCGAGCTCGATCGTCAGTTCGCCGCCGTCGGCCGGCAGCCGGTAGCGGGTCTTCGTCACCCGGCGACCCTCGCCGAGCGGCCAGAGCGACTCGAAGCGGCGGTCGTCGATCTCGAACTCCTCCTCCACCCGCACCCGCCCGGCCCCCGACTTCACGGTCAGGAGGGCGCGGCCGCCCCGCCGGCGCAGGCGCACCTCGACCGGGCCATCGACGGCGATGTAGCCCTGCTCGATCGCCTCGGACGGACGGTCGTCCAGGGCGTCGGGCACCTCGGCGACGAGGAACTTCCGCTCGATCTCAGACCCGGGCGCCATCGCCCGTCCCGGCGCGGACGCTCGTCGCCCGCCTGCTTGAGGTAGCGCCGGTTGCGGCGGGCGAAGGCGGCTGGGCGCTCGGCGTAGACCAGGCGCCCGAGGTGGCGGGCCGAGGCGAGGAGCTCGGCCCGCCACTCGGCGACGAGCTCGAGCAGGGGCGCCGGGTCGAGGGGCACCGGCGGACGGTCCTCGCCCTCGAAGAGGAGGGCGAGCACGGCGAGGTCGTGATCGTCCCCGAGGATCTCCGAGAGGCTGTGCGCCTCCTCGGCCTGGGCGTCGAGGACCTCCGGCCAGGCCGGGCTGACGAGGCGCTGGTGGTACCAGAGGTCCTTGACGCGCTTGCGCCAGTCGTGGAGGCGCTCGATCGTCGGATCGGCGTCGGCCGCGGCGAACGCCTCGCGGCCGCGCTCGTAGGCCCGCTCCATGCCGGCGGCGAGCGTCTTTCGGTGGCAGCGCTCGAGCGGCCAGTCGTCGATCCGCCTGACGACGGCGTCGAGCATGTCGACCGCGTCGATCCGTCCGCCTCCGGCCGACCCGGCCTGCGAGGCGATCGACGCGGCCCGGAGGTGGTCGCGCAGCCCGTCGAAGTCGGCCGCCGGGATCCGGCCGACGTAGCGCTCGGCGAGCCGCTCGACCGTCTCGACCAGGACGTCGGCGTCGCGGGCCCCGGAGATGAGCCGCCCGGCGTCGCGCAGCGCGCCGTTCTCCCGCCGGTAGACCCGGCCGCCGAGGCCGGGGCGGACGAGGCGCAGGAGGGCGCGGGTCTTCTTGAGGCTCTTGCGCGCCTCGTGAACCGCCTCGACCGGATCGTCGTCGAAGCGGTCGCGCAGGAGCGTCGTCGCGCCGCCTAGCTCCTCCCGCGCCGTCGTCTCGATCGAGTCGGGAAGGCTCGCCTCGAAGCTCAACCGGTATGCCATCGAAGTCCTCCGTTCGGTCCGGGCCGCGGTCGCCGCCGGACGCGCTCGGCGACCCCCTCGTTGCTCGTCCCGCCGCCGGCGGCGGGCATCCTCACAGCCTAGTAGGGCCTACCCCGAAGGCGGCGAAGATACGGCGCCGATGAGTTTCGCCGGGACGGCGGTCTACGGGGTTAACCAACCAAGGAGGCTGTCGTGAGCAAGACCAAGACCCGCATCGACAGGATCGGCACCGTGGTCATCCCCGTCTCCGATCAGGAGCGCGCGATCGCGTTCTACACCGAGAAGCTCGGCTTCGAGAAGCGCGTCGACGTCCCGTTCGGAAACGGCTACCGCTGGGTCGAGGTGGCCCCGGCCGAGGCCGAGACGTCGATCGCCATCGTCCCACCGCCGCCGGGCAAGCCGACCGGCGGCGTCGAGACCGGCATCGCCCTGTCGACGGCTGACGTCGACGGCATCTACGCGGAGCTGCAGGCCGGCGGCGTCGACGTCGACGCCGAGATCAGCCGCATGGGCGACCCGGTCCCCCCGATGTTCTGGTTCCGCGATCCGGACGCCAACTCCCTCCTCGTCGTCGAGAACGCCTGAGGCTCGTCGGAGGAGTTATACTCAACAAGTATGACTGGCCGGATCGGAGCGAAGGGCCAGGTGGTGATTCCGAAATCGATCAGGGACAAGGTGAACCTGCACCCTGGGGACGAGGTCGAGTTCGAGCTTCGGGGCGAGCGGATCGTGCTCGTCGCACGCCGGGAGCCCAATGCGCTCGGGGGGCGCTTCGCTAACAGCGGCATGGCGACGCGGCTGCTCGAGGATCGTGCCCGTGAGCCCCGATGAGAGCCTGCCTCGATGCGTGGGCGATCCTCGCGTGGCTCGACGGTGAGGAACCGGCCCTCTCCCGGGTGAACGAGGTCATCGGATCACGTCCGGTCGTCAGCTGGGTCAACCTCGTGGAGGTCTACTACCGCATCGAGCGCGACCACGGCCGCCCGGCGGCGGACGCGACGCTCGGGTCGCTGCGGGCGTCCTTGGCCCCGGACCTCCCGGGCACCGCACGAATGGTCGCGGCGGCCCGGCTGAAGGCCCGCGCCGCGATCGCGCTCGGCGACTGCTTCGCGGCGACCACGGCAGCCGCCCACGGCCTCGTTCTCCTCACCGGCGACCCGGACCTCCTCGACCTCGACCAGGCTCCCTGCGAGCTGGAGGATCTCCGCGCGCCCTAGCTCGGCCGGGCGTCTCCGCGGAGTCCGGCGAGCACCCTACGATCCGGCGGCGACACCGACTCCCGGGTAGGACCGGTGCTCGCGGAACATGGCGAGCGCGTGGACCCCGGCCGGGTGGGCGCGCATTTCGAGCACGACCTCGGCGGCGGCCGGTGGGATCTCCTCGGGTGGGGGCAGGAGGACGCCGTAGCCGGGGGGCATCACGACGGGCGACGAGAGCGCCGCGAACGTGAGGTCGGCGGCGGTGAACGTGTCCCCGCAGAGGTAGGGCCGCCCGTCGGCCAGCCGCTCGCCGACGGCGTCGAAGACGGCGCGGACCTCGCTCAGCGAGAAGTCGGCCGTCGCCGGCGTGATCTCGAGATGGCGGTCGATCCAGGCGTAGACCGCCGGGTAGAGAACCGGGAGCATGACCCGCTCGAAGGTGGGCACGCCGGCCGTCCCGTAGCGGCTAGCGAGATCGCTCCGCCGGCGGAGCAGGTGGTACATCCAGCGCCGTCCGTGCGGCCCGAGGCGGTCGTCGAACTCGCGCTCGAGCCGGCGGATGTCCGCGCGGACGACCGCATCGTCCGGATACAGGCGGCGGTCGGCCGGCGCGTGGGCGTCGGCGTAGAGGAGGATGTCCGACGAGTCGGCGAGGACGCCGGCGTCGCAGACGAGGACGGGCACGGTCGTCCCTCCCCCGGCCCGGCGGGCGGCGAAGCGATGGACGAACTGGACGTGAGCCCGCTCGGTGTAGTCGACCCCGGCCCGGTCGAGCGCCCACCGCGCCTTCTCGCAGTAGTGGCTGATCGGGATCGTGACGAGCACGTTCGCCTTCGGTCTCGCCATCGGGCCTCCGAGGATACGTAGCTCGGGCCGCAGGCGCCAGCCCGCCCGCCGCCCCCGCCGGCCGGGCCGCCCGGCCGGGCCTACCGCCGGACGGCGGGCTGGGCGAGGCGGATCCCGAGCTCGGCGAGCTGGCGCTCGTCGACCCGGGCCGGGGCCCCGGTCAGGGGATCGGCGCCGCTGGCCGTCTTGGGGAAGGCGATCACCTCACGGAGCGAGTCGCGCCCGGCCACCAGGGCGACGATCCGGTCGATCCCGAAGGCGATGCCCCCGTGGGGCGGGGCGCCGTAGCGGAGGGCGTCGAGGAGGAAGCCGAAGCGGGTCTCGGCCTCGTCGGCGTCGAGGCCGATCGCGGCGAGGACCTGGCTCTGGAGCTCGGGGGTATGGATACGGATCGACCCGCCGCCGAGCTCGTTCCCGTCGACGACGAGGTCGTAGGCCCGCGAGCGCAGGCGCCCGGGGTCGGCGAAGGAGAGCTCGGTCTCGCCGGGGGCGGGCCCCGGGGCGGTGAACGGATGGTGGAGGGCGTCCCACCGGTCGCCGGCCTCGTCGTAGCCGAACATCGGGAAGTCGACGACCCAGAGGGGGTCGTGGCGCCCGGCCGGAATCAGGTCGTAGCGGGCGGCGAGCTCGAGCCGGAGCGCCCCGAGCGCCTGGGCGGCGACGGCCTCGCGGTCGGCCACGAAGAGGAGCAGGTCGCCGTCGCCGGCCCCGAGCGCCGCGTTCACGGCGGCGATCTGGTCGGGGGCGAAGAACTTCTCGAGGTTCGAGCGCCAGCCGCCGCCGGCGACGTAGATCGGGGCGACCGCCTTGGCCCCGTGGCGCTGGACGACCTCGCTGAGGCCGTCGAGCTCGGCCCGGGAGAGCTCGAGCGGCCCGGCGTTCAGCCCCCGGACGACGCCGCCGGACTCGAGCACCCGCTCGAAGACCTTGAACTCGCTGCCCCGGACCGCGTCGCTCAACTCGGAGATCTCGAGCCCGAAGCGGGTGTCCGGCCGGTCGGACCCGAAGCGGCGCATCGCCTCGTCGTAGCCGAGGCGGGGCCACGGCGCCGGCGGGACGGGGAACCGCCCGACGGCGAAGACGTCGGTCATCAGGCCCTCGACGAGGTCGATGATGTCGTCCTCGTCGACGAACGACAGCTCGATGTCGAGCTGGGTGAACTCGAGCTGGCGGTCGGCCCGGAGGTCCTCGTCGCGGAAGCAGCGGGCGATCTGGAAGTAGCGCTCGAACCCGGAGATCATCAGGAGCTGCTTGAAGAGCTGGGGCGACTGCGGGAGGGCGTAGAAGTCCCCGGGGCGCAGGCGAGCCGGGACGAGGAAGTCGCGGGCGCCCTCTGGGGTCGAGCGGGTGAGGATCGGCGTCTCGATCTCGAGGAAGTCGCGGGCGTCGAGGTGGGCGCGCATCGAGGCGATCAGGGCGTGGCGGAGCTCGAGCGCCTCGCGCATCCCCTCGCGGCGGAGGTCGAGGTAGCGGTAGCGGAGGCGCAGGATCTCGTCGACCTGACCGTCCTCGTCGAGCGGGAACGGCGGGGTCAGGGATCCGGCGAGCGGGTCGAGCGCGTCGACCGTGACCTCGATCTCCCCGGTCGGGAGCTCGGGGTTGACGTTCTCCGGGCTGCGCCGGACCACCCGGCCGCGGACGCTGATGACGTGCTCGGAGCGCAGGCCGTGGGCGGCGGCGTGGGCGGCGGGGGCCGTCTCCGGGTGGAAGACGAGCTGGACGATGCCCGACCGGTCGCGGAGGTCGACGAACACGAGGTTCCCGTGGTCGCGCCGGCGGTGGACCCAGCCGGCGAGGCGGACCTCCCGGTCGACGTCGCCGGGGCGCAGGCCGCCCGACCAGCGGTCGCGGTAGGCGTTGGGGCGGGGCGGGCGCCTCACGTGGCCACCAGGCGCTCGATCAGCTGGCCGGCGGAGACCGGCTCCTGGGTGGCGGCGCGGGCGTCCTTGAGCTGGATGCCGTGCGGGCCGACGATCGCGACGTACCGGGCGCCGAGCCGCTCGGCGTGCTTGAGCTGGCCCTTCAGCGACCGGCCGGTCGTCTCCATCTGGGCGTGGAGGCCGGCCCGGCGGGCGTCGAGGAGGGTGCCGAAGGCCTCGCGGCGGGCGGCGTCCTCGTGGGCGACGTAGAGGTCGACGGACGGGGCGGCGGGCGGCGGGGCGCCGGCGGCGAGGAGGATCCGCTCGACCCCGGCGGCCCAGCCGACGCCCGGGGTGGGCGGGCCGCCGAGGGCCTCGACGAGACCGTCGTAGCGGCCGCCGCCGCCGACGCCCGACTGGGCGCCGAGGGCGTCGCTCGAGAACTCGAACAGCGTGCGGGTGTAGTAGTCGATGCCCCGGACGAGGGTCGGATCGAGCTCGTAGGCGAGGCCGGCCGCGTCGAGGAGCGCCTTGACTTCCTCGAAGTGCCGGGCATCGTCGGCGCTCAGGCGATCGAGCAGCCGCGGGGCGCCGGCCATCACCCGCCGGGTCGCCGGGTCGTCGGCGTCGAAGGCCCGGAGCGGGTTGAGCTCGATCCGGGCCCGGACCTCGGCCGAGAGCTCGTCCGCCCGGCCGCGGAGGTAGTCCTGGAGCTCGGCCCGGTAGTCGACCCGGGCGTCGGGGCTGCCGAGGCTGGCCAGACGCAGCCGCAGGCCGCGGGCGCCGAGCCGGTCGAGGACGGTGTGGGCGAGGACGATCGACTCGGCGTCGGTGGCCGGGTCGTGCGAGCCGAGGGTCTCGGCCCCGACCTGCCAGAACTGGCGGTAGCGGCCGGCCTGGGCGCGCTCGTAGCGGAAGAACGACGAGAGGTAGTAGAGCTTGACCGGAGCCGGGAGCTTGTGCATCCCGTGCTCGACGTAGGCCCGGCAGACGGGGGCGGTGCCCTCGGGGCGGAGGGTGAGCGACCGTCCGCCGGCGTCAGCGAAGGTGTACATCTCCTTCTGGACGATGTCGGTCGCCTCGCCGACCGTCCGGGTGAAGACGTCGGTCGACTCGAAGGTCGGCGTCTCGATCCGCCCGTAGCCGGCGGTCTCGAGCACCTCGCGGGCGACCCGCTCGACCTCGGCCCGGCGGGCGGCGTCGTCCGGGAGGATGTCGAACGTCCCGCGGGGTGCCTTGAACGCCTGGGGGCTCACGCGCGCGGGTCCGGCCGGCGGCCGGCGGACCCGCCCGGGCTTCCGGTCGACCCGGCCGGCTCCGGCGCCCCGCCGGCGGGCGGGGCCGGGAGCCCGACGAGGAAGGGGTTCTCGGCCCGCTCGGCGGCGAGCGTCGTCTCCTCCATGTGCCCCGGGTAGACGCGGGTGTCGCCGGGATAGCGGCCGAGGAGGTCGGCGATCGAGGCGATCAGGACGGCGGGGTCGCCGCCGGGGAGGTCGGTCCGGCCGACCGACCGCCGGAAGAGGACGTCGCCGCTGAACAGGGCGCGGTGGTCGGGGAGGGCGAAGGTCAGGTGGCCGGGGCTGTGGCCGGGGGTGAAGAGGACGTCGATGTCGAGGCCGGCGAGCTCGAGCCGCTCGCCGCCGGCGAGGGTGTGCTCGGCCTCGTAGCTCTCGAACGGGCCGAACCCCGGCCAGAGGACGTAGCGGTCGATGTCGGCGAGGACGTGCCGCTCGAGCTCGGGGACCCAGACCTCGGCGCCGGTGGCCCGGGCGAGCGGGGCGACGGCGCCGACGTGGTCGAAGTGGCAATGGGTGAGGAGGATCGCGGCGACCGTCAACCCGTCGGCCGCGAGGGCGGCGAGCAGGCGATCGGCCTCCTCGCCGGGATCGATCACGAGGGCCTCGGTCGAGCCGGTCGCCCAGGCGATGTAGCAGTTCTCCTGGACCGGTCCGACCGGGTGGCCGCGGACCTCGAGGCTCACTTCGCCGCCTTCTGGCGCTGGCGCCGGCGGTAGATGTAGCGGTCGGTGTAGTAGCCGAGGGGGACGTAGATCAGGAGGATGATCGGGAGGAAGCCGATCGCCTGGGCCGGGGTCAGGGCCTTGATGATCAGCGAGATGCCGAGGACGGCGACGCAGGCGATCACGGCGCGGTTGATCGACATCTTCCAGCTCGGGGGCTTGTCGTAGCGATCCTCCTTGAGCATCGGCTCGCGCCTGCCCGTGCCCTTCCCGGCCGAGCCGCCGGCCGGGCGCTTCTCGGTCGCCGTCGGCTTGCGCCCGGTCCGGCCGCGGGCCTCGATCATCCCGGCGGCGTTCCCCCGGTGCTTGGTCGGACGCTTGCGCTTGGTCTGGGCCATCGGAGACGAAGCCTAGTGATTCGTCAGCGCGTTCTCGATGAGGTGCCGGGCGGGATCGAACCCGGGGAGCGGGAGGTCGGCGGGGAAGCCGTCGAAGGCGGCCCGGGGGGCGAGCCCGACGAGCTCGGCGGCGGCGATCGGGGCGTGGCGGGCGACGGCGGCGACGACGGCGGCGAGGGGAACCGCGGCGGCGTCCTCGACGTTGACCGAGACCTGGGCCCGACCGCCGCCGGCGGCGAGGAAGAGGCCGATCGCCCTTACTCCGGGGAGGCCATGGAGCCCGTCCTGACGGATGAGGGCAGCGATCCGAGCGGCGGTCTCGCGGTCGGCCGGGGGGGCGAGCTCGAGGTTGAAGGCGACGAGCGGAGGCCGGGCGCCGACGAGGACGGCGCCGGCGGTCGGATGGAGGCGGGCGGGACCGAAGTCGGGGGCCAGCTCGCCGGCGGCGATCCGGCGGGCGAGCTCGGCGGGTCCCCCGCGGCGCAGCTCGGCCCGGGTGCGCCCGCCGGCGAGGGGGCCGTAGAGGAAGACGGGGAGGTCGAGCTCGGAGGCGAGGAGGTCGGCGGTGAGGAGGGCCTCGACCACGGCCGCGCCCCGGGTGGCCGGTTCGAGATGGACGAGGGGAACGACGTCCACCGCTCCGACAAATGGGTGTAAGCCGCGGGAGGTGGTCAGGTCGATGCGGGCGATCGCGGCGCGAGCGCCTTCGAGGAGCGCGGGGCCGAGGGCGCCGGGCGGCCCGGCGAGGGTGTAGACGGCCCGGTGGTGGTCGGGATCGGCGTGGCGGTCGAGGAGGCGGATCGGGGCGGGGGTCGAGGTGAAGGCCCGGCCGATCGCCTCGAGGGTCGCCGGATCGCGTCCGTCGGAGACGTTCGGGACGGCTATGAGCGGGGTCATCGCGGGCGATGCGCGGGGATCTCGACCGCCTGCTGGTAGGTCGGGCGGTTGACCCAGGGCATCGGGGGGACGGTGGTGATGCCGATCGGGCGGAAGCTGATCGAGTCGAAGCAGGCCTGGTCGCCGGGCCGGCCGGCGGCGGCGCAGGTCGGGTCGGCGTAGAGGGTGCTCGGGTCGGCGGCCCGGGCGATCGCCTGGCCGAGGGTGTCGGCGAGCATCGCCCGGCAGGCGGCGAGGACGCCGCCGCCGCAGTAGACGCGGTGGTAGGGGCCGGCCTCGGGGAGGCCGCGGAGGCGGCGGAGGTCCTTCTCGACGTAGCCGAACCAGCCGGTGTCGTAGGCCGAGCCGACGTGGGACATCCCGCTGCCGCTGTTCGGCGGGTCGTCGATCGGGAGCCGGGCGGTCAGCTGCCGGTAGAGGTCGGGGCCGAGGGCGGGCTCGAACTCGCCGGGGACGAGGAGAGGCCACCAGGCGTCGAGGATGGCGATCGCGTGGGCGTGGGCGTAGGCGCCGGACCCGGTCCGGTCGATCCGGTGGGAGCCGTCGGCGTGCCAGGCCTCGAGCTCGGACACGGCGGCGGCGAGCTGGGGGTCGGCCGGGTGGCCGAGGACGGCGAGGATCTGCGGGAGGTCGCGGTCGGCCCGGAGATCGACGGTCCCGGCCTCCTCCATCGCCCCGACCAGGGCCGGGAGGGTGGTCTTCCGGCCCCCGGCGATCAGCGGGCGGATCCGGTCGTCGAGGAGCTGCGAGCGGTAGACCGAGGCGTACTGGGAGCCGGAGGCCGAGTAGGCGGGGGCCTGCTTGTTGTTCCAGGAGGTGATGAAGTCCTGGTTGGTCACCTGGGGGTGCTGGTCGAACGGGGTGTAGTCGGCGGTCTGGGCCTGGGGGTCGAAGCCCCGCCACTCGAAGGCGGCGGCGACCGGGAGGGTCGGGTCGACGTGGGGGGCGTGGACGGGGTTGGCGCCGGAGTTGAAGTAGGCGATGTCCCGGTCGTCGGCGTAGAACCAGTTGTAGGTGTAGCCGATCCGGTAGGCGGCGTGCTGGAAGTCCTGGGCGTTGTGGATCCGGTCGGGGTTGTTGAAGTCGCTGAAGCCGAGGGCCGAGTCGATCTCGTGGCCGTAGGTCGACCGGAGCCGGGTGTAGGCGACCGGGTGGCCGGCGACCGTCGCGCGGGCCTCGACGATGCCGAGAGCGGTCCGGTAGGCGGTCATCGTCTCCGAGCCGGCCGGGGTCGAGTCGGCGAGGTTGGGCGTCCAGGACTCGGTCTGGCGGAGGACGTCCATCGGGGTGCACCGGCCGCGGAGGAGATAGGCGTCGGAGGCGGTCGTCGGGGTCGAGCCGTCGGGGTTGCAGAGGGGCACGGCGAAGGTGTGGACGATGTCCTGGCCGGCCGAGGTGGCGCTCCAGGCGTAGTCGCCGCCGTGGCCGAGCTGGACGTAGAGGCCGAGGCCGTCGACGGCGGCGCCGCGGGCGTCGAGCCCCGGCCCGTGGAGGTCCTCCTCCTGGAGGATCTGGGGGTTGAAGTAGGCGACCTGGGGACCCATCACGGCGAGTGGGTGGCCGGAGGCCGAGTGGGCCGCGGAGACGAGGAGGGCGTTCGAGTCGCTGCGGGGCAGGGCGAGGAGGGAGCGGGGCAGCGGGGCGGTCGCGTCACCGGCGCCGGCGCCGGCGGCGTGGGTGACGACCGGCTGGGTCGTGAGGCTTCCGGGGTCGGGGAGGGCGGCGCTGCCGGGGGCCGGGTGGGCCGGGGCGAGCTCGTAGGGGAAGCGGCGGCCGGTGGTGACGGTGGTCGGGGCCTCGGGATCGTTGCGCTCGCGCCAGTCGTTGAAGAGACTGGTCCCGGTCGAGGGTCCGAAGCGCTGGCGGAAGGTCTGGAGGATCTCGGCCCAGGAGAGCTGGTCGCCGCCGCCCTGGCCGAGGATGCTCCCGATGAGGGCGGCGGTCGCGACGAGGTCGGTCACCTTCCAGGGGTCGGGGCCGAGGGGGCGGCCGAGGGCGAGGTACTCGCCGGGCATGCGGGTGATGTCGAGCCGGGCGGAGTCGATGTAGGCGTTGACGCCGTCGACGTAGCTGGTCGCGTCGGCGATCAGCTGCTGGCCGTCGGCCCCGTAGAGCTGGGGGAGGCGGTCGACCTGGCGCTGGAGCTCGGCCTCGGTGTAGGGGGCGTCGGCGAACACGCTCCGATCCATCGACCGGTTGCCGGGGGATCCGCCGGCGAAGGCGGCGAGCTGGCCGCGGCCGGCGTGGCGGAGGGCGTCCATCATGAAGAGCCGGTCCTCGGCGTTGGCGTAGCCGGCCCCGAACTCGGTGCCGGGGCGGGTCGACCCGTAGATGTGGGGGACGCCGAAGTCGGTGTCCCGGACGATCACGACATCGTCGCGGGGCCGCTCGACCGAGGCGACGTGGCCGTCGGGGACGCCGAAGCTCGAGTCCTTGAAGAAGCGGCCGAGGTCGGAGGGGGCGAGGTCGGGGCCGGCGGAGAGGAGGTCGCGATACATCGGGTACTGATCGAAGCTGTGGGCCGGGCGGGCGCCGGTCAGCTCGTAGAGGACGAACCCGAGGGTGCTCGTCAGGCCGTTCGCCCCGGGCGGGAGGATGTCGTGGAACCCGCCGCTGGCGTAGTCGTTGGTCCGGTAGGGCTGGGGCTGGGGGGCGGCTTGGGCCTGGGCCGGGAGGGCGAGGGTCGCGGCCACGACGGCGGCGGCCACGGCCGCGGCGGTGACGGCGGTTGTGGCGGTGGCGGCGGTTGTGGCGGTGGCGAGGAGCCGGCGGGCGCGGCGAGGCGGCGGGCCGGCGGGGGCGGGGTGAGCCGAGCCGGACGGGGCCGGGTGAGGCGGTCGGCCCGGGGCCGGGTCGAGGTGAGCCGGACGGGGGCCGGCTGCGGGGTCTGGTCGACCGGACGAACGCCACGACGTAAACGCCTCCTCGGGGTTCGGGGCGAGCCTACCCGAGTTGCCGATCGCCGACCCGGGTAGACTGGCCGACTCCCGCCGGAGTAGCTCAGTCGGTTAGAGCAGCGGAATCATAATCCGCGTGTCGGGGGTTCGAGTCCCTCCTCCGGCATCACGAAAGGCCCTGGAAAATAGGCTTTTATTCTCCTCAGTCGGCCTATCCGCAGTCTGGTAAAGGTACCGGATGGGTACCGAGTTTGACACCAGTTTCGGCTTGAGAGAGTGCTCGTCGCCGCGTTTGGCTGCCGCCTCCCCGCCGGCCCGAGACCGACCCGGCCTCGCACATCGGCATCACTGGCCGGCTGCCCGTCGCGCAACAGGACGCCACCGAGACGGGCCCCCTCGGCAACCGCGCGCCCGCAGGCCGCGAGCGGTCAACCCGACCGCCGCCGCGCCGATCGTCCGGAGGTCGTCGGCGGCCCGGCGGGGGGTGGACGGGCCCTCCATACGGCCCATTCGAGCTCGCCGACTCCCTCGACACCGAGCTCGTCGCTCGCCAGGATCTGGACGACGCTCGCCTCCTCTCGCTTCGCGGCCGTCCGCGGATCGAGTTCAATCCGGTCCGGCGACCTGCCCGCGCCAGGTTTTCGATCGCACAACCGCGGTGCGTGGCCGCAGCACGCCGATCAGCGCGCTCGGCGGAGTCGAGGTCTCGCCTGTCCCGGACAACCTGTCAGGCTCCCTGGGCGCGCGAGGCGGGGCGCTTGGCGTGACGTCGGCCGCCAGCGGGCGTATTCCGGCTGCGGCGGCGACGACACCCGGCGCGTCGATCCTCGACGCAGGGCCTTTGGGCGGACCCGCGGGACCCCTTGGGGTCGGGCGTTGTCGTGTGGGGGCCTCGTATTCGCGTTAGGACGCGGGAGCGTCCCGGTCATCGCCGAGCGCGCCGAGGGGCTGTCGGAGGCCCGTGGGCTGTTCGCGCGAGTGCTCGGTGACCCGACTCGCCCGTAGGGCGCAGGAAGCTGTGGACTTGCCTGGCCGGCTGGGAGGCCCATTCGGGTTGATGGTGCTCCCAGCCGCCGTGCCCTCCTCGGCGAGGTCGTTCGGCTCTGGCGCCACGGCGGCGCGGGCGGAGCCCGCTAGCGTCGGGACCTCGCCGATCCCGCCAGCAGGCGGGCCAATTTCAACCTCGACGTCTCCGCCTCTGATCGATCCTGCACTACCGCCACACCACAGGCAAAGATTTTGATGTGACTAACGCGGCAATCACGCTGAGCAACAGACCCAGGACGGCGAAGATCAATGTCGGGCGTACGCGCCGTGTCGTTGCCTGCTTTGGGGCCATCTACATAGCCCCTTGGGCGCATGCACGATCGGCCGGAGCGATACTCGCCGACTGGCGCGGCATGGCGACCGTAGCGCTCTGACTCATCTCGAGCCGAGCCTAGCGCGCGTCGAAGTCGGGCGCGGTGATCGCGCCTCCACGAGGCGATTCGGAGACGGCACCGTCGGGCGAGCCGCCTCAGACGAGCAAGCCGGCGGCGGGAGCCCTCGACTGCTCTCGGCAAGCCGTCCGTGAGCGGCGCCGCGGACGATCGCGTTGCCCAGTTCGACGTCGTCGGGGCTTACGATCGCTTCGGCGAG